>JADYYB010000211.1 GCA_020853895.1 Bauldia sp.
GATCGAAGCGGCCATTGGCGTCGACGGCGAGTTTCCCCTCGCCGCCGATCTCGTCGAGAACGGCCTCGATGCGGCGGCGGTCTTCATCGAGGCTGGCGCCGCCGATCTTCATCTTCACAACATTGTAACCGCGCTGAAGATAGGAGCGCATTTCGGCGCGGAGCGCCGTATCGTCCTTGCCCGGATAATAGTAGCCGCCAGCGGCGTAAACGAAGACGCGCGGGTTGGCCTCGCGGCCATGGCGCTCGGCGAGCAGGCGGAAGAGCGGCTTCCCCTCGATCTTGGCGACGGCGTCCCATACCGCCATGTCGATCGTGCCGACCGCGACCGAACGCTCGCCGTGGCCGCCCGGCTTCTCGTTGGTCATCATCGCCGCCCAGATCTTCGCCGGGTCGAGATTGGTTCCGGCATCGTCGATGAGCGACTTGGGGTCGGCCTGCAGCACGCGATCGCGGAAGCGCTCGCGGATCAGGCCGCCCTGCCCGTAGCGGCCGTTCGAGTTGAAGCCGTAGCCGACGACTCTGCGGCCATCGCGCACGACATCGGTAACGACGGCGACGAGGCTCGCGGTCATCTTCGAGAAGTCGATATAGGCGTTGCGGATCGGCGAGGCGATCGGCTGGGTGATCTCGGCGATGTCGACGATCCGCATGGCGGGCTCCAGATTTTGGGCTTCGCTTAGCACGCCGAGCGAGGCGCGAAAGCGCCGCACGCTGCGGCTTCCCGCCCCGGCTCGCGTCAACTTGGGCGCGGCCGTACACGGAACCAAATGCTGAGGCGAAGCTTAGTGGCGAATGGCGCTGGCGAAGGAACCGGTCGAGGTCACGACGCCAAGGCCTTTTGAGAGTTGGATTTTCGGGAGTTGGGCTATGAGCAGGAACACGACTACCGCCGTACTGCTTCTGGGGGCTGCGCTGATCATCGTGCTGCTGGTGACGGTCAACGTCCGCTCGTGCGAGAGCACGACCGGGCCGTTCGGCTTCCTCCGCTTCACCACGTGCACGTCGGAGCCGCTCGTCCAGCTGCCGGCCTAGCTCCACAATTCGGCGCTGCCCACTTGAACTCGGCGGCGCGGCGGGGGAACGTCGGGACCGGATACCGGTTGACCTCAGGGTTACGGAGCAAGTCGTGGCGCCGCGTGCGAGCTGGAAGGGTTTCCTCAAGATCGGCGAGCTGACCTGCCCGGTCGCGCTGCACACGGCGGCCTCGACCGCGGAGCGGATCCGCTTCCACACGATCAACCGGGCGACGGGGCACCGCGTGAACCGCCAGTTCGTCGACCAGGAGACGGGCAAGGTCGTGGCTTCAGACGAGCAGGTGAAGGGCTACGAGGTCGCCAAGGGCGAATATGTCGTGCTCGAGCCGGATGAGATCGCGGCCACGATTCCGCAGGGCGACAAGACGCTGTCGGTGGACGCGTTCGTGAAGGTCGAGGACATCGACAAGGCCTATTTCGACCGGCCCTATTATCTGACGCCCGCGGACGAGGTGTCGCTGAAGGCCTATGGCCTCATCCGCGAGGGGCTGAAGAAGGAAGGGGTCGCCGCGCTCGCCCGGGCCCTTCTCTTCCGCAAGGTGCGGACGGTGCTGATCCGGCCCTTCGAGCTCGGCCTCATGGCGACCACGCTCAACTTCGACTACGAGGTGCGCGAGGCCGACACCGTTTTCGACGACATCAAGAACGTGAAGATCGGCAAGGAGATGCTCGACCTCGCCGAGCACATCATCTCGACCAAGCGCGGCAGCTTCGACCCGGCCAAGTTCGACGACCGCTACGAGGCGGCGCTGGCCGAGCTGGTCAAGGCCAAGATCGAGGGCCGCGAGATGGAGCGCCCGGCCGAGCCGGTGCCGACCAACGTCGTTAGCCTCATGGATGCGCTCCGGCAGAGCGCGGGCGGCACCCGGGCGAAGGCGCCGGCCAAGAAGAAGGCGGCGGGCTCGAAGGCCGAGCGCGGCGTGGGCAAGAAGGCGCCCGCGCGCAAGACGGCCTCGAAGCGTGCCGCGGCCGAGCCGAAGCGCCGCAAGGCGAGCTAGGCCTGTCCGTCAAGCTGCAATGCTTAACCTCCCCCTTGCGGGGGTACTATTATACTTGACAAACCCAGCCGCTATGGGTAGGTTCGATCCTACGGGAGTGAGCCATGGCGAGCGTTCTCAGCGAAGCTTATTTTCACGACGAGGCGGCGGCGACCGTGGCGCTGGAAGCGATCCTGTGGCCGAACGGTCCGGTGTGTCCCCATTGCGGCGAGACCGGCCGCATCAACAAGCTAGTGGGCGTAAAACGAAAGGACGGCACAGTCCGGCTGGGGCTGTGGAAATGCTACGATTGCCGCGGCCAATTCACCGTCCGCAAAGGCACCATTTTCGAGGACAGCCACGTTCCGCTCCATCTGTGGTTTCAAGCCGCCTATCTCATGTGTGCCAGCAAGAAGGGTGTGAGCAGCAACCAGCTTCACCGGACCCTCGGCGTCACCCTGAAGACTGCTTGGTTTATGAGCCACCGTCTTCGCGAATCCATGCGGGAGTTGAACCCAGAGGGACCGCTGGGTGGGGAAGGCCGGACCGTTGAGTTCGATGAGACCTATGTCGGCGGCAAGGAGAAGAACAAGCACGCCCACAAGCGTCACGGCGTCGGCGGCGGATACGGCAAAGAGGTAGTTCTATCCCTCGTCGAGCGTGGCGGTCGCGTCCGCTCTCACCACGTGCCCACCGTCACCGGCGAGACCCTTCGGCCGATCCTGAAGGAGCAAATTCACGAGGCATCCGCCGTCTATACCGATGACGGCGGGTCTCGCGTCGGCCGTGAGTTCGCCGGGCATCAGTCCGTCAATCACAGCATCAAGGAGTACGTGCGCGGCCCGGTGCACACGAATACCATCGAAGGCTATTTCTCCATCATGAAGCGCGGGATCGTTGGCGTTTACCATCACGTCAGCCCGCAGCACCTGAAGCGCTATCTCGCGGAGTTCGATTTCCGGTACAACAATCGGGTCGGACTAGGCGTTGGAGACCGCAACCGGACGGTCACCGCCATAAAGGGCGCAAGCGGAAAGCGACTGATGTACCGGGACTCGTTGGGGCGCTAAGGCGCGTTACCGTTGTGGTGCGGATCATGGCCGAGAACGAACGCATCACCCTGGTAATCGAAGGGCTCCCCGAGGACGAAGGACAAGTCCGTTTCAACGCTTTCCTCGCCGAGCTTCAGCGCCTGAGCGCAACCGTCAGCAAGCTCGATAAGGATGCAAATGACGGGACGCCCGGGAACAGCTTTCGCATCGCGGCGCTGTCCTATGCCAGCCCGATCCGGGTCACGCTCGAAGCGCACGCCGTTCGCGGGAAGCCGCCCAGCGGTCATCTCATAATCGCGTCCCTTCATCGCGTTGCGGAAGCCATAACCACGGGCGACGATCTCCTCGACGTTGACGCCGAGTTGCTGGACGACATTGGCAGTCTCGCCAAGCCGGTCGGCAAGCAGATCAAGAACGCAACGCTCTTGTTTGACGATGTTGCGCTCGACCTGACGCCCGAGGTCGCTCAACGCGTCGAAAGGGCGCTCGCGGTTGCGGATGAGTGCTACGGGACGGTTGAGGGGATGTTGGATCAGATCAACGTCCACGCCGGCGCGAACCTGTTCCACATCTATCCTGAGGTCGGCCCTCGAAAGGTCGCGTGTCGCTTTCCGAATTCCTTGCTCGACGATGCCGTCTCCGCAGTCGGTCGTCGCGTCGAGGTCTCTGGGACTTTGCATTTTCGTGCCAAGGCGGTCTTCCCACATCAGATAGCGGTAGCGGGTATCGATCCGTTCCCGCCGGAATCCGAGTTGCCAGACTGGGACGATCTTCGCGGGCTCGCCCCCGACGCGACAGGCGGCGTCCCCAGTGAAGTTTTCATTCGCAGGCTCCGCGAAAATGGCTGGCGCTAATCCGCTCTTCTATTGGGACAGCTGCCTGTTCCTCGCGTGGCTCGGGGACGAACAGCGCAAGCCCGGTGAGATGGACGGCGTGCGTGAAATCATCTCGCGCCAGAAGCGCCGTGAGGTCCGCATTTGCACATCGGCACTGACGATTGTGGAGGTGCTGGAATCGAAGATTCCGGTAGGAGTTGGGAACGCCTTCGCCGAGCTGCTGAAGCGTGTTAACCGCATCAGCATGGACATCAAGGTCGCTAAGATCGCCCACGACATCCGCGACCACTACGCTCAAAAGGGCGGGACCAAACTGATGACGCCGGATGCGATCCACCTAGCAACGGCGATCCTCAACCGTGCCGACGAGTTTCACACCTTTGACGATTTGCTTCTGTCGCTGTCGGGGAATGTTGGAGGGCATAGGCTCAAAGTATGCAAACCAGAGGCAAGAAATCCGCAGCTCGACCTAGGACCGCCAAGCCCGCCAAACAGCGGCCCGAAGACACGTTCGTGAATGTCGCTCGTCGCCTCGGCGCGGACGAGGACAAGGGTCGCTTTGAGACGAAGCTGGGAAGGCTGGCCCGCGCCGGAGCCAAGAAGCAAAGCCCTGCCAATTGAACGGGCAGCGACAACCTCTAGGGGCTGGGTTTGTCAAGTGTAATACTGCCCTTGCGGGGAGGTCGAAGGTGTGAGGCCTCTGGCCGAGCAGCTTCGGGAGGGGGTAGCGGGCGAAGCCCGCGTCCTTCCTTCCCTTAGCGAACATCCGGCTCACCCCCTCCCGAAATCGCTTCGCGATTTCGACCTCCCCGCAAGGGGGAGGTTAAGAGGTGTTTGCCAACCTCGCCTATTTCGCCTTGGTTTTCTTGTCGGCGGCGATGCTCTTCTTGAGGGCGTCCATGATGTTGATGACGTTGCTCGGCGGGGGGGCGGGCTCGGCGGCGGCCTCGGGCCTGGCGACCTTCTTGCCCTTCCGCTTGTCGGCGATGATCTTGAGGAGCTCGTCCTGGATGGGGTCCTTGACCAGCTTGGCGCTCCACGGCCGGGTCCGCTCCTCGATCACCTTGGTGACCAGCGACATCAGCTTGCCGTCCGGCTCCTCGACCTTGATGCCGGCGAAATAGTCCTTCGGCTCGCGCACTTCGTCGCCGTAGCGGAGCGTCCACAGGACGATGCCCTTGTCGCGCGGCTCGAGCATCACGGCGCGCTCGCGGCGATAGAGGACAAGGCGGGCGATGCCGACCGTCCCGGTCGCGTTCATCGCCTCGCGGATGACGGCGAAGGCCTCTTCGCCGACATCGCCGTCGGGCACGAGATAATGGGGCTTGTCGTACCAGACCCACTCGATCGAATCCCGCGGCACGAAGATGTCGATGTCGATGGTGCGCGCGCTTTCCAGCGCCACCGAGCGGATCTCGTCGTCGTCGAGGAGGACGTAGTCCTGCTCGCCGCGCTCGTAGCCCTTGGCCTCGTCCTCCTCGTCGATCGGCTTGCCGGACTCGGCGTCGACGTAGCGGCTCTCGATGCGGTTGCCGGTCTCGCGGTTGAGGGTGTGGAACTTGACCTTCTTGCCCTCGGTGGTGGCCGGGGTCAGCGTGACCGGGCAGGTCACCAGGAGGAGCTTGAGGTATCCCTTCCAGAACGGTCTCGGGGCCATGGCGGAAGTCCCTGACTCGGCGAGCCTTCTTGCTCAACCGCCAGTTTAGCCTCCGGTTCCGGCTTGGCCTAGCCTCCGGCTACTGGACGCGGCGCTCGATCGGGCCGTCGAGATAGTCCTGGTAGATCCAGCCGGACTGGCCGGAGACCACCACGTCGCACCAGAAATCGCAGCTCCGCACCTCGACCGGGGTGCCGGCGGCGACGATCGAGACGACCGGCGAGTTGCGGTCGGGGCCGCTCCGCATGTTGACCGCGGTGCGGGCGACCGCGCTCGTCGCGGAGCCGGCGGCGGCCGGCGGCGGGATCGAGCCGGTGAACTCGGGCGACGGCGCGGAGGCGGCCGGCATCGGGGGCGGCGGCAGGGCGGCGGTGGAGACCGCTCCCGGGATCGGCGCCAGCGGCGGCGGGGCCGGCCACTCGGTTTCCCGCAGGCGGTCCTGCGACTTGTCGATCTCGGGGATGGCGAGGTCGGCGGTCACGATGCCGCCCTCCCCCGCGGCGGGCTCGGCGGCGGCCGGCGGCGTGGCCTCAGGGCCGGGGCCGATCGGCATGCGGAGCGAGGAGTAGGCGGCGCCCGCGGCGACGAAGAGGGCGAAGAGGGAGATGCCGAGCACCGGGACGCGGAAACGGCGGCGGGGCTCGCTCGCCTCGGGCTCGAGCGGCTCGTCCGCGATGAGGTCGGGAGCGACCGGCGCCACTTCGGGCCCTGGCCGGGGGGCCTCCGGGATGGGCTCGGGCGGGGCCTCCTCGATCGGGGCGCTTTCGGCGGTGAGGTCGAGCAGCACGCCGTCGAGGAAGGGGTCGTCTTCCTGCCGGTAGAGGGTCGGGCCGGGGTTCGATCCGGTTTCGGCGGGCGCGGAATTGCGCCGATCGGCGGGAACCGCCGCGCTTCCGCTGGACTTGTTAGAGGCTGTCAACAGGATCATGCGAACGTACCGGCTGATCGAGAGAACGGGATTGGAGATTGGCCCAGATGCAGGTTATTCTGGGCGCTCGTATGGCAACCACGCTGGCTCACGATTGTGACCGGCCGGGGCCGAGATCGGGGCAAGGCCGAGGAATCTCGACGATTGCCCGCTTGGGTTGAGCTCATGGTATCCGCGATCGCCCAGAGCGCGGTGATGGGGGTGAGCGCCGGCCCATCCGCCCGCGGGGCGGCACGATCGGGCGTCTCTTCGCAGGGGCGCCCCCGAATGAACCTGTTCGCGTCCATGCGTCCGTAAGGCTGACGGCCGCACCCCTGAGAGAAGAAGCGCCGTGTTCTTCCTGACGATCGCTGCCGGAACTGCCTGGTACGTGTCCGGGCTGGCCAGCCAGCTCCCCGACTACGACGCCCTCGCCCAGTACGAGCTGCCGCTGGTCTCGCGCATCCACACGGCCGGCGGCGAGCTGATCGGAGAGTTCGCGCGCGAGCGGCGGATGTATCTGCCGATCGAGACGATCCCCGAGCGCCT
This sequence comes from Bauldia sp., assembly GCA_020853895.1. Classification (GTDB taxonomy): domain Bacteria; phylum Pseudomonadota; class Alphaproteobacteria; order Rhizobiales; family Kaistiaceae; genus JADYYB01. Next base: position 7,015 of record JADYYB010000211.1, read on the forward strand.
CCGCCACGCCTTCGTGTCGGTCGAGGACCAGAATTTCTATCGCCACTCGGGCGTGGACCTCATGGGCATCGTCCGCGCCGCGATCCAGAACGTGCAGTCCTATGGCAGCAACGAACGCCTGGTCGGCGGCTCGACGATCACCCAGCAGGTGGCGAAGAATTTCCTCCTCTCCTCCGACCAGACCTGGGACCGCAAGATCCAGGAGGCGATCCTCGCTGTCCGCATCGAGAACGCCTACAGCAAGGACCGCATCCTCGAGCTCTATATGAACGAGGTGAATCTCGGTCTCGGCGCCTATGGCGTGGCGGCCGGCGCGCTCATCTATTTCGGCAAGTCGGTGCACGAGCTGTCGATCGCCGAGTGCGCCCTCCTCGCCGCCGTGCTCAAGGGGCCGAGCAACTACCACCCGTTCCGCTTCCCCGAGCGCGCGCTCGAGCGGCGCAACTACGTGATCGACCGCATGGTCGAGGACGGATACGTCACGCCCGAGGAGGCCGAGCTCGCCAAGGCCGAGCCGCTCGGCGTGATCACCACCGAGGAGGCGCCGCGGGTCTTCGCGGCCGACTCCTTCCACGGCGCCTTCGCCGATTATTTCGCGGCCCATTACGGGGAGTCGATCGCGCGCACCGGGGGCATCTCGACGGGCGTCGCCGGCTATTTCGCCGAGGAGGTGCGGCGCGAGCTCATCAACATGTATGGCGAGGACGAGCTCTACAGCGCCGGCCTCTCGGTGCGCACCACGCTCGACCCGGAGATGCAGATCCTCGCCCGCAAGACGCTGATGGACGGGCTGATCGCCTTCGACACGGCGCGCGGCTGGCGCGGCCCGGTCACCGAGATCGAGATGGACGGGGACTGGGGGCCCCTGCTCGCCAACGTCCCGACCCTCTACGACGTGATCGAATGGCGGGTCGCGGTGGTGCTGTCGGTCGACGGCGACTCGGTCGAGATCGGCCTCCGGCCCGGCCGCGACGGCGCCGGCCGGTTGGTGCCCGACCGCATCACCGGCCGGATCCCGGCGAGCGAGATGCGCTGGGCGGGGCGTCCGTCGGCGGTGCTCGATGTCGGCGACGTCATCTATGTGGAGCCGGTCTCGGCGGCACAGGCGACCTACCGGCTCCGCCAGGTGCCGGGGATCAACGGGGCGATCGTGGCGATGGAGCCCGAGACCGGGCGGGTGCGCGCCATGGTCGGCGGGTTCAGCTTCGCGCAGAGCCAGTTCAACCGCGCCACCCAGGCCTTCCGCCAGCCCGGCTCCTCGTTCAAGCCGTTCGTCTACGCGGCGGCGATCGACAACGGCTACACCCCCTCCTCGATCATCGTGGACGCGCCGATCGAGGTGAACCAGGGCCCCGGCCTGCCGCCCTGGCGGCCGGAGAACTACAGCCAGCAATTCTACGGCCCGCTGACGCTCAGGAGCGGCATCGAGCTCTCGCGCAACGTGATGACCGTGCGTCTCGCACAGGATCTCGGCATGGCGACGGTGGTCGACTACGCCGAGCGCTTCGGGCTCTACGACACGCTGGCGCCGCATCTGTCGATGGCGCTCGGCTCGGGCGAGACCACCCTCCTCCGCATGGCGGCGGGCTACTCGGTGTTCCCCAATGGCGGCCACCGGGTGACGCCGACGCTGATCGATCACATCCAGGACCGCCACGGGACGGTGGTCTTCCAGTCCGACCAGCGCGTCTGTGAGGGCTGCACGGCCGACATGTGGTCCGGCCAGCCCGAGCCGCAGCTCCTCGACAACAGCCGGCAGCTGATCGATCCGATGACCGCCTACCAGCTCACCTCGATGCTCGAGGGCGTGGTGCAGCGCGGCACGGCCACGGTCGTCCGCCAGGTCGGGCGGCCGCTCGCCGGCAAGACCGGCACGACCAACGACTTCCACGACGCCTGGTTCGTCGGCTTCTCGCCCGACCTCGTGGTCGGGGTCTATCTCGGCTACGACGATCCGCGCTCGCTCGGCACCGGCAACACCGGTGGCGTGATGGCCGCGCCGATCTTCACCGAGTTCATGAAGGTGGCGCTGGCCGACCAGCCGGTGCGCGCGTTCCGCGTGCCCGAGGGCATGATCCTTCGCTACGTCGTGCAGCGGACCGGCGAGCCGGCGAACGGGCCGGGCGCGGGCATCATCGTGGAGGCCTACAAGCCGGCGCCGCCGGCCGAGCCGCGCGTCGTCGGCGTGGACGTGGCGGAGAATGTCGTGCTCGCCACGGCCACCGCCTTCGTCAACATGCGCAACCAGCCGGGCCGCGAGGGCCAGGTGATCGGCGTGGTCCCGGAAGGGGCGAGCGTGGAGATCCGCTCCTGCAGCAATTGGTGCGAGGTCGTCTTCGACGGCCGGCAGGGCTACGTCTCGAGCACCTATCTCCGCCAGAACTGAGCGACGGGCCGCGCAGCGGCCCGTTCTTTCAGCGAACGAGGCGCGGGCGCGGCAGGCGGCGCGGCGGCTCGGACGCGGCGAGCTTGAAGCGGTCGCCGAGAATGCCGTGCTTCTTCACGAGCTTCTGCAGGGAGCCGCGGTCCGTCCCGGCGACGCGCGCGGCGAGCGAGATGTTGCCGCTGGTGCGCGCCATCAGATGGCCGAGATAGGCACGCTCGAACTCGGCGACCGCCTGGGCCTTGGCCGAGTAGAAGGTCTGCCGGAAATCGATCGCCGAGCCCCCGCAATCGGACGCGGCACCGCCCTGCCCCGGCCCGCCGAGATGGATGGTCTGGCGCTCGGTGAGCAGGAACTCGCGCAGCATCAGGTTGCGGAGCTCGCGCACATTGCCCGGCCAGTCATGAGCGAGCATCCAGGCGATGGCGTCGGCGCCGAGCTCCTTGGCGGGCCGGCGGTGCTCCTCGGCGAGGCGGTCGAGGAAGCGCTCGGCGAGGACGATCGCGTCGTGGCCGCGGGTGCGGAGCGGCGGCATGGTGACGCTCAGCATGTTGAGGCGGAAGAGAAGATCGCGGCGGAACGTGCCCTGACGGACGAGCTCCTCGAGATCGATGTTGCTCGAGGCGAGGACGCGGATGTTGCTCTGCTGGATCGAGCGGCCGCCGACGGTGCGGTAGTTGCGGTCCTCGAGGAAGCGGAGGAGCACGACCTGCGCACGCGGCGTCATCACCTCGACCTCGTCGAAGAAGAGCGTCCCGCCCTCGGCCTGCGCGACGAGGCCGCGATTGGCCTGGCGGGCGTCGGTGAAGGCGCCGCGCTCGTGGCCGAAGAGCTCGCTCTCGAGGAGATTGTCGGGCAGCGCCCCGCAATTGACCGGGACGAAGGCGGCGCCCCAGCGCGGGCCGAGGCAGTGAAGGGCGTGCGCGGCCAGCTCCTTGCCGGTGCCGGTCTCGCCCTGGATGAGCACGCCGGCATCGACCGGCGCGAGCCGCTCGATGACACGCAGGGCCTCGAGGAAGACCGCCGACTGGCCGACGAGGCCAAGGTCGGCGAACACCTCGTGAGGGGTCCGCCGCGCCTTCGGCACGGTCTCGCGAAGCGGACGCGTCCGCCTGACGTCCGGAATATCCAACATCGTCGGGCGGTCTAGCCGACGACTGTGAAGAGAAAGCGACCGGACCGAATTTCGATGGGGCTGGGCATGCGTCCACCGAATAGGTCGGCCGCGGGTCGAACGTCCGTCGGAAACACGGTTGGCCTCTGTGTTTGTCGGGTTCGTCGGGTCGCTGAGTGCCTCCCAGCTAAGCACGCGCCATGATTGGGCTGCGCCTCCCGAAACCAGCCCGCCCGATTTGGGGGATTGCTCAGGCAAGTCATTGACGGCGCGCGACAATTTCCGGAGCTTGGGCTGCGCAGGCAGGTGGGCGCGGCGCATGGCTGCGGCCGCGCGGATGCATGGCAGAATAGCGGGAGCGGAGCCTTGGCGCCCTCTAGTAGAGCTGCGGGACGATGATCTCGCGCTTGGTGCCGTCTTCCTCGATGAGGAGGTGGAGGTCCTTGTTCTGGTCGGCGTAGCGCGAGGCGATGAGGGCGATCCGCACCGCCCGCTTCATTACCGCCGCGTTCGAGGAGACGCCGTAGACCTTCTTCAGTTCGTCGAGGGCGACGCGCGTCAGCTCGTCGACCTCGAAGCTCGTCTGGTTGAGCCGTTTCCGCGCCAAGCCGTTATGGGTTTCGGCCGCGTCTTCTTCTATGTGCGCCAAAGCTGTCGCCCTCGCTTCTTGGCGCCCGCCCGTCTCCGCCTGACGGCGCGAGCGCTAGTCTCACGTCCAAAAGGCTGCGGCGGCTCGGCGCCGTCGCAGCCTCCGCCGGGTTGGCGGTGCGCGGATGCAAGATCACCGTGTCATCCGGCAGGCAGTCTCCGGTTGGTCGACACCCAACGTATCGAGCACGTTGAACTCATGCAGGAACTCGTCGAACGGCGCGCGGGCGATGACCGAGTTGGCCGTCGCCAGCAGGATCGGGGTCCGCATCTGGTTGTCCCACGGACGGAACGATTGCGGGTTGCCCTTCACGCTGTCGAAGTCGTTGTCGGGGTTGGTGAGATAGTCCTGGATCTCGTCGAACCCGCCCGAGCGCGTGCGGATCGAGGCCGTTGTGATCGCCCGCACCGCCGACCAGGCGGCGAAGCTCACGTCGTTCATCTGCCGCGGCAGGGCCAGCTCCTCGTAGCGGTGCTGGAGCTGGGCCGCAGCGTCGCTCTCCCAGGTCCAGTGCCAGTTGAGCGGAGTGAGGCCGGCCGAGCCGACCACGAGGTTCGGCTGGGTCGTCTGGTAAGGCACGAAGCGGGCAAGCTCGCGCCCGGCGTCGGCCACGAAGACGACGTCGAAACGCTTGCCCGCCGTCAGCAGCGCGACATTGGTCTGGTCGCGATACCGCGGATCGTTGGTGATAACGAACGGCTCCACCTCGGAGATCCTGAGGCCGAATTTCTGCGCCGAGCGCTGGAAGGCCTGGGAGATCAGCTCGTCGGCCGGCAGCGGGCCCTGCAGGACGAGGATGTCGCGCCAGTTCTTCGTCGAGAGATACTGAGCGAGCGCGTCCTCGTACATGGCGTAGCTCGGCATCGTGTGGAAGACGTTGGCGCGGCAGTTCTCGGCACGCAGCGAGTCGTCCTGCGCGGAGACGTTGAAGAGCGATACCGGCTTGCCGGCGACGGCGTCGGCGAGCTCGACGAGCATGTCGGCCGGGAGGTCGACGAGCACGAAATGCGTGTCCGCGGCGATCCAGGTGTCGATCTGCGCGACCATCTCCTCGACGGTGGTGCCCTCGAACTTCTCCATGGTGAAGTTGAGGTTCATGAAGCGGCCGGTCTGCTGCGCCTCGGCGATCGCGACCTCGGCGCCCTCGAAGGGACGGCCGATATCGCGGAAGTCGATATTGGCGTAGGAGCCCATCAGCTCGTAGCGGAGGTCGCCGAGCAGCTCGATATAGCCGATCGGAACGGACTGGGCCGGCGGCGGAGCCGGACGGGCGGGGGCGGCCGGCGCCGCGGGAGCGGCGCCGGGAGTGGCGGGGGCCGGCTGCGAGAGAGCCAGGCCGGGGGCGAGGAGCAAGCTCCCCGCCACCAGAGCCAAGAGTCGCAAGGTTCTGCCCATCGCCGCCGCCCTCTAGTCGTCGACCAGCACGGTGTGCGGGATACGCCCCACGGGCACCGAGCGGATGTTCTGCCGGGTTGCCATGTCGATGATCGAGAGATCGTCGGAGAGGCCGTTGGAGACGAAGAGGACCGACTCGTCGCCGTTGAGGTCAACGCCCCAGGCTCTGCTGCCGACCAGCACGTAGTCCTCGATCTCCTTGGTCGCCGCGTTGACGAAGGCGACGTGGTTGGCGCGACCGAGGGTCACGATCACCGTGCTCTGGTCCTCGGTCCAGGCGATGCCGACCGGCGTCACGTCGACCGGGCGGAAGCCCGGCGGCAGGAACTCGAGCGTATGGGTCACCACGTGGTTGGTGCGGTCGATGATCGAGACCTGGCCCGAGAGCTCGTCGGTCACCCAGAGCTCATTGTCGAGCATGGCGAAGCGGCGTGGACGGGTGCCGACCACGACGTTGTCGACGACGACACCGAGCTCGGTGTCGACAAAGTGCACCATGTCGGCGATCTCGGAGGTGACGTAGAGCGTGAGCCCATCCTCGGAGACCATGACGCCTTCCGGCTCGGCGCCGGTCGGGATCTCGTGGACGATCAGCTTCTGCGCGACGTCGATGACCTGTGCGGTCGAGTTCTCCTCGTTGGAGACGTAGATGAGGCTGAAGTCGCCGTTGAACTCGAACATCTCGGGCGAGGGGCCGGTCGGGATCTGGTCGACCACCTCGAGGGTGGCGACGTCGATCACGTCGATCACGTCGTCGTCGCCGCAGGCCACGTAGAGCATGGTCTTGTCGGCGTTGAACTGCATGTCGCGCGGGCGGCGCGAGGTCGGGATCGACTTGATGATCTGGTAGGTGGTGCCGTCGAGCACCGAAATGTCGTTAGACCGTTCGTTGCTCACGAAGACGTAGCCGGTGCCGGCGGCCGCGGCGGGGTCCATGGCGGCGCTCAGGGCCAAGGAGGCGGCCCCGATGCCGATGGCGATGGAAGTCAGCTTCGAGCGAAGTTTCATCTTGGACTCCTCTGTGTGTCAGGGAACAGGCGACCGCCGGCATTCGGCTAGCGGACGACGAACGTCCCCCTGAGGCCGCGCTCCTCCATGCCGACGACGTAGAAGTCGAAGTCGCCGGTACGGACGGGCACGAAGAAGATCACGATGTCGCCGGCGTCATCGAATTCGACGCTGTAGACGGCGAGCGGCTTGATCTCCAGGTCCTCGATAACGATCTGATTGATCCAAGAATTCCGGAAGAGCTCCGGCGCCATGAACTGCATTTCCTCAAGACCATCATGAGTGATCGTGAGGCGGTAATACTTGCCGGTCTCGAGCTGGAACTCGGTCTGCGAGAACGACGGCGCTCGGCTGTCGATGGTGATCTGCAGATCGGTCGGTGCGCTGGCGAGGTTGCCCGCGGCATTGGCGACCTGCGGGGCGGCAAACGCCAGAGCCCCGGCGATGTAGGCAATCCATAGCTTTTTCATAGTAACGTCCCTCTCTCCCTAGAGCCGGCAACCGGACAGCCGACAAATGCGTTGTCGGGGCTCTATTGGCCCCTCCTCTGAACGACTAGTGGAAAAACCAATGTCAATCAATAGGAACTTTTATTTGGAAATACACGTTCGTTGCTTGGAGGTGGAATCGGAACGCGGGAGCGACCAAACATGCTTAGACAGAGCGCAATCGCCCTCGGCCTGATGGCCCTCGCGGCGCCCGCAATGGCCCAGCCGGCCCCGGTCGAGACACAGGAAACGATGGCCAGCGAAGCGGAGACGGCGAGCGTCAACGAGACGCTCGCCAGGATCGGCTGCGAGGCGGAGGCGGTCGAGAAGGAGAGCGAAAACCTCTTCGAGGTGGACGACGCCACCTGCGAGATCGGCCAGTACGACATCAAGCTCGACGCCGAGTTCGTCATCATCAGCATGACCCGCGACTTCTGAGACGCGGGCGCGAAGCGGCCGGCGCTGTCGATCGGCGCCGGTCCCCTGCCCGGCGGCCGCTACGGTCCGCCGGGCGTGCCACCGAGGCCGTGCTCCGCCATCAGCCGGGCGATCGTGCCGTCGGCGACCAGGGAGGCGATGGCGCTGTCAAGCTGGGTGCGCAGGAAGATGTTGCGGCTGAGAAGGACAGCGCCGATTGGCACCTCGAGGTCGCGGAGCGGCTCGGCCGCGATGACCTGGAGGCCGGCCGCGGCGGGGTCGCCCTCGGTGACCGTCATCAGCGCCGGCTCGTAGATGATGATCGCGTCGAGCGTGCCGTCGCGGAGACGCTCCACGAGCCGCCCGCTGTCGCCATAGGGCAGCCGGCGCCACTGCTCGGACGGCGGAAGCTGGCTCACATAGGCATAGAGCATGGTGTCGCCGGCGCTCACGATCTGGGTGCCGATGGTGCGGCCCGGCGGCACGTCGCCGAGACTGCGATAGGCGGCGTTCTGCGTCGTGGTGACGAGGAAGGGAACGCCGGCATAGGGCCGGGTCACGGTCAGCCAGTCCGGATAGCCGCCGCCGGTGACCAGCGCCATGCCCAGCATCACGTCGCACTCATTGGTGAGCGAGAGGAGGACGGCGTCGAGATAGCCCATGCCGTCGATGCTGAAGCCGGACTGGGACTCGACGAAGACCGGCTTGAGGAGAAGAGCGGCCGCGAGCTCCTCGCCGACCGCCTGCTCGAAGGCGGCGGTGTCGGAGCCATGGGCGACACAGAAGGCGATCTGGTCGCCCTCGGTGCGCCGCCAGTTCTGCAGCCACTCGTTGGGGACGGTGACGTCGTCCATCAGCTGGGCCATCGCCGGCGGGGCGGCAAAGAGGAAGCCGAGGGCGAGAGTACGTAGCCACATCGTCGGCAAACTCCGTCGGAAGGAGAAGACGGCGGGCGCCAGGAACGCCCGCCGTTTGCGTTGGCGGCCAGGGGTTGCGCCCCCTCGCCGCCGGATGGATGGCCTCAGGGAAGAGCCACCCAGGAGTCCGCGCGGGGCCTAGCGCAGCGCGTTGCGCAGCTTGAAGACGAAGACCGAGTTGCCCGAGCCGATCGGCATGCCGATCGAGGGGGTGACTGCGGCCTCGGTCTGGTTGCTGCGGCCGGCCGGGACGGCGATGTACTGCACCCCGTCGACCTCATAGGTCATCGGGTAGCCGCCGATCGGCGCGTTCAGGCGAACCTGCCAGAGGAGCTCGCCGGTCTCGTCGTTGTAGGCCGAGAAGTAGCGCCCGGCGTCGCCGCCGAAGACGATGCCGCCGGCGGTGGTGAAGAGCGAGCTCGTGAAGCGCGCCGGCTGCTCGATCGTCCAGATGTGCTCGCCGTCAACCACGTCGAGGACGTGGAGCGAGCCGACCATGGTCTCCCCGTCGGGCAGCGTGCGCGGCCCGGTCTGCGAAGAGGCCACCGAGTTGCCGGGCGTGAACTCCACGCCGACGCGCGGGGCGATCGACTGGCAGGTGTTGGCGACCGGGATGTAGAAGCCGCCGGTGTCCGGGCTGTAGGCGGTCGCCATCCACAGCTTGCCGCCGGCGATGGCCGGGCAGAAGAGCTTCTCCTCGCCGACCGCGGTCGGGATGGTGGCGACGTTGGTGAAGACGCGGCCGGTCTTCTCGTCGATACCCGAGACCACGTTCTGGAAGACCGTGTCGGTCGCCCAGAAGAACTCGCCGGTCCCGCGGTCGAGGCCGAAGGCGATCGACATCTTGCCCGGCACCGAGACGAGGAGGTTGCGCATCGTGCCGCCGATCTCGGCGTCGATCAGGAGCCGCTCGAACGGGCTGTCGAGATCCCAGTTGTCGCGCGGCAGGTGCTGGAAGTACCAGCGCAGCGTGCCGGTGTCGGCCTCGATGGCGAGCGTGGAGTTGGTGTAGAGGACGTCGCCGTCGCCGGTGCCGCGGCTGATCTCGGTGTACGGGATCGGCATGCCGGTGCCGTAATAGACGAGATCGAGGTCGGGGTCGTAGGCGCCGGTCGCCCACGGGGTCGCGCCCCAGCGGTTCTCGAGCGGCACGCCGCGCCACGATTCGTCGACCAGCGGATTGTTCGGGTCGTCGAGCGTGTTGAAGCGCCAGATCTCCTCGCCGGTGTCGGCGTTGTGGGCGGTGATCCAGCACGCGCCGGCGGTGCCGGTGATCGAGCAGCCCGAGGTGCCGGTGAAGATCTTGCCGTCGGCGACGAGCGGGCCGGCGGTGTAGCTGTAGCCCTTCTGCCAGTCGTTGACCTGGAGGTCCCAGACGACCTCCCCGCTCACCGCGTCGAGCGAGATGAGACGCGCGTCGACGGTGGTGAGGATGACGTTCTCGCCCCACAGCGCGACGGAGTTCTTCTGACGCGTGACCTGGCCGTTGTGATAGCCGGCGCTCGCCCCGAAGTCGGGGCGGACGTTGCGATAGGTCCAGATGAGGTCGCCGGTGGCGGCGTCGAGGGCCTCCACCACATTGTTGTTGGTGGCGAGGAAGATGATGCCGTCGCGCTCGATCGGCGCCAGTTCCTGCTGGCCAAGCTCGGCCATCGGCCAGGCCCAGGCGAGCTCGAGGTTCTCGACGTTGTCGCGGTTGACCTGGTTGAGCGGGCTGTAACCCCAATTGTTCAGGGTGCGGCGCCACATGATCCAGTCGCCGTCGGGCGGGTCGAGCAGCACGTCGTTGGTCACCGGAGCGTAGTCCCGCGTAGCGGTCTGCGCGCCCGCCGGCACGACCAGCGCCACCAGCGCCGTCATTGCCAGAAGACCGGTCAGGGTATCTCTCCTCACGCTTCCCTCCTTGTCGTTGTCGTTGGTTCGTGCCCAGTCACACCGGCTCGCTCCCCGCGCTCAGGGCGTCTGGGGCTGGAGCCGGATCTCTTCGAGGAGCGCCGGATCGGCGGTCAGCTCCTCGCTGCCGGCCGGATAGCCGTTGAGGCTGAGGATGTAGGCGAGGATCTCCACATAGGCCTTCTCGCCCAGGCCGCCCGGACTGAAGGGCGGCATCTCGACGGAAAAGAACGCGTAGATGCTGTGCGCCGTCGGCCAGTTGGCGAAGAGTTCGGGCCCGGAGAGCGCCGGCGCGTCGCCGCCGAGGAGTTCGGCCCCGTGGCAGGGTTCGCAATTGGTGCGCGCCTGCTGGGCGCCGGCGGTCGCCTGCTCGGTGGTGTACCAGGCCTGCGGCTCGTTCTGCGCGGCGGCGGAACCGGTGATTGCCAGCCACGCGGCGGCCACGGCCGAGGGGACGATGAAGCGATCGAAGGACTTCTTGGACAGCATCTGAAGCAGGTCTTCCCCTTGATGGATCGGCACGGCGGCGAGCGCCTTCCCACCGCGCGACGTCCGCGCGGCTTCTGGCGATGCCCTGAAGCTTTTCTGTAGTCTGTGCCTATGGTTTTCTAAAGCACTCCATTCGTAAAGAGCGCCCATAGAGTCTTGCACATATCCACGCTATACTGATATGTGCGAGACCTCTTCTCGTTTATTCTTATCCTCGTAAGAATAGTTGACTGCCACCATCGCGCGATGTCGTCAATAGGAATTTGCGATGACGCATGATCGTGATTTCAAATGGACGACCCGCTGCGACGGTCGCCTGCCGGTCCGGGTCGTCCTGCTCGCCGGTGGCAAGGACGCGACGTTGGCTCGTTGGTGAACGGGCGGTAAGCGCGGGCCGGCGAATTGCAGGCTCACGGGTAAGCGGGCCTAACCGAGAGACCCGCTAGGGTGGGGGCCGATGTTCTCCCGCGCCCGCACCGCCCTTCAGAGCCTCGAGGACCAGATGACCCTCCGCCAGCAGGTGGCGGTGGCAACCGCCATTCTGTGCGTGGTCATGGTCGTCGCGCTGGCATCGATGGCGGCCGGGATCAGCCGGTCGCAGGTCCGCGAGCGCGTGCTGCTCGAGCTGTCGGGTCTCGCCGAGACGGTGCTCGACCGGCTCGAGGGCAATGCCACTTCGCGCCTGCGCGAGACCGTGCTCCTCGCCGACCTTCTCTCCACCCCCGCCATCGCCGGCGATCCCACGCGCGCCGCGGCGATCGTGGAGATGGTCGGCCGGCAGATGCGGCACGCGGTCTGGGTCGGCTTCACCGATGCCGACGGGCGCGTCAGGGCGGCGACCGGCGGGTCGCTGGTCGGCCAGAGCCTGGTCGGCCGGTCGTGGTACGACGGCGACCTCGACGCGGGGCGCATGGGGCAGATGCACCAGGACCCGCTGTTCGGCGCCGCGGAAGCGGCCGACCCCGAGAATCCGTGGTTCATCAATCTCGAGGCGCCGGTGATCACCGACGGGCAGCGGACCGGCACGGTGGTCGCCCTTCTCTCCTGGACCTGGGCCGAGGAGAGCCGCCGGGCGGTGATGGCCGCGCTCGACCCTTCCAACCTCACCGACCTCATGATCCTCTCGCGCACCGGCGAGGTCGTGCTCGGCCCGAGGCGCGGGGAGTGGCCGCTCCTCGGCAATAGCGGCGAGCTCCTCGCTGTCGCCTCGGCGCAGCGCAGCGACACGCTGGCCCGGCTCGGGCTGACGGTGGTGGCGAGCCGCCAGGCGACGGTCGCCTTCCGCGAGGCGGGGGGCCTGGTGATGGTCATCGTCAGCGTCGGCCTTCTGCTGGCGGCGGTCGGCGTCGCCATCGGCGCGGTGATCGCCCAGCGGGTGAGCCGCCCGCTCCTCGAGATCACCGGCGAGGCCGACCGGCTCGGCCGCGACCCCAACGTCGCCATGCAGCGGACGCGCGGATCGGCCGATGTCATCCGCCTTTCGCAGTCGCTGCGCGACATGGTGCGCCGCATCGTCTTCGCCGAGCGCCGCTCGGTGGAGGCGGAAGAGCGCGCGAGCTTCGAGGCGCAGCGCTTCAACCGCGACATCGAGGATCTGCGGCGCCTCGCCGACACCGATCCGCTGAGCGGCCTCCCCAACCGCCGCAGCTTCATGCAATACGCCGCCGACATGCTGAAGCACTACAAGCATGACGGCCGCAGCTTCGCCCTGGTGATGATCGACATCGACCGCTTCAAGGGCGTCAACGACACCTACGGCCATCATGCCGGCGACGCGGTGATCTCGGCGGTGGCCGGCATGCTCGCCAAGGAGATCCGTCCGACCGACAAGGTGGCGCGGTTCGGCGGGGAGGAGTTCCTCGTCCTCCTCCGCGAGACGACCGAGCGCGACGCGCTCAGCACCGCCGAGCGTCTCCGCGCGCGCGTCGAGGCGCTGCCCATCCCGACCGAGGGCCACGTGCTCCGGGTGACGATCAGCCTCGGCGTCTCGGTCTCGCTGCCGAGCGACGCCGACGTGCACGAGATCATCGGCCGTGCCGACAAGGCGCTCTACCAGGCCAAGAACACCGGCCGGAACAAGGTCGTCGGAAACTTCGAGGACGAGACCGCGGAGATGATCGCCCGCGCGGCGGCCGCCCTGCCCGTGCCGCTCCGGCCCGCCGAGGACGAGGGCAAGCGCGCGGCGGCCGCCCTCCGCCGCGCCTCCTAGATTGTGATGAGGACCGGTCGAATCGTGGAATCCAACCTCCCCCTCGAGGGGAGGTCGAAACCGCGCAGCGGTTTCGGGAGGGGGGCATTGTCATTTCGGCTTGTAGTGGCGCAGGCGGGACCCCCGTTCCCCCCTCCCGAAGCTGCTCGGCCGTAGGCCTCGCACCTTCGACCTCCCCTCGAGGGGGAGGTTATCTCAATTTCATCACGCTCTAGGCGGGCGAGACGGGCGCCGGATCGGGCGCCCGGTCCGGTGCGCCAATACCGCTGAGCATGTTGCGGAAATAGGCGATGGTGTCGTCGAGCCCGGCCGCGAGCGGGACGGTCGGCGACCAGCCGAGCGCGCGGCGGGCGAGCGCGATGTCCGGCTGGCGCTGGCGCGGGTCGTCCTCGGGCAGCTTCCGGCCCACGATCTCCGACCGGCTGCCGGTCTTGGCGAGGATCAGCGCGGCGAGCTCGCGTATGGTCAGCGTCTCGGGGTTGCCGAGATTGACCGGGCCGGTGATTTCGGCCGGGGTTTCCATCAGGCGGATGAGGCCGGCGACGAGGTCGCTCACGTGGCAGAACGAGCGGGTCTGCGCGCCGCTGCCGAAGATGGTGATGGGCTCCCCGCGCAGCGCCTGGACGATGAAGTTGGAGACGACCCGCCCGTCATCGGGATGCATGCGCGGGCCGTAGGTATTGAAGATGCGGGCCACCTTGATCTGCAGCCGATGCTGCCGGTGGTAGTCGAAGAAGAGGGTCTCGGCGCAGCGCTTGCCCTCGTCGTAGCAGGAGCGCGCGCCGATCGGGTTGACGTGTCCCCAGTAGGACTCGACCTGCGGGTGAACCTCCGGGTCGCCATAGACCTCGCTGGTCGAGGCCTGCAGGATCTTCGCCTTCACCCGCTTGGCGAGGCCGAGCATGTTGATCGCGCCGTGGACGCTGGTCTTGGTGGTCTGCACCGGATCGCGCTGGTAGTGGATCGGGCTCGCCGGACAGGCGAGGTTGTAGATCTGGTCGACCTCGACATAGAGCGGGAAGGTCACGTCGTGGCGCAGGAGCTCGAAGCGCTCATGGCCGACGAGGTGGGCAACGTTGTGCCGTGTGCCGGTGTAGAAATTGTCGACGCACAGCACCTCGCAGTCCTCTGCCAGCAGCGCCTCGCAGAGATGCGAGCCGATGAAGCCGGCGCCGCCGGTGACCAGCACGCGGGCCCGCGGTAAAGCCATTGGCCATCCCCTCCTCGCCGCCCCGGCGCCAGCCGGGACCCCGCTCCGGCATAGCAAAGCCAAGGGCGTGCGGCCACGCCGGCCTGTCCGGCAGACCCACGGAATGGTGACCGGCACGGACCTTTCGCCAGGCCGCAACGGGCTTGAGCGAACCGGCCGCCAAGGCTAGCGTTCCGGCGCTTTGAGGCGCGATGGCAGCGAGAGGAACGCCGCCATCGGGCAGACCTGGGAGGAAGCACATCGTGAATGGATTTCGAGCCCTGGGCGGGGCTTTCGCCGCTCTTTGTCTCATCGGCACCGCCGGGATCGCCTCGGCGCAGGACGCCAATTTCGGGCGCAGCGTCTGGCTCAGCCAGGCCAATTGCGCCGACTGCCACGGCTGGCTTGGCGACGGCATCAACGAGGATCCGAGGTCGCCGAAGGGCGCCGATCTCCGCGTGACGGTGCTCGACGCCGCGCAGCTCGCCGAGGTGATCCTGTGCGGACGGCCGGGGACCGGCATGCCGCATTTCGATCCGCGAGCCTATACCGACGACCGCTGCTACGGCCTCACCGCGGCGGCGATCGGCGACGCCATCCCGCCGGCCGGCGCGCAGGAGCTGACCGCGCGCCATGCGCGCGGGCTCGCCGCCTTCATCCTCGCCGAGTTCGTCGGCAAGGGCGCGCCGACCCGGCAGGAGTGCGTCGCGCTTCTCGGTCCCGACTCGCAGACCTGCAACAAATATCCGTCCGCGCCCTGATGCGCGTTGGATGTCGGCGCCCGCCTCAGGGCGCCGCCACCGCCGGCGGCCGGAAGCCGGCGGGGAGCTCGGCGTCGACGAACAGCGCACCGGTCAGCGTGGCCGAGCGCATGTTCACCGAGGTGAGGCGCGAATAGGAGAAGTCGGCCCCGCTCAGATCGGCGTCGCGGAGATTGGCGCCGAAGAGGTCGACCGCGCGCGCGTCCGCGCCGGAGAGATTGGCGGCCGTCAGATTGACCTGCCGGGCGACCACCTGGACCAGGATCGCGCCCTCGAAGTCGGCGCGGATCAGCTGGGCGTTGTGCATCCATGAATCGGTGAGGTCGGCGCCGGAGAGATTGGCGTCGTTGAGGCGCGTCTCGCGGAGATCGGCCGAGACGAGGCGTGCGCCGGAGAGGTTGGCGCGCACCAGCTCGGCCTTGCCGGCGAGCGCGCCGGTCAGGTCGGCGCCGGAGAAGTTCGCGCCGTCCGCGCGCGCCGCGTAGAGCATCACGCCGCCGATGAGGATCGCGCCGTGGAGATCGGCCTGGCGGAGCGTGGAGCGGTTGAGGTTCGCGCCGGTAAGATCGGCGCCGGCGAGGTTGGCGCCGGTCAGCACCGCGCCGTGGAGATTGGCGCCCGCGAGGTTGGCGCCCGCGAGGTTGGCGCCGGCGAGGTTGGCCCATTTGAGGTCGGCGCCGGCGAGGTCGCAGCCCGGGCAATTCCGCGCGCGCTCGACCAGCGGGTCGGGCTGCGGGGGACCCAGCGCGGCGATGGCCGCGAGGCGCGCGGCGCGGTCGGGCAGCGGGCCGTCCAGCAGCATCTGGAACCAGGCGCGGCTCTCGAACTGGCCCGAGGTGGCGACGTGCTCGCGCGGGTCGATGATCGACTGGCCCGGCCGCCGGTAGCGGTGCATCTCGAGGGTCATGACGACGTCGAGGCCGTCGACGACCGTCTCCTTCGCGCAGCGGTTCTTGATGAAGGTGCCACGGAACTCGGTCTCGCCAGGCAGGCGCGGAAGGTCCTCGCAGCGCCAGTCGGCGTCGCCGTAGCGCGCCCGCAGCGCGCCGCCGAGCGTGACGCCGATCTCGCGCAGGAGGTCGTCGACGCGCGGGTCGCTGGCGAGGCGGAGGCCGACGAAGAAGCCGTCGGCGTCGAACAATGCGGAGGCGATGACCGGGATGTTGTTGACCTCCGTGTATTGGTACGAGGTCACCTGCATGTCGAGATTGTGCGCGCGCGCCCAGTACTCGACCTCGTCGTCGTAGCGGAAATAGATCTCGCGGTTGCCGGTCGGGGCGTCGGGCGGGCAGCGGGCGTAGTCGAGCCAGCCGCCGGCGAGCGGCAGCGAGGGCGGGCCGCCATTGGTCCCGCAGGCGAATTCCATGAAGCCATCGGTGGAGAGCTCGCGCGCATGGGCGCCGAGCGGGAGGTCGAAGACGGTCGGCCCGCGCAGATTTCCCGCCGCGCGGATCTCCTCCATGGAGGACGGACCCTGGGCCAGGGCGGCGCCTCCGCCGAGGGCGAGCGCGGCGATGGCGAGTGCGGCGTGACGGAGCATCGGCGGTCCCGACCGGAAGCGGAGCGGAAAAGCACGAGGGCGGACCGGTCGACCGGCCCGCCCTCGCCTCGTTCGCGTGTCCTCTCGCCCTAGAGCGCGAAGACGAAGAGCGCGCCGCCGGGGATCTTGTTGGTGATGATCTCCGGGAAGTCCGCCTGCAGGCCGGCCGTGGTGAGGTTACCGCCGGCGAGGATGGCGATGTACTGCTTGCCATCGACCGCGTAGCTGATCACCGGCGACTTGATGCCGTAGCCGGTGTTGAAGCTCCACAGCTGCTCGAGGGTCTCGTCGTTGTGCGCCGAGATCGTGCCGTCGACCGTGGCCGTGAACACGATGCCGCCCGAGGTCGCGAGCACGCCCGACTCGTTGTCGTAATGGGTCGGGAAGCGGGCGACCATCTGGCCGGTGGTGACGTCGAGCGCGCCGAGGAGGCCGTGCATCCCGAAGTCCTTGATGGCCGGGCGGTTGATGCCGGCATTGCCGCCCGGGCCGGCCGCGTCGACGCCGCCGTCGGCGCGGGCGATGACCGGGATGTTCTCGAACGAGGCGCAGCCGTCACGCGAGCCGACATAGGAGATGTGCGTGTCGGCGTTGTAGGCCGGCGGCTGCCAGCGCACGCCGCCGAGGCGGTGCGGGCAGATCACCGGGCCCTGGGCCTCGTCCCGCATCATGCGGAACTCGGGCACGTATTCCTGGATCTGCAGGGTCGGGTTGTACTCGACCGGCTTGCCGGTCTTGGGGTCGATGCCGGCGGTCCAGTTCACCTCGTCCACGAACTGGGTGGCGCTGATGAACTCGCCGTTGGTGCGGTCGAGCTGATAGACGAAGCCGTTGCGGCCCCAGTGGATGACCTGCTGGCGGTCGGTGCCGTCGAAGGGCGCGTCGACCAGGATGTGCACGCCCTGCTCGTCGTAGTCCCACGACTCGTTCGGGACATACTGGAAGTACCATTCGATCGAGCCGTCATCGATGTTGAAGGCGACGGCGCTGTTCGAATAGAGGTTGTCGCCCGGACGGAACTGCGGGTCGTGCATCGGCACCGGCTGCGCGGCGCCCCAGATGGTCGCCCGCTGGCCGACGTCGTAGGAGCCCGTGGTCCAGAACGACGCGCCGCCGGTCTTCCAGGCGCCGTGATCGTCCGCCCAGGTCTCGTGGCCGGGCTCGCCCGGTCCGGGGACGGAATAGGTGCGCCAGATCTCCTCGCCGGTGGTGGCGTCGACGGCGGCGAGCCAGCCGCGGGTGCCGGAGTCGCCGGCCGAGTTGCCGACGATGATCCTGCCCTCGGCCGCGAGCGGGGCGGCGGTGAAGCTCTCCTCCTCGAGGTTCACGCCCGAGTGGCCGGGATGCTCGACGCGCGCGATCTGCACGTCGAACAGGAACTCGCCGGAATCGCGGTCGACGGCGACCACGCGCCCGTCGGTCAGGTTGTGGTAGACGGCGTTGCCCCACATCGCCATGCCGCGCGAGCGGGACGACTCGTCCTTCGACACGGCGGCGTCGGCACGCCACACGATATTGCCGCGGGTGCCCGAGCTGACATCGACCTTGAAGATGATGCCGCCGGCATCGTCGTAATACATCATCCCGTCGTCGACGAGCGGATGGTTCTCGAGGTCCATGTTGTTGCGGCCGATGAGGCCGGTGGTCACCGGCAGCACGAAGGCGACGCGGAGATCGCCGACATTGTCGCGCGTGATCTCGTTCAGACGCGAATAGCGGTGCGAGCTGTAGTTCTGGAACGGCGTGAGCCAGTTCTGCGGTTCGGAGTCGGCGTTCTCGAGCCGGCTCTGGGTGACGTCCTCGGCGAGGGCCGGAAGGCTGAGCACCGCCGCAACGGCGACCCCAGCAACGCCTGCAAGAATTCTCGAATGCGTGCGACGTGGATTCATCAGAAGGGCCTCCCAACCCTTTACTGAGAACGCCCGAAGGACACGGGCGGTGACGACGACCGGCCCTCTTCCTAAGGGCCGGCCGCCAATGGCAATTAGGCGAGCATCAGGAAATCAAGTCAAGCTCCGCGGCCGACAACGGGCGAACGATCTCGCGGCTCACGGGGCGGCCGGGGCCGCGACCTCGGAAGCGGGCGGGAAGCGTCCGCAGGTGGAGGCTTCGGGGCCCCAGAAGGCGAGGCACTCCTCGCGCGTGGCCGGTCCCTTGCCGACGAAGTTCTCGAAGATGAAGGCGACCACGGCCTGGAACTGGCGCGGCGACATCGGCGGGGTGCCGGTCGGCGGGATGCTGTCGCCTGCGGCCGCGGCGGTCATGCCGTAGCAACGATCGTCGGTGTAGGCGCGCCCGTCGAAATAGGGCATCTCGGTGCCGGGCAGGCCGCAGCGGATGATCATCTCCATCGTCTCGGGGTCGAGGCCGCTGATGCGGAAATTGGCGCCCTGCGGTTCCTGCGCGATGTCCTGGACGCCGTCGCCGAACGAGCCGTGGCAGTTGCGGCAGGGCAGCGTGTCCTTCCAGATCTGGGCGCCGAGCGCCACCAGCGCCGCGTTCTGCTGGGCCGCCGCCGGGCCCGCCGAAAAGGCGAAGCCGAGCGCGATAGCCGCCAAAGCGGCGGCAAGCGCCGAAAGACGCTGAATCATAAGAAGAACTCCTCCCAAGAACGATGTGCGGCTGGCGCCGCTTTTCCTCAGCTCTAGTTTGGCTTCGCGGACAGGGGCGGGTCAACGCCGGAAGGGAAAGTTTTGCCCCGATCACAGAAGCGTGCAGAGAGACAAAAGCGCAGGCGTAGCAACGCCATTGTGTCGCACCAAGGCGGGACATAGAGTGTCCGGTGCAGCGAGGGACAAACTCGAACTACCCTCGTCTCAGGGAGGAAGAACCAAATGATTGGAACGACCCGCAAGGCGCGTGCCTTGGCGGCGACTGTGCTCGGTAGCGCGTTTCTTGCCGCCGGCCTGGCCCCGTCGATGGCCGCGGATGTCACGCAGTTTCGCCTGGAGAATGCGCAGAACGAGCCGAACAACTGGCTGACCGCGCTCGGCAACTATGAAGGCTGGATGTATTCCAGGCTGAGCCAGATCAATCGCGACAATGTCGGCGATCTTCGCGTCGCCTTCACCGTGCCGCTCAACTCGGCCCTCATCGGCAATGCCAATCCGAGCATGTCGAACCACATGCTGGTCGACGACGGCTATGCCTATGTCGACGATGGCTGGGGCGCCATCTACAAGATCGACCTTCGCAGCGGCACCTCCGGCACCTTCCTGTGGAAGGCCGACGGCGCGGTCTCCAAGGACGAGCGCAACCGTACCCGCGGCATGGCGATGTGGGGGAACGCCGTCTACCACAACCTGACCGACGGGCGCGTGATCGCCGTCGATCGCGACTCCGGCGAGTTCCTGTGGGACCTCCAGGTCGCGCGCGTCGACGCTCCCGGCCATTCGGGCGTCAACATCGAGGAGGAAGGCTTCACCGCCGCTCCGCTCGCCGTCGACGGCATGATCCTGGTCGGCCAGTCGAACGGCGACGACCTCACCCGCGGCTGGCTGGCTGCCCTCGACCCCGAGACCGGCGCCGAGCTGTGGCGGACCTACACGGTCCCCGGACCGGGCGAGCCGGGCCACGAGACGTGGAAGGACGAGAACAATGTCTGGATGGTCGGCGGCGCCGCCCTCTGGACCGTCGGCACCTACGATCCGGCCTCGCGCCTGACCTATTGGGGCACCGGCAACGCGCAGCCGATGTTCGACGTCGAATACCGGCCGGGCGACAATCTCTACTCCGACGCGGTCATGGCCTTCGATGTCGATGACGGCTCGATCGAGTGGTACTTCCAGTACGTCGCCAACGAAGGCTGGGACTACGACGAGAACGGCATCCACCAGATCTACACGGTCCCCGTGAACGGGGTGGATACGCGCGTGCTGGGCCACTGGGGCCGCAACGGCTACCACTACCGCTTCAACGCCGCCGACGGCACCTTCCTCGACGCCGAGCAGTATGTCGACGAGGTGAACTGGACCGCCGGCATCGACCCCAAGACCGGCAAGCCGGTCGAGTACGACCCGACGCTCGACGTCCAGGTCTATATCCCGGAGACCCGCTTCCTGCGCGGCGATCCGCCGGAGATGGCCTGCCCGACCGCCACTGGCGGCGTGCGCTGGCAGCCGGTCGCCTACAACCCGGTCAAGATGATCAGCTACTCGGCGGGCCGCGACGGCTGCTTCGCCCGGCCGGTCATCGCCTCGGTCCCGCTGGGTCCGAACGGCACCCTCGGCATTGATCCGAACCAGGGTGGCGGCATCCGCGGCGCCGGTCCGACCACCAACTACAACATCCATGGCCTGGTGGCGGCCGTCGACGTGGTTTCCAACTCGATCATCGCCAAGCAGCGCGTGCCGCATGACATCACCAGCGGCATCATGGCGACGGCCGGCGGCCTCGCCTTCACCGCCCTCCAGGACGGTGGCGTGATCGCTCTCGACGACGAGACCCTCCAGATCCTCTGGCGCTTCGACACCGGCATCCCGCTCAAGTCGGCTCCGCAGACCTTCGCGGTGCCGAGCGGGCGGCAGCTGGTCTCGGTGATCGCCGGCGGCTCGGCCTCGGGCGCCACCTTCCCCGAGCTCGCTCTCATGCAGCGCGGGGCGATGCTCTATTTCTTCTCGCTCTAGGCGAGAGGCGCATAAGCGGGTCGGGCCTTCGGGCCCGGCCCTTCCTTTTTCTGCAGGATCGATCGTGTTGTCTCAGCGGAAGACGCTCGCGTTTCTCGTCGGACTGGCGCTCGCGGCCTTCGTTGCCGGCGCCGCGGCCCAGGAGCCCGTCGAGCGGCACCGCCGCGCGACTTTCTGGGACCTCGAGCTGGGCAAGCACGCCCTCGAGCTGCCGCGCGAGGCCTATGTCGAATATGCCTGCGGGACCAATGGCGGGCCCCCTTCCCTGCCGCTCTCCGGCTGGGCCGACTATGCGCGCTGCCCGAAGGATGCGGCGACCGGCTTCCACGAGGTCTATTTCCGCTACGACGACGAGCTCCAATATGTCGCCCGCGCCCGCACCGTGGACGAGGCGGAGGAGATCTTCCGCTTCGAGGGCACGACCGAGTTCAACCTCCCGATCATCATCTCCGGCCTCTTCGACGACGACGGCTTCCTGCGCGGCATCCGCTTCGTCACCGATCCGCGCACCGACGAGCTGACGCGCGAGAAGGGCTCCAACGCCGCCGCCCTCTTCCGCATCCGCTTCAACGTGCCGTGGGAATGCGCCGACCTTCCGCCGTCGGCGGGCGAGGTCGGCTATACCGGCCCGATCATCAAGCAGCGCTGCACCGCCGCCGCGAACGGCGAGCACTACCTCATCGAGCGCCACCGCTATCGCAAGGAAGGCCAGCTCACGATCGACCCGGTCACCCATCAGGCGACGATCGGCTATTTCGTCAGCGAGACGCGCTTCGAGCGGACGCTCGACGCGATCGCCAACCGCGAGGAGCGGCTCGCCGCCCTCCAGCCGCTGCCGCCGACCGAGCGCGAGCTCCTCGCCGCGCGGGCGATGAACTGCCCCGGCTGCGACCTCTCCGGCGCCGACCTCAAGCGCGTCGACCTCCGCGGCGCCAACCTCGCCGGGGCCAACCTTTCGGGCGCGCTCCTGCACGCTTCGTTCCTCACCGGGGCCGATCTCAGCGGGGCCAATCTCGCCGGCGCGAATCTCAACCGGGTGGACCTCCGGCGCGCCAACCTCGCCGGCGCCACGCTGACCGGCGCGATGCTGTTCGGCGCCTATCTCGACGGCGCGGACATCAGCAGCGCCGACCTCACCGGCGCGCTCGCCCGGCAGTCGACGATGATCCGGGTGAACGCGGCGGGCGCCAAGTTCATCGGCAGCGACCTCCGCGAGACGCGGATGTCGAACGGGGACTTCAGCGGCGCGGATTTCTCGCTCGCCTGGCTGCAGACCAGCCAGTTCGCGCGCGCCAATCTGCAGTCGGCGATCCTGGTGGGCGCGCGCCTCTGGCAGACGGGCCTCGCGGAGGCCAATCTCAGCTCGGTCGACGCGCGCCAGGCCGATTTCATCGGCGCGGACCTTCGCGAGGCGGATCTCCGCGAGGGGAACTTCGCCGGGGCCGGCTTCGTCCAGGCCAACCTCCTCAACGCGCTGACCGAGGGTGCCGATTTCAGCGGCGCGTTCATGACCGACCGCACCCAGCGCTAGGCAAACTCGCCGGCGACGGCGCCCGCCCTCGCCGATCGCGCGGCGGGCACAGCCCAGCTCACGCTCCGGGCTCGAGCATTCGGAAAACGTAAAGCATCTCTCTGTTAAGGTTCGCGAATCCTGATTCTCGCGGACGCGGACCTTTGGTCGTCGGCACGATCCTTCTCCTGGTTGTCGAAGCCCTGCTCTACTTCGTGGTGCTGGCCGGGCTCTTCCGCATGCGTCACCGGTTCGGCCTCGGCGTATTCATCGCCGCGCTCGGCACGCTGCATTTCCTCGAGACCTACCTGGCGGCGATCCTCTACGTGTCGCTCCCGCTCGGCATCGTGTTCTCGCCCGGCTCGACGATCCTCTTCGCCGGCAAGCTGTCGATGCTGCTGCTGGTCTATGTGCGGGAGGACGCGGCGGCGGTGCGCCAGCCGATCTACGGACTCCTCTTCGGCAATTTCCTGATGGTCGCGCTGGTGGCGCTGATGCGCCAGCACCAGCTGCTCGAGCCGATGGCCGAGCGCCTGCCCGACTTCAAGCTGATGAACGAGATGGGCGGTCTCATGATCTGGGGCACGCTTCTTCTCTTCGTCGACTCGATCGCGATGATCCTCCTCTACGAGCGCACCGGCAGATGGCTCGGCAACCGGATCACGCTGCGCGTCTGGCTCAGTCTCGCGGCGGTGCTGACCTTCGACCAGGTCGGCTTCTACCTGGCGCTCAAGTTCTTCGTCGGCGCGCCGGTCTCGGTGCTGATCGGGGGCTGGGTCGGCAAGATGATCGCCGTGGCGATCTATTCGCTCCTCATCGGGGCCTATCTCCGCTGGGGCGAGCGCCGGGTCGGCGGCGCCGACTCCCCGCGCCTCGCCGACGTGTTCGACGCCCTCACCTACCGGCAGCGCTACGAGGCGCTTCTGAAACAGACCGGGCGCGACGGGCTGACCGGGCTCCTCGACCGCGGCCGGCTCAACACGGAGGGACCGCGCGAGTTGAAGGCCTCGGTCGCCGCGGGACGGCCGATGAGTCTCCTCATCGTCGACGTCGACCATTTCAAGTCGATCAACGACCGCCACGGGCATGCGATGGGCGACGCGATCCTGCAGCTGATCGCGGGCCGCCTCTCGGCGACGATGCGCGAGACCGACGCGGTCTACCGATTCGGCGGAGAGGAATTCGTGCTCCTCTGCCAGGGCCTCCCGCACGGCGCGGCGCTCCTTGCCGCCGAGCGCCTCCGCCGCGACATGGCGGCGGCGACCGCGACGGCGGGGCAGCCGGTCACGGTCAGCATCGGCGTCGCCACCGCGCCGCATGACGGCAGCGACTTCGAGATGCTGTTCACCGAGGCCGACCGGCGCCTCTACAAGGCGAAGTCGGCTGGGCGCAACCGCGTGGTGGGACGGGCGCCCGAGGATCTCACCGTGGCGCCCTCGCGAAGCGGCGGCTTCGGAGTCTAGCCACTCGCGACCTTCGGACAAAAAATGGGCCCTGCCGGACGTGCCGGTCAGGGCCCTAAGGTTCCCAGACAAGGACGGTCAAGAGAGGACCGAATTCCTTGCAGTTTGGACCTAGCCATAGATCTTCCTATGTTCAAACAAATTATCGCGATTGGTTTCGATAATGACCACGCGAAATCTATCGCGTTGATTGTATCGGGGCGGACATAGCCCGGACTGGTAGTCCAGAAGAAGCCTTGGCTAGTTGCCTTTCAGGCCGATAGTCCGCCGCCGAAATAGCGCCGAAGATTTTTCGCTCGGCGATCCCGCAAGTTTCAAGCCGGGGTTGCGACTTGCCCCGCGATCCTGCCAAAAGACACGCTCGAATTTCGGGAGGGGCCTGACCTGTGACGCCAGCCAACAAGATCGTTCTCGTTGCGACGACCGTTATCGCCAGCGGGGCGCTCGCCGCCTGCGGCGGCCCGAAATCGGTCGATCGCCGGGCCAGCGTCCCCGCCGACGGCATCAGCTCGGTGCGGATCATCGCCGAGAACGGCGACCTCGCGGTGAACGGCCAGGCGGCCGCCTCGGCGATCACGCTCACCGGAACGGCGGTCGCGACGGCCAGCGGCCAGGTCGACAATATCGACTTCGCGACGCGCACCGAGGGCTCTGAGCTCATCATCGAGGCGCGCACGGCCGGAACGACGGCGCGGTTCAACATCGCGATCACCGTTCCCGTCAGCATGAGCGTGAAGATCGAGGACGGGGACGGCAACATCGCCGTCCAGGGCGTCGCCGACCTCGACGTCGTCGACGGGTCCGGCGACATCGCCGTCCGCCAGGTCGGGGCGCTCGCGATCACCGACACCTCGGGCGGGATCGTGGTCGGGCCGATGACCGGCAACGTCACCATCCGCGACGACGGGATGGGCGACATGAGCTTCCGCGACATCACCGGCGACCTCGTGATCACCCGCGACACGTCGGGCGAGATCGAGATCATCGGCGTGCGCGGCAATGTCGAGATCTTCGCCGACGCGGACGGCGATATCGTCGCCAACGAGATCACCGGCAATTTCACCGTGCGCTACGATTCGAGCGGCCGCATCCGCCAGACCAATGTCGGCGGCACGGTCAGCCTGCCCGCGCGCTGAGCCCGTCTCCCGACGCTAGTCGGTTAGCTGCCGTTTCCTGAACGGCCGACAAGCGGCTGTCATGGTGCTGGGTCAGGCTCGGCCCGCCTCGTGCATAGCTGAAGCTGGGGCCAATCAAGGGAGAGTCAGAATGAACCTCGCCAAGACCCTTGCGGCAGCCGGCGCGGCTGCCCTGACGACCGCCATGGGAGGAACGATGGCACACGCACAACCGGCCGGCGTCCAGAACATCGTGCTCGTACACGGCGCCTGGGCCGACGGCACCGGCTGGCGCCCGATCTACGAGATTCTCAAGGCCGACGGGTACAATGTCAGCATCGTGCAGAACCCGCTGACCTCGTTCGAGGCAGACGTCGCCGCCGTCGACCGCGTCGTCGCCCGCATGGAGGGCCCGGTCATCCTGGTCGGCCATTCCTATGGCGGGGCGGTGATCACCGAGGCGGGCGACCATCCGCAGGTGGTCGGCCTCGTCTACGTGCAGGCCTTCGCGCCCGATGTCGGGGAGTCGACCTTCGGCCTCATCCCGGCGGACGGACCGCCGCCGCCGATCGAGCCGCAGCCGGACGGCTTCGTGTTCTTCAACAAGGACGCCTTCCTGGTCGCCTTCGCGGAGAGCATCGACCCCGAGACCGCCGCGTTCATGGCGGATTCGCAGGTGCCGATCGCTTTCGACGCCGGCAACACGCCGCTCACGGTCGCCGCCTGGCACGACAAGCCGAGCTGGTACCAGGTCGGCACCACCGATCACGTCATCCCGCCGGCGGCGCAGCACCTGATGGCCGGGCGCGCCGGCTCGACCGTGGTCGAGGTCGAGGGCGGCCACCTCGCCTTCATCGCCAACGCCCAGGCCACCGCCGAGCTCATCGAGGCGGCCGCCGCCGGGTCGCAGTAGCCCTGCCGCATCGGCTGGCCGCGGGCGTTCCGCGGCCGGCGCCCACGACGCCCGTCTCGGCGGTCGGGACGACGGCCGGCCGCTTGCGGCCGAGTCCAGGCTTAACCCTGTCCCTTAACTGTACGGTTGCCTGTACGGCCGCAACGCAATTTCAATAAACTTGTACCGGTTCAGCACTAAAACGGCGGAATAGCGCTGCGCTGAGACTTGCAACCCGAGCTCCAGGAAGAACCTGGAGCCGTTGCAGTGTCGCGTTTTGGTTCGGCGTCGAAAGTAGCCGTTTTCTTCTTGTTAACATTGTTCGGGGGCATCGCGGCGGCGCAGGCCGCGCCGGCTTTGACTTACGCCCAGGTGTGGGCGAGCGCGCCGCCCGAGCCGTTCGCCTCGGAAGGGGCGCGCATGCTCGCCGATGGCCGGGCGATCGTCGTGATGGTCCCGCGCGCGCAGCTCGAGGCCAATATCGGCCGCTACCTCTCGAGCAATGGGTGGATCCGCTCGGCCTATTCGCGGCCCGACCTTTCGCCCTGCATCATCGTCATCGCCAACGACGTTCCGGCGTCGGCCATCCCCAACCTTCGCGAGCACGAGGCGGGGCATTGCGCGAGCGGCGCGCGCGGCGGGTGGGGCAACGACCATGCGGGCGCGCTCAAGCCGCTCCGTCACCTCGAGAAGTGCCTCGCGACCGGCCTCCCGCTCCGCGATCTGGCCCGGCTCTGCATGCTCGACGGCGGGGCGCCGCTGCGCGGCGGGGAAGCGGCGGCGTGGGCGCGCCTCGTGGCCCAGTCGGTGGGCCGGTGAGCGGGGCGGTGATGCACTACCTCCCCGTGGTCGCGGGCAGCGCCGCCGCGACCCTTCTCCTCCTTGCCGTGCGGCCGGAGGGCTGGTGGTGGCTGCTGTGGGGCTATTGTGCGGTCGCCGCGCTCTTCATCGTCGCCTGGTTCGTGCGCGGATTCGGCCGGCGCAACTAGGCCGGGAGCCGCCCGGCGCCTGGCTTTGCCGGGAGCCGGCGCCCACGGTTCGGCGACCGGCGCGACCGATTCATCAGGATCGCGATTGGCGCCTTGTTTTCGCCGCGAACGTCTCGCGCGGCGGCCGAAGTCAGTCTAATAATGTCCCGGCCGCGGCCAAGCTCCGCATTTGCTTAAATGCCGAGCGTTTTTGGGGGTCCGCGGGGTTCGGGGGCGGGGTATGTCGCGTCGCGGGGATCGCGATCCCGGATTCCTTCGTAGCCTTGGTGTCGTCGTGGCGTTGGTTGCGGCGGTGGGGGTCTGCGTCCCCTCCCCGCTCCTCGCGCAGGAAGCGCCCGGCGAGACGCTGACCGCGCGGCTCGGCCCGCAGCAGACGATTCGCGACCTCGCGGAGGAATATCTCGGCGACCCCAATCTCTGGCAGGAGATCCTGACCGCCAGCCGCCTGGAGTCGATCACGCAGGTGTCGGCGGGGATCGAGCTCCGCATCCCGGTCAACGACATCTCCTCCGCCAACCGGGCGCTCGCCGACTCCCTCACCCAGATCCAGCTCGCCAATCTCGCCGGGGCGCAGATCTTCGCGCCGGCGGAGATCACGCGCGCGATCGACCTCTACGACCAGGCGCGGGCCGAGCGGCTGCGCCGCGAGTGGCTGCGGACGCGGAGCCTCGCGCTCGAGTCGCACGCCGAGGCGAGCACCGCGCTCAGCATCTCGGAGGAGTTCCGCGGCCGGCCGGCCGAAGCGCTCCTTAGCGACCGGCAGGGCGCGGTCGAGGGCCAGCGCCCCGAGGACATCACCTGGCGCAGCCTGCCGATCCAGACCGTGCTGATCGAGCAGGAGCGCGTGCGCACGCTCTCGGACTCGACGGCGCAGATCACCTTCCGGGACGCCAGCCGCCTTCGCCTCAACGCAAACGCCACCGCCGTCATCCAGGTGATGCGGGCCGATCCGCTGAGCCGCGAGGAGGCGGCCAAGGTCAGCCTCATCGAGGGCGATTTCTACGTGCTGCTCAGCGCGGACAGCGCGCGGCGCACCTTCGACGTCGAGATCCCCGAGGTGAGCGCGACGGTGCAGTCGGGCGATTTCTGGGTGCAGGCCGATGCCGGCGGCGCGCGCTTCACCAACTACGACACCGCGCTCGTCGAGATATCGACGGCCACGCAGACCCTGACCCTCGGCCAGAACGAGGGCGCCGTCGTGCCGACCGGCGCGGCCTCGCAGGGCGCGGTCGATCTCCTCGCGCCGGCCGAGCTGCTTTCGCCGGCCAACGGCGAAGCGGTCTATACGCCCTCAGCGCGCCTCGTCTGGGCGGCCAAGGAAGGGGCGGCCGGCTTCTGGCTGGAGATCGCCTCCGACCCGCAGTTCGACCGGATGGTGGCGAGCCGGTTCGGGCTCGACCAGCCGGTCTACGACACCGACCCGCTCGAGCCGGGCGTCTATTACTGGCGCGTCGCCGATCTCGACCAGTTCGGCCTGCCCGGCCAGCGCAGCGAGATCCGGAGCTTCGAGCGCTCGATCGACACGACCCCGCCCTATCTGACGATCGACGGCCCGGCCGGCGGGGCGATCGTGCGCGAGGCCGCCTTCACGGTGACGGGGCACAGCGAGCCGGGCATCGCGCTCACGCTGAACGACCTGCCGGTTGCCATCGCCGCGGACGGCACCTACGCGCTCGCGCTGACCCTTGGCGAAGGCGACAACCTCCTCCGCGCGGTGGCGACCGACCTCGCCGGCAACGTCACGGTCAAGGAGCGCTCGGTCGCGCTGATGAGCGACCGGCAATCGATCGTGCAGTTCGATCCGGCGATCCCGACGCGCGGGCCGGGACATTTCCTCTCGATCGAGCCGGTGCTCTCGCTGGCCGGCACGACCACGCCCCTTTCCGGCGTCGAGATCCGGAGCGGGGGAAGCGTCCGCTCGTCGGCGGTGAGCGAAGCCTCGGGCGTGTTCCACGTCAACGTGGAGCTGCGCGCGCCGGACGAGGAATTCGAGATCGCGGTGATCGCGCCCTCCGGCTTCACCACCGTGGAGCCGTTCGCCGCCAGCATCGACAACGAGGCCCCCGCGGTGACGCTGGCCGCGCCGCTGCCGCGCCTGACCTCGGCCGCCGAGCTGCCCTTCGCGGGACAGACCGAGGCGGATGCCTTCCTCACCCTCAACGGCGAGCTCGTGGAGCTCGAAGACGGGGCGTTCTCGCTCGGCGTGCCGCTGAAGGCCGGGGCGAACGCGATCGAGCTGATCTCGGCCGACGCGGTCGGCAATGTCAGGGTCGACCGCTGGACGGTCACGCTCGACCAGGAGGCCCCGCAGCTGGTCGAGGCCAGTCTCGAGCGCGAGGCCGAGGGCGACCGCGTGCGGGTCTATATCGACGTCGCGGCGGCCGACGATTCCGGGCTCGCCGCGGCCGCGCCCTTCACGCTCGCGACCGCGTCCGGACCGACCAGCGGCTATCTCCGCTTCAACCGGGCGACGCAGACCTATTCGGGCTCCGTGTCGGTCGCCGTGGCGGATGCCGCGGGCGCGCGGCTGACGCTGGTCGAGCTCCGCGACGATGCCGGCAATACGCAAACCTTCGACCTCAACTGATCGAGAAAGCGACCATGCGGCCTACAATCACCCGCCTCTTCTCGGTCCTCCTGCCGGCGGTCCTCGCCGCCGCGCCAGCCCTCGCCCAGGACCGGCCGCTCCTCATCACGTACGGCGCGGTGGCGGCCGCGGCCGAGGGCGACCCCGACCACGGACAGGCGATCTATCTGAGCCTGCCGGCGAGCGCGACGGGCACGCACTATGTCCGCATCTTCGATCCCGACGCGGTCGGCGCGCACGACCAGCTCAACGGGACGCCGAACGCGGCGACGGTCTTCCGGCTGTTCGGCGGTGCCGGCGCCTACGCGGCCGACTTCGCCGCGCCGCGCGCCCTCAGCACGGAAGAGCGGACCTTCGGCGAGATCCTCGGCGAGCGCGAGTTCCGCCAGGAGGCGGAGCTCGACGGCCAGTGGGTGACCCTGACCGAGGTCGAGCCCGAGGACGGCGACCTCGTCGGCGAGCGGCGCATTTTTCGCCTGCTCGTGGTCGGCACGGCCGGCGACGACGGCAATGTGTTCGGCGTCGCGCTGACGAGCGATGCCGCCGGCACCACGCCGGACGCGGGCGTGGAGATGTTCAGCTTCTCGCCGACCGTGCGCATCCCCGACCGGCAGACGGTCACCGAGCTCCGCTTCCAGATCCCGGCCGACGCAGAGAGCCTGACCGGCGCGACCTTCGACGGGGCGAGCGGCGAGTTCTTCTTCACCACGCCCTTCGTCTCCGCGCCCTTCCGCTCCTCGGGCCAGGGCAATTGGCGCGAGGTTGAGCTGCCGGTCGCCGCCGAGCAGCGCGGCGGCCTCGGCGCCTTCACGCTGGCGGGCGGCGGCGAGAGGCCGAACGACGTCACGGTCTATGTGACCGATTCCGGCGGGGCGCTCCTGCCGATCGTCCTTCCGCCCAACGACCTCCTACCCAACCGGCGGCCGGTCGCTATCGCCACCGCCGGCTACGGCGCGGTGTGCACGTCGGCGCGCTTCAGCGGCCTCGCCTCCACCGACGCGGACGGAAACGGGCTCGGCTATCGCTGGGTGTTCCCCGACGGCAGCACGGCCGAAGGGCCGAGCGCCGAGCACGATTTCGGCGCCGACGGCCGCTATACCGCCCGGCTCGAGGTGCTCGACGATTCCGGGCATCTCGGCGCCGGCGCCTTCACGACCGTGGAGACGCTGGTCAAGAACCCGCCGGTCGCGCGGACCGTCGTGAAGCCGCTGGTCGCGGTCGGCGAGGTCGTCAATTTCAACGGGACGGGATCGAGCGCGGGCGCGTTCGCCATCGCGCGGCACCTCTGGGTGTTCCCTAACGGCACCACCTCGTCGGACCCGATCGCGAGCTTTCGGTTCGCCGCGCCCGGCACCTACAGCATCCGCCACGTGGTGCGCGACGATTCAGGCCATCGCTGCGATCTCGCGACCGAGAACGTGACGGTGGTGGTCAATGCCCAGCCGGTGGCGGTGGCGGGCGACGACCGGCGCGTCGCGATCGGCGAGACGACGACGCTCGACGGCAGCGCGAGCACCGATGCGGAGGGGCCGCTCGCCTCCTTCCGCTGGACCTTCGGCGACCGCACGGGCGCGGAGACGGCGGTCGCCACGCACGCCTACGACAAGGCCGGCACCTACGTGGCGGTGCTGGCGGTGAACGACGGGAGCGGGGTCGGCAACGCCGCCGCCTTCGACACGGTGACGATCATCGTCAACGATCCGCCGGTTGCCGCGGCCGGGCCGGACCGGCGGGTCGCCGTGGGCGAGGTCGTCGGGTTCAACGGCTTCGGCTCGCGCGACCGCGACGGGTCGATCACCCGGCACGAATGGGATTTCGGCGACGGGGCGCGCGGCGAAGGGCCGACACCCGAGCACGCCTACGCGGCGCCCGGGCTATACACCGTGCGCCTCACCGTCACCGACGATTCCGGGACGAGCACGGCGCAGCATTCGGACGAGCTGATGGTGCGGGTCAACGCGCCGCCGGTCGCGGTGGCCGGGCTCGACCAGGCGGTCGCGGTCGGCGAGGCGGTGGCTTTCGACGCCTCGGCGAGCCGCGACGAGGACGGGGCCGTCACCCGCTATCGCTGGGAGTTCGGCGACGGCACGGGCACGGTCGGCTACCTTCCGATGCCGGCGGCGAGCCATGTCTACCGCGCGCCGGGGACCTACGAAGCGCGCCTCTTCATCACCGACGATTCCGGCGTCGCCAACGCCACGGCGAGCGACGGCCTGACCGTGGTCGTCAACGACGCGCCGGTCGCCAATGCCGGCGGCAACCGCGTGGCGGCGGTCGACGAGCAGCTCGCCTTCTCGGCGGAGGGGTCGGTCGACCGCGACGGGAGGATCACCCGCTACCAGTGGGAGTTCGGCGACGGGGCGACGGCGAGCGGCCTCACCACGAGATACGCCTACGACGCGCCCGGGCTCTACACCGTGCGCCTGACCGTGACCGACGATTCCGGAACGCGGAGCGCGACGGCGAGCCACGAGATCCTGGTGCGCGTCAATGAGGGCCCGGTCGCGGAAGCGGGCGCCGACCAGCGCGTGGCGATCGGCGAGGAGACCTTCTTCGACGGCGGCGCGAGCACCGACCGCGACGGCATCCTCACCGCCTATGTCTGGGATTTCGGCGACGGGCAGAGCAGCTCCGCCACACGCGACCATCGCGCGAGCCATGCCTACGCGAGGCCGGGCACCTATTTGGCGCGCCTCACCGTCACCGACAATTCGGGCGTCGGCAACGCCTCCTCGAACGACACGCTGCGGATCATCGTCAACGACCCGCCGATCGCCCTGATCGGGCCCGACCGGTCCTCGGCGATCGCCGAGACGGTCGCCTTCTCGGGGCTCGGGTCGCGCGACCCCGACGGCACGCTGATCGAGTATGCCTGGGACTTCGGCGACGGCGCCTCGGCGACCGGCGCCAATGTCGACCACGCCTATGCGCGCTCGGGCACTTACACCGTGCGCCTGACCGTCACCGACGACTCGACCACGGGTTCGGCGCAGGCCTTCGACGAGCTCAGCATCCGGGTCAACGAGCCGCCCGTGCCGGAGGCCGGTCCGGACCAGCTTGTGACCGCGAGCCTGGTCGCCTTCGACGGCGGGGCCTCGACTGACCCGGACGGCGGGACGCTGACCTATCGCTGGGATTTCGGCGATGGGCAGAGCGGCGACGGGCCGCGCCCGAGCCACGTCTATGCGGCGACCGGCACGTACGACGTCGCGCTGACCGTGACCGACGATTCCGGCACGCTCAACGCGGCCGCGTCGGACCGGCTGACCCTCATCGTCAACGCCGCGCCGATCGCCGACGCCGGGCCCGATCTCGTCGGCGCGCCGGGCGAGCGGCTGACCTTCGAGGGCACGCGGTCGATCGATCCGGACGGCAGCATCGTCTCCTACGACTGGGATTTCCGCGACGGCGCGACGGCCTCCGGCGAGCTTGCCGAGCACGCCTTCGAACGGCCCGGCGTCTATAACGTGCGGCTCAAGGTCGCCGACGACACCGGGCATCCTGAGGCGGTCGACTTCGCGGTCGCGCGCGTCACCATCAACGATCCGCCGGTGCCGCTCGCCGCGGCTCCCGCGCGCGTCGCGCCCGGCGACATCGTGCGCTTCGACGGGCGCTCCTCGTTCGACCGCGACGGGGCGATCTCGTCCTATCGCTGGGATTTCTCCGACCAGCCGCAGCCGGTCAATGGCGGGGCGGTCGAGCGGCTCTTCTTCGCGCCGGGCGTCTATTCGGTGCAGCTGACCGTGACCGACGACAGCGGGGCGTCGAACGCGACCGCCAAGACCGAGCTCGCCATCGCCGTGAACCACGCGCCGGTCGCCGACGCCGGTCCGGACATCGACACCGGCGCGCTGGCCGTGTCGTTCTCTGCCCTCGCCTCGGTCGATGCGGACGGCGACGCGCTCAGCTATTCGTGGGACTTCGGCGACGGGGCGACAGGCGTGGGCGCGGTGGTCAGCCACACCTATGCGGTGGGCGGCACCTATCCGGTGATCCTGACCGTCGACGACGGGACCGAACTTGCCAACGCGACGAGCCGCGACGCCATCCTCGTCACGGTCAACCAGACCCCGCTCGCGGTCGCGGGCGAGAGCCGGCGCGTCTGCACCGGCGACATCGTGCTCTTCGACGGCTCGTCCTCGGTCGATCCCGAGGGCGGGGTCCTCCGCTATTCCTGGGATTTCGGCGACGGCACGTCGGCAGCGATCGTGAACCCGTCCAAGACCTACAACGAGGCGGGCTCCTTCCCGGTGACGCTGACCGTGCGCGACGATTCCGGACAGGCCAACGACATGGCCATCGACCGCATCGCGGTGCGCGTGGACCAGGGGCCGCTCGCCGAGGCCGGGCCCGACCAGCGCGCCTATGCCGACGAGATCGTCGTGTTCGACGGCGCGCGCTCGTTCGACACCGACGGGTTCGTCAATTCCTTCAGCTGGGATTTCGGCGACGGCTCGACCGGCGCCGGGCAGCAGGCGGCGCACGCCTATGCGCGGCCGGGCACCTACACCGTGACGCTGACCATCGTCGGCGACGAGATCGGGGACTGCGATCCGGTGTCGGTGGACACGGCGAGCGTGGAGATCCTGGCCGGGCCTGTCGCGACCATCGCCTCGGTCGAGGCCGCGCCGGTCGGCGATGCGGTGCGCTTCGACGGCTCGGGCTCGACCACGACCGTGGGGCGGATCACCGGGTGGCTCTGGGATTTCGGCGACGGGGTCAGCGCCTCGGGCGAGACCGTCGACCACCGCTTCGACGAGGCCGGCGTCTACACCGTGACGCTGACCCTGCAGATCGACGCCCCGCTCCTCTCGGCGCGGCCGGTCGTGGCGCGGACCAGCGTCACCATCAATGCCGGACCGATCGCCGACGCCGGCGAGGACGTGCTGATCGCCGCCGGCGAGCAGATCTTCTTCGACGGGATGGGCTCGTCGGACCCCGATGGCGGCATCGTTTCGTACCTCTGGGATTTCGGCGACAAGGCGACCGGCACGGGGATGAGCGCGCGCCACCGCTACGACGAGCCGGGGACCTATACCGCGCGCCTCACCGTGAAGGACGATTCCGGTCTCCCCAACGATACGGCGAGCGACGAGCTGACGGTGACCGTCAACGCGCCGCCGGTGCTCGCGATCGACGGGCCGAGCGTGGGCTGCGCGGGCACGTCCTATGGCTGGAGCGCCGCCGCCTCGACCGACGCCGACGGCGAGATCGCCTCGTTCGGATGGGTGTTCGGCGACGGCAGCGTCGCCAGCGGCGAGCGCGCCACCAACACCTTCAACCGCACCGGAAGGTTCGAGATCGCGCTCCGCGGCGACGACGGGCGGGGCCTCGCCAACAGCCAGTCGGCGCTGACCACGCTCTTCCACGTCAACGCGCCACCCGTGGCTTCAGCGGGCGCCGATCAGCTGGTCTGCCCCGGCGCGCCGGTCGAATTCGACGGCGGCCTCAGCACCGACGCGGACGGCGCGATCTCCGGCTTCGCCTGGGATTTCGGCGACGGCCAGACCGGCGAGGGCGCGAGCGTGGCGCGCAGCTTCGCCACGCCCGGCACCTACGAGGTGCGCCTCACCGTCACCGACGACGCCGGCTCGCCCTGCAGCACGGGCACGGACAGCCTGACGGTCGTCGTCAACGCGCCGCCGGTCCCGGCAATCGACCTGCCGGGCGAGATCTGGACCGGCGGGGCGAACGACGCGGCGATCCTCGACGGCTCGCGCTCGGCCGATCCGGACGGCCAGGCGCTCAGCTTCGACTGGCTCGTCGGCACGCGAGATCGCCTGGTCGGCGAGCGCGTCCGCCACGCCTTCACGCGCGCCGGCGACGTGCCGATCGAGCTGACGGTGTCGGACGGCACCGGCCTTACCTGCGGGACGGCGAGCATCACGACGACGGCGCCGGTGCTCTCCCGGTTCGCGGGCCAGTAGCGGGGAGCGGGGCGATGCGGATCAACCTCCGCACGAAGCTGCTCGTCTTCTCGATCATCATCGCGATCATCCCGCTCCTGATCGCCGGCCAGTCGCTCATCCGCATCGCGCAGGACGAGATGAAGAGCGCGGCCAACGACCAGCTGATCAACGCGGTCGACCGGGTGACGGGCGAGATCAACAACCTCGTCGAGAACGCGTGGGCGGCGCCGGTGCTTCTCATCCGCGACGCCATCGACCAGCCCAATCTGAGCTTCGAAGGGAAGATCGCGATCCTCCGGAGCGGCATCGAGAGCCTGACGGACGTCGTCGCCCTGCAGATCTCGATCGAGGGCTCGCCGCTCAGCCCGACCGCGGCGCAGCAGCCGTTCCTCGACCGGCTGGTCGCCGCCGGCCTGCAGCCGGTCGAGGTGATGCGCTCGCCGATCGATCTCTTCGCCGCCGCCATCGGCGGCGCCAGCGGGGAGATCGAGCGGGTCGATCACGTCAGGGAGACCGGCGACTGGCTGGGGACGATCGTCTTCCCGCTCAACGAACCCCTGCCCGGCGGCGCGCGCGGCGTCCTCTCCGCCCGCATCGACCTCTCGCGGATCAAGACCGCGATCGCGGCGATGCCGTTCACCAGCACCGGGCGCGTGCTGATCGCCGACGCCTCCGGGCGCGAAGTCTTCTCGCCCGAGGAGACCGACATCAGCGCCTACCCGGTCGTGCAGGCGGCGCTGCAGCAGCTCTTCCAGGGCTCGCACGCCACGAGCGTGGAGCCCTATCCGCAGCCCGACGGCACGCCGACCCTGGCCGCCTTCGCCTTCCCGAGCCTCGTGGACTGGGCGGTCGTCGCCGAGAAGCGCGAGTCCGACGCCTATGCCGCGGTCGCGGTGATGTTCCGCAACCTCCTCATCTGGCTCTCGGCGGGCCTCGCGGTCGCCGCGGTCGGCGCACTGGTGTTCTCGCTCGGCATCAGCCGGCCGATCCTCAATATCGGCGCCGCGGTCGTGGAGGTCGCCAAGGGCAATTTCCGCACGCGCGTGAAGGGCGTCCGCAGCCACGACGAGATCGGCCGGCTTGCGACCCAGATCAACGACATGATCGACAAGCTGAACGAGCGGCTGCATCTCCTCAAGTTCGTCTCGCGCGGCACGGCGGACGCGGTGAAGTCGTCGGGCGACGAGGGCGTGAAGCTGGGCGGGGAGAGCCGCGAGGCCGCGATCCTCTTCGCCGACATTCGCGGCTACACCGCGTTCGCGGAGAACCGGGCGCCGGAGGTGGTGGTCAACGTCATCAACCTCTATTTCGACCGGCTGGCCGAGCTGGTGATCAAGAACCACGGCGACATCGACAAATATGTCGGCGACCAGATCATGGCCGTGTTCTGGGGACCGACCAAGGCCGAGGACGCGGTGCGCTGCGCGCTCGACATCCAGGACGTGATGATCCAGCTCAACGACGAGCATCCCGATTACCGGCTCGACATCGGCATCGGCATCGATGCCGGCAGCGTGGTGCGCGGGGCGATGGGCAGCCGCGAGCGCATGGACTACACGGTGGTCGGCGACCACGTGAACTTCGCCGCGCGTCTCTGCGGCTATGCGGCGCCGCGGCAGACGCTGGTCTCGAACAACGTGCCGGCGGCGGTGGGGAAAGTCGCGGACATCTACTTCAACCCGCTCGAACCGATCGTGGTGAAGGGCAAGACCGGCGCCCTCCCCGTCTTCGACGTGCACCGCGTGACGGCGGCCGCCACGGCCCCCGCGAGGGCCAACGCGTAGGCGGCTCGGCCTCAGGCCCAGCCGCGCAGGCGGTAGACGAGGAGGCCGACGATCTCCTTGATGGCGTCGGTGGTCTGGTTCAGCGAGAAGGCGTCGGGCAGAAGATCAAGCGGGCTCTCGACCAGCGGGAAATGGACGCGGACGTCGCTCGTCACCGGCGCCACCTGCAAGCCGGCACGGCGGAACACGGCCAGCGCGCGCGGCATGTGGAAGGCCGAGGTGACGAGGAGGCCAGAGGTCCAGCCGTGCTCTTCGAAGAGCGCGCGGGCGTTGGCGGCATTCTCAAAGGTGTTGCGGGACTCGGTCTCGACCGTGATCGCCGAGCGTGGCACGCCGAGCTCCTCGAGGAGGTCGGCGATCAGCTCGGCCTCGGATTTGGCGCTGGTCTGCCAGGGGAGGTTGCCCGCGGTCACGAGCACGGCGCTGACCTTCCCGGCGCGATAGAGGCGGGCCGTGTCGAGGACGCGGTCGACCGAGTCGAGAAGGTCGGGCGCGACGCGCGGCGGGATCGGCTGGCCGATCGCCCCGCCGAGGACGACCGCCACCGACGCCTGCGGCGCGTCCTCCAGGGGAACAGCCGGGACCTGCCCTTCGATCTGCCAAAGGAGCCATTGCGAGAAGGCGGGCGTGGAGGCCACCCAGAGGATCGCGAGGGCGAGCAGCAGCGCGAGGCGGCCGATGGCGCGAGCCCGCCGCCCGACGAGCAGAAGCGCGACGAGGCCGAGGAGGATGGCGAGGCCGAGCGGGTAGATGAGGATCGGCAAGAGCTTCGAGACGAAGAGGTCCATTGCGCGCCCGCGGAAGGTTACGGACGATCTCTAGCGGCCAATCGTAAAGACATCGGGACGGTGCCCACGGAGAGCCGCGCGTCAGCCGTTGCGGCCGGCGGCGTACCAGCGATAGGTCGCGGCGATCCCGTCGCGGAGCGCGATCGACCGGGTCCAGCCCAGGCCGGCGAGCTTGCTGGAATCCATCAGCTTGCGCGGCGCGCCGTCGGGCTTGCCGGGGTCGTTGACGATCGCGCCGTCATAGCCCGCGATCTCGGCGATGAGGCGCGCGAGATCGGCGACCGTAATCTCCTCGCCGCTGCCGACATTGATGTGCTCGGGCGCGGAATAGCGCTGCATGAGGAAGACCAGCGCATCGGCGCAGTCGTCGACATGCATGAACTCGCGGCGCGGCGTGCCCGAGCCCCAGATCGTGAGCTCGCGCGCGCCGGCCGCCTTGGCCTCGTAGACCTTGCGGATGAGGGCGGCGAGGACGTGGCTGGTGGCGAGGTCGAAATTGTCGCCCGGGCCGTAGAGGTTGGTCGGCATCGCCGAGATGAAGTCGGAACCGTGCTCGCGGCGGTAGGCCTCGGCGAGCTTCAGGCCGGCGATCTTGGCGATGGCGTACCACTCGTTGGTGGGCTCGAGCGGGCCGGTGAGCAGCGCGTCCTCGCGCATCGGCTGCGGCGCGAGGCGCGGATAGATGCAGCTCGACCCGAGGAAGAGGAGCTTCTCCACGCCGGCCCGGCGCGCGCCCTCGATGACGTTGTCCTGTATGGCGAGATTGTCGTGCAGGAAGGGCGCCGGATGCTCGGCGTTGGCGAGGATGCCGCCGACCCTGGCGGCGGCGAGGAAGACCGCCTGCGGCCGGGCATCGTCCATCCAGGCATAGACGCGCGCCTGGTCGCGAAGGTCGAGCTCCTCGCGCGTGACGGCGAGGATCTCGCAATCCTCGCCGGCGAGGCGGCGGACGAGGGCCGAGCCGACCAGGCCGCGATGGCCGGCGACCCAGACGCGCTTGCCGCGGAGCGAGTAGAGAGGCGGGGCGGACGCCATGAGCCGTTCTAGTCGGACCGGGTCGAGCGCGAGTCCCGCTCGCGCTCGACGGTGCGGAGGTCGGCGGTGACCATCTCCTCGACGAGCTCGGCGAAGGAGGTCTTGTGGCGCCAGCCGAGACGCTGGTGGGCCTTGGACGGATCGCCCTGGAGCTGGTGCACCTCGGTGGGCCGGAAATAGCGCGCGTCGACCTTGACGAGGGTCTCGCCCGTCTTGCGGTCGCGGCCGACCTCGTCGACCCCCCTGCCCTCCCACTCGATCGTGCGGCCGACAACGGCGAAGCCGTGCTCGACGAACTCGCGCACCGAGTGCATCTCGCCGGTGGCGAGCACGTAGTCGTCGGGCTCGTCCTGCTGGAGGATGAGCCACATCCCCTCGACATAGTCGCGGGCGTGGCCCCAGTCGCGCCGCGAGTCGAGGTTGCCGAGATAGATGTTCGGCTGCAGCCCGAGCTCGATGGCGGCGATGCCGCGGCTGATCTTGCGCGTGACGAAAGTCTCGCCGCGGATCGGGCTCTCGTGGTTGAAGAGGATGCCGTTGGAGGCGTGGATGGCGTAGGCCTCGCGGTAGTTCACGGCGATCCAGTAGGCGTAAAGCTTGGCCGCCGCGTAGGGCGAGCGCGGGTAGAAGGGCGTCGTCTCGCGCTGCGGGATCTCGCGCACCTCGCCGTAGAGCTCGGAGGTCGAGGCCTGGTAGAAGCGCGTCTTGCCGACAAGGCGGAGGAGGCGGATGGCCTCGAGGAGCCGGAGCGTGCCGAGGGCGTCGGCGTTGGCGGTGTACTCGGCGGTCTCGAAGCTGACCTGGACGTGGCTCTGGGCGGCGAGATTGTAGATCTCGTCGGGCTGGGTCTCCTGCACGATGCGGATCAGATTGGTCGCATCGGTCATGTCGCCGTAATGCAGGAGGAGGCGCGGATCGGGGACGTGCGGGTCCTCGTAGAGATGGTCGATGCGGTTGGTGTTGAACGAGGACGAGCGCCGCTTGAGGCCATGGACGAGATAGCCCTTGGCGAGCAGGAGCTCGGTCAGATAGGCGCCGTCCTGCCCGGTCACGCCGGTGATGAGCGCTACCTTGCCGCTGGCATCCGCCACGCTGGATTCTCCCGCTGCCGCCAACTCATACGGGCGCGAAGTCGGCCGCGAGGTCAACCCCGCGCGACCCTCAAGCCCGGGTCTTCTTCCGCGCGGGCTTGGCGGTCTCGGGCGCGAGGACGCCGTCGCGGGTGAGGCCGGCGACGAGGGTCTCGGTCACGCTGGCGATGAGGGCCTTCTTGTCCGCCCAGGGGAATTGGGGCCGGGCGATGAGGAGGGACACCAGGCCGTGGCTCGCCATCCACACGGTCTGGGTGACCACCAGCGTATCGTCCCGCTTCAGGAAGCCGGCCGCGGCGAGCTCGCAGATCTGCTCGTAGCAGATGAGGAAGGCCTGCATGCCCGGCGGCTGCTCCTCGAAGGGCAAGCCGAAATCCTTCTGCTCGATGAAGGGCGTGCCGTCGAGGCTCGACATGAAGACGAGCTGGTATTCCTCGGGATAGTCGAGGCCGAAAGCGATATAGGCTTCGCCCAGCCGCTTCAGCCGCTCCGGCCCGAGCGGGGTCTCGCGCGCCGCCTTCTGCATGCCCGCGATGAGATGGCCGAAGGCCTCCCGGCAGAGGGCCTCCATGATCTCTTCCTTGCTCTGGAAATAGACATAGAGCCCGGTCTGCGAGATGCCGGCGCGCTCGGCGAGCTTGCGCGTGGTCACCGTCTCGAAACCCTCGGAGGCGAAGAGCTCCTTGGCCACGGCCAGGATCTCGCCGCGCCGCTCGTGGCCGTGGCCACGCGGCTTCCGCTTCCGGGTCTCGTTGATTGCGTTCGCCTGGATCGACATTCAGCCCTCGTCCCCGCGGCGCCGTGCGGCGTCTCGCGAATCTCTATCACGCCGGTCTTTACCGCCTCGACCTATCAAAAATCGAGCAAAAACCGTGTTCACCGATTAGTGAGCATTGATTACTAATCAAAGAACATATATGGGTGAGCGACGATCGGATTGCGAGGCGACACAAATGCATTCGGCCAGCGTTCTCCCCCGGCGAAGCCTTTCCGCCGCCCTTTTCCCCCATGCTTTCCTAGTGATTTCGGCGCTTTTCCTGGCCGCCTGCAGCGAGGCGGTGCCGGACACCCAGCCCCTTCCGCCGGTGGTCCAGGTCGAGACGGTGCGATTCGCGCCCGACGCGGTCGAACGGAGTTATGCCGGCATCGTCGTCGCCCGCTACGAGGCCGACCAGGCCTTCCGCCTCGGCGGCAAGATCACCGAGCGGCTCGTCGATGTCGGCGATCGGGTCGCGGCGGGAGACGTCCTCGCCCGGCTCGACACGGTCGACCTCGCGCTCCAGGTTGGTAGCGCCGAGGCCGAGTTCGCCGCCGCCACCGCCGCCGCGGCGCAGGCGGCCGCCGATCTCGACCGAGCGCGGCGGCTCCTCGAGCAGAACAACATGCCCACGGCCGAGTTCGAGCACCGGCGCCTCGCGCTCGAGGAGGCCAACGGCCGGCTCGCCCGCGCCGAGCAGCAGCTGGCGCTGGCCCGCAACCAGGAGGGCTACGCCACGCTCCGCGCCTCGGCCGCGGGCATCGTCACCGGCGTCTCCGCCGAGGCGGGCCAGGTCGTGGCGGTCGGCCAGCCGATCGTCTCGATCGCGGAGCTCGACGAGCTCGAGGTCGAGGTCGCCATCCCCGAGGCGGCGGTCGCCGGCCTCGAGGCGGCGAGCGCCAGCGTGACCGTGTGGGCCAACGGGGAAGCAAGGCACCGCGCGACGCTGCGCGAGCTGGCGCCGGAAGCCGATCCCGCCGCCCGTACCTTCACCGCCCGGTTCGCCCTCGACAACGCCGATGTCCGCCTCGGCATGACCGCCACGCTCTCCCTCAGGACCGGGACGGGCGACGAGGTGGCGCGC
Organism: Bauldia sp.; assembly: GCA_020853895.1. GTDB lineage: Bacteria > Pseudomonadota > Alphaproteobacteria > Rhizobiales > Kaistiaceae > JADYYB01. The sequence goes on from JADYYB010000211.1 coordinate 49,096, forward strand.
CTGCCGCTTGCCGCCCTCCTCGACCAGGGCACGGGCCCTTCGGTCTTCGTGGTCGCCGCCAACGACACGCTCGAGCTCCGCCCCGTCGACCTCGTGCGCTACGCGGCGTCCTCGGTCGTCCTCTCGGGCGGCATCGCCGACGGCGACCGGGTGGTGACCCTCGGGGTCAACCGCCTCTCGCCCGGCGCCTCCGTCCGGACCGTCGAAACCCCGATCCTGCAGGCCTCGCGATGAGCCGCTTCAACCTCTCCTCCTGGGCGGTAACCCATCCCGCCCTCCTCCTCTTCCTGCTCATCATGCTCTCGGCGGCGGGCGCGTATTCCTATACCCAGCTCGGGCGCGCCGAGGATCCGAGCTTCACGATCAAGGTCATGAACGTCACGGCGGCCTGGCCGGGCGCCACCGCCGACGAGATGCAGCGCCTCGTCGCCGACCCGATCGAGAAGACGCTTCAGGAGGTCCCGCATTTCTACCAGGTGCGGACCTACTCGACCCCCGGCGTCAGCTATCTCCAGGTGCAGCTGGACGACGCCACCGCGCCCGCCGACGTGCCGGACCTCTGGTACCAGATCAGGAAGCGCATCACCGACATGAGCGGGACGCTCCCGGAGGGCGTGATCGGCCCGTTCTTCAACGACGAGTTCGGCGACGTCGACAGCGCGCTCTACGTCCTCACCGGGGACGGCGTGACCGCGCGCCAGCTCAAGGACGAGGCCGAGGCGATCCGTCAGCATCTCCTCTCGGTCGCGAATGTCGACAAGGTCCGCTTCTACGGCGTCCAGGACGAGAAGATCTTCATCGAGTTCAGCCACGCCAAGCTGGCCACGCTCGGCATCTCGCCCCAGCAGATCTTCGACTCGATCGCGCGGCAGAACGCCATCGTCCCGTCCGGCATCATCGAGACCAGCGCCGACCGGGTCCATCTCCGGGTCGAGGGCGCGCTGAGCGGGGTCGAGGCCCTCGCCGCCGTGCCGGTCGAGGCCGACGGGCGCGTCTTCCGGCTCGGGGACATCGCCACCGTCTCGGAGGGCTTCGCCGACCCGCCTACCGCCACCGTCCGCCACGAGGGCGTGGCCGGTATCGCCATCGGCGTGGTCATGGCCGAGGGCACCAACATCCTCACCCTCGGCGAGGACCTCGAAGCGGCGATGCACGAGATCACGGCCGACCTTCCGGTCGGCTTCTCCATCGACCAGATCGCCGACCAGCCCGAGGTGGTGGCCGAGTCCGTCGGCGAGTTCCTGCGCGTCTTCGCCGAGGCGCTCGCGATCGTGCTGCTGGTCAGCTTCCTCTTCCTCGGCTGGCGCACCGGCATCGTGGTCGCGCTGGCCGTGCCGCTCGTCCTCGCGATCGTGATGATCGTCATGCTGACGCTCGGCATGAGCCTCGAACGGATCACGCTCGGCGCCCTCATCATCGCCCTCGGGCTCCTCGTCGACGACGCGATCATCGCCATCGAGATGATGATGGTGAAGATGGAGGAGGGCTACGACCGCATCAGCGCCGCCGGCTTCGCGTGGAGCTCGACCGCCTTCCCGATGCTCACCGGCACGCTGGTCACCGCGGCCGGCTTCCTGCCGGTCGGCTTCGCGCAGTCGACGACCAGCGAATATGCCGGCGGCATCTTCTGGGTGGTCGGCATCGCGCTCATCGCCTCCTGGGTGGTGGCGGTGGTGTTCACGCCCTATCTCGGCACCAAGCTCCTGCCGACGCCGAAGAAGCGGGCGGGCGGCCACGACGAGCACGCGCTCTATGACGGCCGCTTCTACCGCGCCATGCGCGCGGTCGTGACCTGGTGCGTCAACCACCGCGTCGTGGTCACGGCCACGACCGTTGCGCTCTTTGTCGGGGCGCTCTGGTCCTTCCAGTTCGTCCAGCAGCAGTTCTTCCCGTCCTCGACGCGGCCCGAGGTGCTCGCCGAGATCCGGCTGCCGCAGGGCTCCTCCTTCCAGGCCACGGAAGCGGCGGTCGAGAAGCTCGAGGCGATGATCGCGGACGACCCCGAGGTCACCACCTACACCACCTATACCGGCTTCGGCACGCCGCGTTTCGCGCTCACCACCAACCCGGAGCTGCCGAAGGAGAACTACGCGGTCGTGGTGATGATGACGCCCGGCGAGGAGGCGCGCGACCGCGTCGTCGAGCGTCTCAACGACTTCGCCGCCGAGGGCGGGCTGCCCGAGGCGCGGCTCCGCGTCTCGATCCTCGCGCTCGGTCCGCCGGTCGGCTTCCCGGTCCAGTTCCGGATCACCGGCCCCGACCCGATGGAGGTGCGCGAGATCGCCCACGCCGTCCTCGCCCGGATGGAGGCCGACCCCAATCTCGTGGAAGCCAATCTCGACTGGAACGAGCTCTCGAAGTCGGTCCGTCTCGAGATCGACCAGGAGCGGGCGCGGGCTCTCGGCCTCACCCCGCAGGATGTTGGCCAGGCGCTGCAGACGCTTATCTCCGGTGTCACGGTCACGCAGGTCCGCGACGGCATCGAGCTCATCGACGTGGTCGCGCGCGCGGTGCCGGAAGAGCGGCTCGACCTCGACCGCCTGCCCGACCTCACCATCGCCAACCGCGACGGCAACCCGATCCCGCTCGCCCAGGTGGCGCGGCTCGAATATGGGAGCGAGGAGCCGATCCTGTGGCGGCTCAACCGCGAGACCTTCATCACCGCCCGCGCCGACGTCGTCGCCGGCATGCAGCCGCCCGACGCCTCGGCCGCCGCCTTCGCCGCGATGGCCGACCTCCGGGCTTCGCTCCCCGCCGGCTATCGCATCGAGGTGGGCGGGGCGGCCGAGGAGAGCGCCCGCGCCAACGGCGCGCTGACGGCGGTCTTCCCGGTGATGATCCTGGTCATGCTGACGCTCCTGATGATCCAGTTGCAGAGCTTCTCGCAGATCTTCCTGGTGTTCGCGACCGCCCCGCTCGGGCTCATCGGCGCGACCGCGGCGCTCCTCCTCCTCGACCGGCCGTTCGGCTTCGTGGCGTTGCTCGGGGTCATCGCGCTGGCCGGCATGATCATGCGCAACACGGTGATCCTGGTCGACCAGATCGGGCGCGAGAGGGAGGCCGGCAGCGACCCGTTCCAGGCGATCATCAACGCCACCATCCGCCGCACGCGGCCGGTGGTGCTGACCGCGCTCGCCTCGATCCTGGCCATGGTCCCGCTCTCGCAGAACATCTTCTGGGGGCCGATGGCGGTGGCGATCATGGGCGGGCTGATCGGCGCCACGGTGCTGACGCTCCTCTTCGTCCCCGCGCTCTACGCGCTCTGGTTCCGCGTGCGGCCCAGCCAGCCGGCCGAGGC
>JADYYB010000212.1 GCA_020853895.1 Bauldia sp.
CTCGGCGGCGATGCCGGGCGCCTTGGTGAGGAACTGGATGGTCACCCAGAGGGCGTAGAAATAGAAGAAGTGGACGACCTTCTTGTCGAGATAGGTGCGCCAGTCGCGGTCGATGACGCGGGCGAGGAAGAGGCCCGAGATGAGGAAGAAGTCCGGCATCCGGAAGGGCGTGGCGAAGGCCACGATCAGCCCGGCCCAGCTCGTCTCCCCGGCGTATTTCTCAACGCCCAGGGTCGAGTGCATCATCACCACCATGATGATGCAGAAGCCCTTGGCGTAATCGACCCAATCGACCCGCTCACTCATCGCCGCCATCCACTCGTCCCGGAGGCGAGACCCTAGAACGGGGAGCGCGCGAATGGCTGCAATTCGCCGACAATCTTCTTCGTAAAGGTTAAGCGGCGCTCACCCTGACCGCGGAATCCTCAGGGGCCGGGGCCGAGCTGGTCGCGGATGCGCATCCGCTCGCCGATGTCGCAGGCCGGCGCGTATTTGAGCTCGCCGGTGCGTGGCAGGGGACGGGTGAAGCCTTCGAGCTGGACCGGCACGACCATCGGCTCGGCGGGCAGGGGCCACGGCTCCTCGGGCCGGAGGTCGGCGATCTCGAGGATGAGCTTCCGCAGGATCGCCTCGCCGAAGCTCTCGAAGCTGTCGACGGCGAGGACGAAGGCGTTCATGCCGCCGATCACGCACTCCTCGTAGTAGCGGTCGAGATCGGGCAGGCTGAAATTGCTGTTGTCGAAATTGTTGATGGCGACGCCGTTGATGGTGATGCTGGCCTCGACCACGCGGTCGCGCGCCGCCGCGACGTTGCCGCCGGCGCTGTTCGGGCCGTCGCCGGAGATGTCGATGACCTGGCGGTCGCTGACGAAGCCGTTATCCACGAAGAGGTCGCTCGCGAAGCCGAGGACGCTGGTGATCGAGGTGCCGGTACCGCGGGCGACCGGCGTCTGGTTGAGCGCGGCGGCGAGCGCTTGGGCGTCCTCCGCGCCGGCAAGAAGGGTCCACTCGGTCACTTTGCGCCAGAGACCGGGCCCGGCCCACTCGACATAGACGACGGCGATGCGGCCGAGCGTGCCCTGGGCGATCGCCGAGGCGATGCGCGGGTCGAGGAAGGCCTGGATATAGCCCTCGCGCTGCAGATAGCCCTCGTACTGGTCCACGCTCTGCGAGACGTCTATGGCGAGCACCAGCTCGAGATCGACGGCGGTGTCCTGCGCCGCGGCCGGGCTCGCGGCGCAAAGCGGGGCGAGGGCCAGGAAGGTGAAGGCGGTCTTTCGCGCGCGCATGCCTTCCCGATCCTCCAGGCTCGACCCGGAGCGAGCTTATTGCGCGGCCGGTGGGTCGGCAAATCGCGGCCGGCCCGTTGGCAGTAAGATGACTGTGAGCTAAGCCACCGAGATGCGAGCGAGACATCTCCTCCTGGCTGCGATCGGCCTTGTGCTCCTCATCCCGCCGACCGTCCTTGCGACCGAGGGCGGGCGGCCGGTCTGCGTGGCCGAGGGCAAGGGCTACGATCCGGGCTCGGTCGCGTGCATTCCGAGCCCCGACGGCGGGCGGCGCCTCGCGCGCTGCGACCTCCACGACGACGATGGGGGAGCCTATGTGCGCTGGACGGTCCTCGGCGAGATCTGCCCGCTCGCCCGCGCGCCGCTCGATCCGCTGCAGCGGCTGCTCGGGCATCCGGGAGGCGCCTTCACCCCGACGCCGGCGGGCTTCCGGCCGTGAGCGGGACCGCAATCTCTTCTTGAGGTCGCCGGCCGCCGGGACCACATGACCCTCAGGCTTTGCACCGCTCACGGAGGTCAACATGGCTGAAGAGACGAGACGGACTTTTTCCGAGCAGATCGAGACGACCGGCGCGCAGCTGCTCGGGCAGGTGAAGCGCCTTCTCGCCGAGGGCAACGCGCGCACGCTGCGCATCAAGGAACCCGACGGCGACGTGGTGCTCGAGATCAACCTCACGGTCGGCGCGCTGGCCGGCGGCGCGGTCGTGCTCGGGGCGCCGTGGCTGGCGGTGATCGGCGCGATCGCCGCCCTGGCCACCCGCGTCTCGGTGGAGATCATCTACGACGAGCCGCCGAAAGAGGGCGCCACGCCCTCGGCGCCCGGCCACGAGCAGTCGGGCTAGTCGCGTAACGAAGAAGAGCCCGGGGATCGCCGGGCTCTTTTTTGTTGACGTTCAGTGCGAGTGGGCCGCGGCGTCCTGCGCGTCAGGAGTCATCATCGTCATCATCATCCTCATCGCACTCGTCGCCGTGGTGATGATGATGGTGATGGTGACCGTGACCGCTGTGGTCGTGGTCCTCATCGTCGTCGTCGCTAGGGCCAGTGTCCCCGCCGGGGGGCGGCCCGCCTGAGGTGTCGGGAATGGTCGGGCCGGGCTGAGTGGACGCCTGACGGTCGTCCTCTTCCTCCTCTTCGTGATCCTCTTCCTCTTCCTCCTCCTCCTCCTCCTCCTCTTCGTCCTCCACGCTCGCCTGCGCGAGGAGGAGGGTAGCGTCGCTCGCATCGCTGATAGCGGGCGAGGGAACGGTGGCGTTCCGTGGCTGGGCGACCTGGAAGACGGCGGGACGGCCTCCGAAGATGCCGATCGCCGGATTGGCCGCGGTGACGATCGCCTCCATGCCGGCGGTGAGGTCGGTGCGCTGGCCGCTGCCCGGCGCGGTCACCTCGACGGTGCCACGCTCGACGGAGATGCGTCCTTCCTCGTCGTCGACCCGGACCGTGAAATGCGTGCCCTTCACGATCGCGGCGAAATAGCGGGTCTCGACGCTGAAATGTTGCACGTTCTGGCGCTCGACCTCGAACTCGGCGACCCCGCTCTGCTGGACCACCCGGGTGCGGCCGCCGCGCTGGACCAGCGCAAGGACGGTGCTCGGCCCGACCAGCACGCTCTCGGCGCCGTGCACGAGCAGGGCGCGGGCGGTCGGGCCGGTGGCGAGGGTGGCCGCGTTCGGGAAGACGGTGCCGGGCGAGGCGAGGCGGGGCGGACGGCCTTCTTCGAGGATCCAGACGGTGCCGGAGCTCTGCGCGATCCACCACTCATTGGCGGCGAAGGCCGGCGTGGCCAGCAGCAGGAAGATCAGAGAGAGAAGGCGGGTCCAGCGAAGGGGCACGGGTCCGGGTCCTTTTCAGACCACGCACCCAACGCCATGGGGCTTCAACAATGAGACAAGCAGTTGTCTAAAATTTTAGGCAAATC
>JADYYB010000213.1 GCA_020853895.1 Bauldia sp.
AGAGCGCCACGGCCACGACCGTCCCCGCCGGCCGCTGCCACCGTTCGACCCGCACGAGAAGCGCCGCCAGCGGCAGGGCTAGTCCGAAGCTCGCGAGATAGAGCGGCCGGAGCCCGACCGGCTCGAGTCGCCAGAGGAGCGAGTTGCTCGGCGCGATCGCGAGCAGCGTCCAGCCGAGACCGAGCGCGAGGATCGGCCAGCGCCGCCGGCACGCCAGCGCGAGCCCTGCCGCGGCGAGGAGCACCGCGCCCTTGGCGAGCGTGTCGGCGCTCAGCCAGCCGCCCGCGACGGGCGAGGCCGGATCGATCGAGATGCGCCACGGCATCGGCCAGAACGCGAGCATCTCCATGATCGCGTGGAGATTGACCCGGAGCGCGTCGAGCGGGGCGCGGGCTTCGAGGCTGAAGCCGAGAAGCGCCCGGTGCCGCGGCATCGCCAGCAGCATCAGCGCGGCGAGGAGCGCGCCGGCCCACACCGGCGCCGCCCGCCGCGCCATCGCGCCGGCCGGCTCGCGCGGCAGCACAGTGAGCTGCCACCACAGGAGCAGGAAAGGCAGGACCAGTGCCGTCTCCCGCGCGAGCGGCGCAAGGAGCGCGAGCCCACCCGCCACAAGCTGTGAGAGGAACGACGACCGCTCGCCTGTCGCCGCCAGCAACCCCCCGAGCACCAGCACGCCGGACAGCACCGCCGAGCGCCCCGAGGCGTAGATCGCGCTCTCCGTCGCCACCGGATGGAGCGCCCACAACCCGGCGGTGGCGAGCCCGACCCACGCCGCCTGCTCAGGCGCGTATCCGGCCTGCCGCGCCGCCCGCCGGGCGAGCGCGAAGGCCAGCACCGTGGCGGCGAGATGCAGGAGGAGGCTGCCGAGATGATAGCCGAGCGGCCGGAGCCCGAAGACAAGGTCCGTCAGCGCGTAGCTCGCCTTGAGGAACGGCCGCACGGTCGTCGGCAGCTCGGCGAGGAAGGTCGCCGCGTGCGCGGCGGGGTTGGCGACGATGTCCGCCCAGTCGTCGAACTGGAACGGCGCCTCCAGCCCCGGCGCGAGCGCCAGCATGAGGACGAACGCCAGCCCGCCCGCCGCGGCGAGCGGCCCTGCTCCCCTTGCTCCCAGCCCGAGACCTGTCACGCCGCCTTATCGCACGCCGCGCCGGGTTTGACCGCCCCGCAGCCCCGCCCTAGGTTGCGCCAACCCCAATCGGTGCCCCCATGCGCTTCGCCGTCGGCCTTCTCGCAGCCCTTGCCGTCCTCGCGGCGACCGCTCCCGCGTCGGCCGCCGGCCTCGCCGACCGCGCCGTCGCCGGCGTCGTGAAGTCGGGCTGCAGCCCCAACCGGCAGGAGGCCCCGCCGGCCGACAGCATCACCGGCCAGATCCACGACCGCGTCATGCAATACGCCCTCAACCGCGAGATGCAGCGCGAGCTCGGCGCGGAGCGGGCGCGTCAGCTGGCGGGCGACGACAGCGGCTCCGGCATGGCCAACGTCCAGGCGATGATCGACTGCGCCAACCGCCTCTTCATGGAGAGGATGCTGGAAGCCTCGCGCCGCAACTGCAAGTTCGCGCGCGAGACCGGCCTCCCCACCGCCCTCGGCCTCGAGCGGCAGAACCAGCTGCTCGGCGGCGGCTCGTCGAGGGGAGGGGTAGACGTCATGGGCGGCACGATGGCCGCGCTCGACAATTGCTGGAAGGAGGCGACGGAGAACTGCATCGAGCCCGGCGACAACGTGCGCATGGCCGAGGCGGTCGGCATCGCCCGCCAGGGCCAGCTGATGGGTGGCGACGCCAACAACTACACGCTCGAAGCGATCTCGATCTGCTCCACCACCTCGTTGCCCACCGCCGCCTCGCGGCGCATCGCCGACGTGGCGGCGAGGGTCGGCGGCTGGTTCGGCGTCGGCGGCGGCACGTGAGGCTCCTCGCCGCCCTCCTCCTCGCGCTCGCGCCGGCGCTGGCCGCCGCGCAGCCCCGGCCGCCCTCGGCCGCCGAGGTCGAGGCCGACGAGCTCGCGGCCGCCCTGCAGATGCTCGAGGCGCTCGACGCCGCCTGCGCGGACCCCGACTCGACCGCGTGCGCGATCGCGCGGCTGAACGCGGTCTCGCCCCTCTCCGTCGCCCTCGTCCAGCTCGGCGAGTCCGGCGCCCACGACGCCGACGCCCCGCGCATCCGCCCCTTCGCCGCGGCCAATCATCCGCGCCTCCGCTGGGCGGCGGCGGTCGCGCTCGGCGCCATCCGGCCCACCGCCGAGGACACCGAGACCCTCCTCGTCCTCCTCAACGACTTCGTTCCCGCCGTGCGCGCCGCCGCCCGCGCGTCCCTGAACGCGAGCGAGGACCCGCGGGCGGTCGGCATCGCCGGCGCGGCCCTTCCGTCGAACGACGAGGCCTGGCGGCCCGAGACCTTTCCCGATCCGGGCGTCGCGCTGCCCGAGAGCGCGACCTTCCTCCGCTTCTTCTCCGACCGCGCGACCGGCGCCCTCGTCTTCTCCGCCGAGGGGAGCCCGGCCGAGGCCATCGCCTGGTTCGAGCGCCTGACCGGCAACACCGCCGCCACGCCCGACGCCTTCCGGACCGCCTACCCGGTCGCCTTCGGCGGCGGCAGCGCGGAGAACCCGATGCAGCGCCTGGTCGAGCTCGGCGAACGCATGGCGACCATGACCTTCCCCGAGCAGATAGCGGCGATGGCCGAGCTGGCCGAGCTGCAGCAGCAGGTCAGCGCCTACACGCCCGAGCAGATGATGGCGGCGCTGGCTCCGGCGGACGAGCTGCCGGGAAACATCGCGCTCGAGCCATGGCTCGCGCCCGCGCGATTCGCGGATCCGATGATCCTGACCCTCGAGGAGAGCGAGGACGGCACGCTGCCGCGGCGCATCGCGATCGTCTACAACGACGTCCTTCTCGGCCGCACCGGCTTCGCGCTGCAGCCGATCCCGGCAGCGCCGCGCCAGACGCCCGCGGCCGCCACCACGACGCCCGAGCCGCTGAGCCGCGAGGCCCTTCTCGACGAAGCGTTCTGGACCACCGTGACCGGCGGGGCTTCCGCCGCGCGCTATCTGGAGCTCTTTCCGGAGGGTCGCCACCGCGCCGAGGCCGAGCGACTCGTCGCCGCCCTCCCCGGCCCGGTCGCCGACCTGCCGGCGCCCTCGCTGCTGCCAACCGCTCCGGTGGATCCCGCCGCGCCCGCCGTCATTGCCCCCGGGCCGGCGCCGGCAATCGCGACGCCGGCGCCCGAGGACCGGGGCCAGCGCCGCCGCTGATCATTCGCCTGCCTGCGGCGGTGCGCCGCTGCCGTTCTGGGTATCGTCCGGCTCGCGCGGACGGCCCCCGGAGACCTGGCCGCCCTTGCGGCCGGCGGCGGCGGCGAGCTGCCGGTTCTGCGAGAAGCTCCGCTTCTCGTCGGGCACGTTGTGCCCACCCTTGCGGCCGGCCTTCGCCGCAAGGCTCCTGTCCTGGGAAAAGCTGCGCTTCGAGTTGGGCACGCTTTGCCCGCCCTTGCGGGCGATCTCACGTTGTTTGCTCTCGTCCATAGACGCGAAGCCGCGGTTGGACTTGGGGGCATCGCGGCCGTGGTCTTGCGGCATCTCACATTCTCCACGTGCACAAAGCTTGATGCGGCCTTGCTTCCGCGCGCGGTTCCCTTCCGCTGGCCGCCAGAGCAGGGCGCACTCCCCGTAGAACGGCTGCGCTGGCGATTTGGTTGCGTCGATCACCGAACCGCGAACTGTTGCGTTCCCGCCACGATCGGGCCGCCGAAGCACCTCGCCGAGGGAACGGTCCTACCGGGCCGCCGTTCACCGGCTGGGCTGGATCGGGAATTCCCGATGGCTCAGGAGGTCACGATGAACAAGAGATCTTGGCTCGCCGGCTCGGTACTTGCCGGTGCAATCCTCTGGTCAGGAGCCTCGTTCGGTCAGGCGGCCTTCAATGGAACCACCAATGTCGACGTCAACATGCGCGCCGGGCCGGATCAGATGTTTCCGGTGGTGACCGTGTTGCCGGTGAACGCCCCCGTTATGGTCTTCGGCTGTGACGCCCCGCGGGCGTGGTGCGACGTGGAAGCGGGCGGCGCCCGCGGCTGGGTCGCGGCGCAGTTCATCAACTACGCCGCGCCGCAGCCCATCCCGCTGCCGCAGGCCGTCGCCACGGTCCAGGTGCCGGTCGTGACGTATCAGGTCGGCCCCTATTGGGACGCCCACTACGCCAGCCAGCCCTTCTACAGCCAGCGTGAGCAGTTCGCGTCGGCGGCTGGTGGCGGCATCGCCGGCGCTGCCGGCGGCGCGGCCATCGGCGGGGTGGTCGGCGGTCCGGTCGGTGCGGTGGTCGGCGGCGCGATCGGCGCCGGCGTCGGCGGCGCGGCCGCGACCGCTCCGCCGCGTGGCGCTCCGCTGACCGGCGCGGCCGGTGGCGCGGCGGTCGGCGCGGTGGTCGGCGGCCCGGTGGGCGCGGCCGTCGGCGGCGCGATCGGTCTTGCGGCCGGCGCGGCCTTCACCCCGCCGCCCCCGGCGGTGCAGACCTACGTGACGCAGCAGCCGGTCACCAGCGTGGCCTATAGCGGCACGGTGGCGGTCGGCACGGTTCTCCCGTCCACGACCATCCTCTACCCGGTGCCGGACTACCGGTACCCCTATGCGGTCGTGAACGGCCAGCACGTCTTCGTCGACCCGGCGAACCGCGAGGTCGTCTACATCCTCAACTAGCCGGGCCGCTTTGCCCCGGCGTCATCCACCGGACGGCTGCTCTCGCCGCCCGGTGGATGCCTTTTCCCGGTCAGGGGTTCCAGCGCGCCCGCTTCTCCTTGTTGATGCCGCGCACCATCCGGCCGAAAACCCGCTCGCGCGCATGCCGTTCGTGGAGGGCCTCCGAGTTGCGCGCGTCCTCCGCCATCAGCTTGGCGAAGCGCGCGACCCGCTCCGGCTCGAGCGTCCCGTCCGCCACCGCCGCCTCGACCGCGCAGCCCGGCTCGCCGTGATGGCGGCAATCGTGGAAGCGGCAGCGCGCCGCGATCGCCACGATATCGGCGAAGACGTCCTCGATCCCTTCGCCGACATCGGCCAGCTGCAGCTCGCGCATCCCCGGCGTGTCGAGGAGCCAGCCGCCGCTCGCGAGGCGATGCATCGACCGGCCGGTCGTGGTGTGGCGGCCGCGTCCGTCGTCCTCGCGGATCGCCGCGGTGGCGAGCGCCTCGACGCCGGTCAGCGTGTTGACCAGCGTCGACTTGCCAACGCCCGAGGAGCCGACCAGCGCCACCGTCTGCCCGACCGCGCACCACGGCGCCAGTACCGCGGCGGAGGTCGGATCGCGCGCGTCGAGACATTCGACGAGGAGGCCGGGCATCAGCTTCTGCGCCGCGCGCACATAGGGCGAAGGGTCCTCGGCGAGGTCGGCCTTGGTGATGACGATCACCGGCGTCACCGCGGCTTCCCGCGCCAGCGCGAGATAGCGCTCGAGCCGCGCCACGTTGAAGTCCTGGTTGCACGAGGTGACGATCAGCAGCGTGTCGACATTGGCGGCGATCAGCTGCACGCGGCGGCCCGTGCCGGCCGCGCGCCGCTTGAACACGCTCTTCCGCTCGAGGATGCGCCGCGGCGCGTGGCCGGGCCCCTCGATCAGCAGCCAGTCGCCGACCGTCGCCTCCTTCTCCGGGTCTTCGTCGACGAGCGGCAGGATGCGCCCGGAGAAGCCCGGGCTCGCCACCTCGAGCGCATTCCGATGCACCGCCAGCACGCGCGCCGGCATCAGCCCTTCCGCGCCGCCGACCGCGAGCTGGGCCTGGAAGAAATTCGACCAGCCGAGCGCGGCCAGTCCGGTCATGTCCGTTGTCATTGGGGTTCTCGACCATCCGAGAGCTCCGCCCGTTCGGGATCGGAGCAAGCCAAAACGCGCCAGAGCCTACGGGGCTACGGCGAGCGGGGCATTGAGCTGGTCGGGACCAGGCGGCGTCGAACGACGCCCGGATGGGGCGCTGCTACGCGCGCGCGGACCCGGCAGCCCGGAAGGCGACAATGGCAGTCATCACTCACTCCTCTGC
>JADYYB010000214.1 GCA_020853895.1 Bauldia sp.
GCGTTCATCACGCAGATCTTGTCGGCGTTGAGGATGGTCGAGAGGCGGTGGGCGATGACGATGGTCGTGCGGCCCTTCATCAGATGCTCGAAAGCGACCTGGACGAGCTGCTCGGACTCGGTGTCGAGCGAGGAGGTGGCCTCGTCGAGGAGCACCACGCGGGCGTCGCGCAGCATCGCGCGGGCGATCGAGATGCGCTGGCGCTGGCCGCCGGAAAGCTGCAGGCCGTTCTCGCCGACAGCGGTGTCGTAGCCCTTCGGCGTGGCCATGATGAAATCATGCGCCATCGCGAACTTGGCGGCGCGCTCGATCTCTTCCATCGGCGCGTCGGGGCGGCCGAGGGCGATGTTCTCCTTGATGGTGCCGCTGAAGAGATAGACGTCCTGGCTGACCAGCGAGATCTGCTCGCGCACCGAGGAGAGCTTGACCTTGCTGACGTCCTGCCCGTCGATCAGCACGTGGCCCGACTGCGGGTCGTAGAAGCGCTCGATGAGCGCCATCAGCGTGGACTTGCCCGAGCCGGAGCGGCCGACCAGCGCGGTCATCTTCCCCGGCTCGGCGACGAAGTCGAAATCCTTGAAGACCGGTTCGCCCTTGCGATAGGCGAAGTCGACCTTCTCGAAGCGGACCTCGCCCTTCTCGACGGCGAGCTCCGGCCCGTCCTCGTTGGGGTCCAGGGTCGGCTTGATGTCGAGAAGGTCGTACATGAGGCCGACGCCGACGAGGCCGGCGGTCAGCGAAAGATGGGTGCGGGCAAGGCGCTTGGCGGGCTCGTAGGCGAGGAGGAGCGCGGCGATGAAGGAGATCATCGAGCCGGGGGCATGGCCGAGCTCGATCACCGCGTAGCCGCCCCAGAGGATGCCGAGGCCGATGGCGACGCCCCCGAGGGCCTCCGAGATCGGGTTGGTGCGGAGACCGATCTCGGCCATCCTGTTGGCGCGCTCCCGGTTCTCGTCGATGACCTTGGTCATGCGGTCCTGCATGACCTCCTCGAGGTTGAAAGCCTTGACGACGCGAATCCCCTGCACGGATTCCTGCATCGAGTTCACGAGCCGGCCCGAGGCGGCGAAGCCCTGACGCGCGGTGTTGCGCATCTTGATCGACAGCCGGTGCACCGAGAACATGATGATCGGGCCGATGATGAACACGGCGACGGTGACGATCGGCGCCTGGATGATCATCACGGTGAGAAGGGCGATGAGGGTGAGGAGGTCGCGCCCGAAGCTGGTGACGACGGTGTTGAGGACGTCGCGCGCGGCGTTGGCGTTGTGCGAGAGGCGGGTGATCAGCTCGCTCGAATGGGTGGTCGAGAAATAGTCCATGCCGAGCTTGAGGACGTGGCTGTAGATCTTGCTCTGCATGCGAGCAACGATCGAGTTGCCGATGCGGACCATGGTCATGCCCGAGCCGTAGATCGCGAAGCCCTTGATGATCGAGGCGACGATCACGACCGTCGGCAGGACCCACAGCATGGTGCTGTTGCGCTCGACGAAGATCTGGTTGACGACGTCGCGGAGGATCCACGCCAGGAGGCCGGTGGTGGCCGCCATGACGCCCATGAGCAGGAAGACGAGCGCGTAGCGGGCGGCATAGTCGCGGAAGTTCTCGCGGAGGAGCCGGCCGAGGACGCTCCAGGCCTTCTTGTCGAGCCCGCCAACCGGCGCCGGCGCGGCTTGCGGCCGCGGTGGCGCATCGGGCGTCGCGGGTTCGGCGCTCGGGGCGGCGGCCGCGGTGCTCGCGCTGGTGCTGGGCGGCGGGGTCATGCGGGTCCCTTCTGGCATCAGGCCGGCATCGCTTCCTCGACCAGTTTCGCCCAGTAGGAGCAACCGATCGGAATGGCTTCGTCGCTGAAATCGTAGGTCGGGCTGTGCAGCCCCGAACTATCGCCGTTGCCCATGAAGATAAAGGCACCCGGCCGTGCTTCCAGCATATAGGAAAAGTCTTCCCCGCCCATTACCGGCGCGATGTCGGTGTCGACGCGCTCGGCGCCGGCCACCTTGGCCGCAACCCTTGCGGCGAAGCGCGTCTGCTCGGTGTGGTTGCGGGTGACCGGGTAGTGACGGCGGTAGGTGACGGTGGCGGTGGCGCCGTAGGCGGCGGCGATGCTCCCGGCGAGGGTCTTGATCTGGCGCTCGACGTGATCGCGGACCTCGGGGCGCAGCGTGCGGGCGGTGCCGATCAGCTTCCCGTAGTCGGCGATCACGTTATGGGTGTTGCCGATCTGGATCATGGTGATCGACACGACCGCCGAGTCGAGCGGGTCGACGGTGCGCGAGACGATACTCTGCAACCCTTGGACGATGGCGCTCGCCACCACGATCGGATCGACCGTGTTGTGGGGCTTGGCGGCGTGGCCGCCGCGGGCGTGGATCTCGATCTGCACGTCGTCGGCGGCGGCGAGGATGGGGCCGTTGCGGATGCCGAAGGTGCCGATCGGGATGCCGGGCATGTTGTGGAGGCCGTAGACCTCCTCGATGCCGAAGCGCTCCATCATGCCGTCCTCGACCATGGCGAGGCCGCCCGCCCCGCCTTCCTCGGCGGGCTGGAAGATGACCACCGCCGTGCCGTCGAAATTGCGCGTCTCGGAGAGGTAGCGGGCAGCGCCGAGGAGCATGGTGGTGTGGCCGTCATGGCCGCAGGCGTGCATGAGGCCGGGGTTTTGCGAGATCCAGGCGGTGTCGTTGGCCTCGGTGACGGGGAGGGCGTCCATGTCCGCCCGGAGGCCGATGACGCGGCCGCTGCCGGTCTTCCGCCCGCGGATCACGCCGACCACGCCGGTGCGCCCGATGCCGGTCACCACCTCGTCG
Source organism: Bauldia sp. (assembly GCA_020853895.1). Taxonomy (GTDB): domain Bacteria; phylum Pseudomonadota; class Alphaproteobacteria; order Rhizobiales; family Kaistiaceae; genus JADYYB01. Next base: position 2,808 of record JADYYB010000214.1, read on the forward strand.
AGGCCGTAGCTCCTGAGCCGGTCGGCGACGGTCGAAGCGGTGCGGTGGACCTCGTAGAGAAGCTCGGGGTGGCGGTGCAGGTCGTGGCGAATCTCGACGAGATCACGCTGAAAATCGGCGAAACGATTGATAACGGGCATGAATCCAGGCCAGGGCGAACAGCGAAGCAGCTATTATACCGGTTCGCATCGGCTGGGAAATCGTCTGCGACGTCAGGCCGGAACCGTTGCCAAACCGCCAGCATGGACCAGGAAGTCGATGACCTTGTCGACGCCGACCGCGCCGCGGACATTGGTGAAGATGAACGGACGGGAACCGCGCATCTTCCGGGCGTCGCGGTCCATCACCTCGAGCGAGGCGCCGACGAAGGGCGCGAGGTCGATCTTGTTGATGACGAGGAGGTCCGACTTGGTGATGCCGGGGCCGCCTTTCCGCGGGATCTTGTCGCCGCCCGAGACGTCGATGACGTAGATCGTGAGGTCGGCGAGCTCGGGGGAGAAGGTCGCCGAGAGATTGTCGCCGCCCGACTCGATGAGGATGAGGTCGAGGCCGGGGAAGCGGGCCTCCATCTCCGCGACCGCGGCGAGGTTGATCGAGGCGTCCTCCCGAATGGCGGTGTGCGGGCAGCCGCCGGTCTCGACTCCGATGATGCGGTCGGGCGCCAGCGCGCCGGAGCGGGTGAGGAACTCGGCGTCCTCCTTGGTGTAGATGTCGTTGGTGATGGCGGCGAGGTTGAAGCGCTCGCGCATCCCCTTGCAGAGGGCGTCCATGAGGGCGGTCTTGCCGGAGCCGACCGGGCCGCCGATGCCGAC
>JADYYB010000215.1 GCA_020853895.1 Bauldia sp.
ACCTCGTCGAGATAGACGTCTTCGTGGAAGCCGAAGATGTCCTCGAGCTTGTAGTAGTTGAACTTGCCGTCCTCCTCGACGTGGTCGTTGTAGACGTCGGCGGCGAAGAAATGGGCGAACCCCTCGTTGGCCGCCGCGCTCACATGCTCCACGGTGGTGATGCCGTGCGACACGACCGCCCCGGCCGTCGTGCACGCCGCCGGGTGGTCGGCATCGTCCAGATCGTATCCGTCGGCGCCGAAGAGCGCCGAGCTCGAGGCGACGTTCAGCACGAAGCGGGACCAGATCATCTCCATCGCATGCCCGACCTCGTGGCCGACGAGGAACTTCCGCGAATAGCGCGGCCAGATCGTCTGGATGTTGATCTCGATTTCCCCGCGCCCGTCGAGGTCGGTGTGGATCCAGCCGGTCGCCGAGCAGGGAAACTCGACCGTGCAGCCCGACTGCGTGTTGAGGTTGCGATGGGTGACGGTGATCGTCACCTCCTCGTTCGGGTCGAACTGGGGGTCGATCGAATTGATGATGTCGATGTTCTGGTTCCACCAGAAGACCGGGAACTGGGTGAGCGCCATGATCGTGCCCAGCTCGTTCTGCGGGAAGGCGACGTTGTAGCGCTGCCCCGCCTCGACCGCCTGGGGCATCCCGTCATTGCCGGAATTGACCGTCAGGAGCATCTCGTTCGGCTGGCACCAGAGGAGCCCCGTGCCGTCCGGATCGGGGTCGAGCGGGTTGGTCCCGCACCGTCCGCCGACCGACGCGCCCGCCTCGTGCGGCTCGTTGCTGGTGCCGAAATCGTCGCTCGAGTCGAGATCGCCGCGGACCCGGACCGTGATCCCCTGGAGCTTGGCGTCCAGATACATGCGGACCGCGAGCCGGCTCGCCCCGCCGAGATCGGCCTCGGGAATGGCCACGCACCCGTTGTCGAGCCGGGTCGTGCCGCTGACCAGACCCGCATTGGGCTCGAACCCGGTCTCCTCGGCGGTGTCCCAGTCGAAGACCTCGAAATAGACCCCGCGCGCCTTCCAGTAGGGATGGAAGGTGGAGTTGACGGCATAGAAGTCGTCACCCCCGCCGTCGCATTTGCCGGTCACCGGGTTGGCCGTCTCGCCTTCCCCGTCATTGACGCAGCTGTCGGAGTTCTCCACCCCGTAGCCGAGGCAGATGGCGATCTCGTCGGCTTCCGGAAAGGCGGCAGCGCTGCCCGCCGCGAACAGGAAGAGACCGGCCTTCGCCGCCTGCCGCGCCGCCCAGCCGCAGGCCGAGAGGGCTTTCCTGAGACCGCCGGTCATTGTTCGACTCCTCTCGCTGTCAGGGTTCGGGCGGGATGACCTCCGGCGTCACCGGCCCGCCTTCGTCGAAGAGCGCGTCGGGGTGCGTGTCGCCGACGAAGATCCCGCCGCCGGGGAGCGGGAAGGGGAAGCGGCCGGCATAGTCCCCGCCGCCGAAGCTCTCGCGCCGCGCCTGGTCGTCGTAGAGGACCGCCCGATAGGGGACCGGAAGCTCCGGCGCCGGCTCGACATGGAAATAGCCGGTCGGCGCGAAGATGCGGTCGAGTCGGCCGCCGCCGCCGTCGAGCCCGTCGAGGACGGTCGCCCGCGCGTTGATATTGGCGGAGAAGGCGAGGCCGATGAGATCGGACGGCCCGCCGTCGCCCTCGAAGTCGCGGAGGCAACGGGTGACGCTGCCGGTCTCGAACGCCTCCAGCGGCAGGCTGCTGAGCGGCGAGAGCATGGCGACCGCACGGCCGTTGAGCGTGCCGTAGAACTCGATATTGGCGAGGAGCGCGCGCGGGCTGAAATTCTCCGCCTCGAGCCGGATGCAGTCGTCGTCCGAGCGGACGATGTCGCCCGGCGCGTCGATGCCCACCCATTTCAGCCGGAGATAGGTCGGTCCGGATTCCTCCGCGATCGAAATCTGGCAGAAGGCCCCCGCGAGCCCCCTCACGCACCGGCAGCTGCCGTCGGGGCCGAGCTCGCCCGCCCCGCAGAAGCGGCGGCCCGCCACCGCCAGCACGTCGAGCGCGGCGACCTCTCCGCCCCTCGGCCCGGCCGAGTAGGCGACCGAGACCGTCACCGCGCCGTCGGCGAGAAGCACCAGCGTTCCGGAGCGGAACGAGGTGCTCATCGGCTCGGGAAGAAGCTGGCGGATCTCGTCGCACTCCACCGCGATCGCCGCACCCGGATCGAGGCGGTCCTCGATCGGGAGACCGGGCCGGAGACCCGCCTGATAGGGAAGGGAGCGGACGACGGCCTTCGAGAACCGCACGGCGTCCGTGGCGGACGGATTGAGGATCTCGATGACCGTCCGGTAGCTCCCCGAGACCACGCCCTCCTGGAAGGCCTCCGACGACGGCCCGCACAGGAACGTAACCGGAAACGTCAGCCGCGCGGCGAGGGGCGCGTCCTGCGCCGCGCCGCCGGCCGGCGCCGCGAGGGCGGCGGCCAGCGCGGCGGCGACGGCGAGAGCGCGCACGCCGCCGGCGCGTGTCATCCCTGACGTTCCCGGCAGAGGATGTTGTTGGCCTCGTTCGACTCCGCGACGATGTTGTCGCTGTCCGCGAAGGCGCAGATCCGGCAGTCCGGGTCGAAGCAATTGTTGCTGGGCGGGGTCTGCGCCGCGAAGGTCTCCGAGGCGCCGGCGGCGAGGCCGCCGGGGAAGTCGCGCGTGACCACCACCGACTGGGCCGGGTCGAACGTCACGCTGACCCGGAAGGGCCCCGCGGCGGCCGCGCCGATATTGGTCACCGTCACCGGGACGGTCGCGATGCAGCTGCCCGGACCCTGCGGACAGGTGTTGCGGAGCCGGTCCATGTCGATCTCGGCGACCGTGAGATCCGGCTGCTCGACCTGCACCCTGATCCCCTGGACCAGCTGCACGTCGAGCGTGGAGATCTCCCCGTCCCGCGGCCGCGCCGAATAGACCGCGGTCACCACCAGCTCGGCGTCCGCCTGGATCAGCAGATAGCCGGTGCGGAACTCCTCGGTCATCTGCGAGGGCAGCATCTGCCGGATCTCGTTGCACTCGATCTCGATCGCGCCGAGCGGGCCGACGACGTCCCGCGCCGGATCGGAGATCGG
>JADYYB010000216.1 GCA_020853895.1 Bauldia sp.
CGGCGACCGCGATCACCGCCGTCTACGGCTCGACCGAGGCCGAGCCGATCGCCCATGTCGCCGTCGCCGACATCTCGCCCGAGGACTGGCAGGCGATGGCGGACGGGCAGGGCATCCTCGCCGGCCGTCCCGCCCCGGAGGCGCGCGTCGCGATCGAGGGTGACGAGATCCTCGTCACCGGCGAGCACGTCAACAAGGGCTATCTCGACCCGGCCCACGACGCCTCGACCAAGCTCCGCCGCGAGGGCGCGGTGTGGCACCGCACCGGCGACGCCGGCCGCCTCGACGAGCGTGGCCGCCTCTGGCTCCTCGGCCGCCTCGCCGGCAGGGCGGGCGGCCTCTTTCCCTTCGCCGTGGAGGTTGCCGCGCGGACCTGGCCCGGCGTCCGCGCCGCGGCCCTGGTCGAGCACGAGGGCCGCGCCCTCCTCGCCGTCGAGGGCGATCCGGGACACGACGCCCTCTGGCAGGAAGCCGCCGCCTTGCTCGGCCCGCTCGCCATCCGCCGCTTCGACACGATCCCGCTCGACCGCCGCCACCGCAGCAAGGTCGACTACGTCGCCCTCAAGCGCATGCTTTGATCCTGTTCCCTCTCCCCCTTGTGGGGAGGGTTGGGGCGGGGGCCAAGCGGCAAGCGAGGCTTGGTCAAGAATCCCACGCTGATGCTCAAGGCCACCGTGGGATTTTTCAAACCTCGCTTGCCGCGAGGCCCCCTCCCGTCCTCCCCCACAAGGGGGGAGGAGAAAGCCCCCGCTACCGCGGCGCCCGGAAGATCGTCAGCGTCACCTCGTTCGCCGGGTCGAGCACCTCGGCCGGCCCCGCGATCATCCCCCGCCCGCGCAGCACCTCGTCGGCGGTCTTGCCGCGGTCGCATTCGGAGAAGCACGCGACCCCGCCGGGCAGTGTCACGTGCGGCGCCCGCGCGAGGTGGAATTCGTCGTAGCCGAGGTCGAGGAACTGGTCGAACACGCGCTTGCCGCCGGCGACCACCACCAGCCCGCCGCCGGGCGCCGCCGCGGTCAGAGCCTCGAGCACACCAACGCCCGCGGGGTTCCACCACCACGCCTCGGCCCGCCGCTCGAGTCCCGCCGGCGCGGAGGAGACGACGAGCCGCGTCCGCCGCTCGTCGGGATGGTTGAGGTGGCCGACCCGTCCCAGCACCACCACCCGCGCCCGATCCATCGCCGCGTTGAACTGCGTCTGGTCGGCGGGAAAGCGCAGCACGCGCGGCATGCGCGCCTGGCTGTCGGCGATCCGCTCGTCGCCCGACACGATGGCATGCCCGTGGATCTCGTAGGGTCCGATCATTCTCTTCCCGTCTCGTCGGACCGGCCTTGCCCACCGATGGGCGCGGCTTTCACCGGCCCGCCTCCGCAAACCGCCGCGCCACGGCGATCGAGGTCTCGGTAAGGATGTCGAGCGCCCCGAATTGGGCATGGAGATCGATGCCGAACTGGTGCTTGGCGCTCTCCCCGACCGCGCCGCTGAGGATCCAGCTATTGCCGGTGGGGTTGAGCTCGAGGACGAACAGCTCGCCGGTCTGGCTGTCGCGGACGATGTCGACGCCGAGCGAGGGCTGATCCGGCCACAGCGCGTGGACGCGCTCCGCCAGCCGCGGCACCTCGGGATCGTCGCAGAGCGCCATCCGCGCGCCCATCGCGGAGGCCACGATCGAGCTGCCGGGGGCATCGCCGAACCGGTCGCGGTCGGTGAGCGGCAGAAGCTCCTCGCGCCCGTGATACTCCATCGCCGCCACGGCCGTTCCGAAATAGGTCAGCACCTTCGCCGCGACCGGCCATTTGCCCGTGTAGACGAATTGCTGCGCGATCATCGGGCCCTTCCGCCCGGCATGGTCGGCCGGAAACTCGTCCGGCGCCTTGTACCGGACGCGGCTGGTCTTCTGGATGCGGACATTGGCGCCGCGCGAGCCGCGCGAAGGCTTGACCACCACGTACGGCCCCCACTCGCCCGGGTCGAGCTTGGTGTCGGGCCCGATCTCCGTCCAGCGCGGCACCTTGATGCCGGCTTCCCGGAGCCCGCGAAGCTGCTCGAGCTTGGGAATCCGCCCGTGGCTGAGCCGCTTGCCGCGCGGCGCGAGAAGCTTCACGCGGTCGAGCTCGATCGACACCGTGCCCTTCGGCAGGGACAGCGTGCCGAAGAGGGTGGCGAGATTGATCGTGGACGAGAAGACCCTTGGCCGGATGTCGGGCGCCCGCGCTTCGATGCGCCGCGCCACTTCCCGGAAGTCGTCAATGGCCCCCTTCTTCGGGTAGCAGTAGAAGGCGAGGGGAATCGTCAAGGGGGGCGCCTTTGATGTCGTGCATCGAGCAATACAGCCCGGCCGGACGCCGGGGAAGAACGTAGGCGGACATCCATCGATGCCCGGCGAGACGATCAACCTTGCCTTCTTCCTCTATCCCAGGCGGCACGGCCCGGCCCACTTCGTGGAGGCCGCGCGCCTCATCAACGCGCGCCATCCCCGGATCAGGGCTTCGGTGCACTCGACCAGACACCTACTCCCGGCGGCGGCGGCGATGCTCGGCAGCGCTTTTCGGCCCACGCTCACCGTCGAGCTCGACCGCGTCCGGCTGGCGCGCCCGCTCCGCGGCTACCGGCTCCGCCATATCCTCCTCGGCAAGGTCGCCGAGCTGCAGCGTCTGGAAGCGGCGGGCATCCCCGTCCCGCGCTGGGAGGAGATAACCCCGGAGACCGCCCTCGATCCCGCGACGTGGGGCCCCTACGTCGTCACCAAGCCCACCAACGCCAAGCGCGGCGCCTATGTCCGCATCATGCGGACCGGCCGCGTCCGGCACCGCGGCGCGGACGAGCTCGAGCCCGGCCACCCGGGGCGCGAGGCCCCGATGATCGCGCAGGAGTTCATCTATACCGGACCGATGCCGGTCTGCTTCCGCGTGGTGACCTATCTCGGCCGGCCGGTGGTGGCGATCCGCCAGGAGGGGACCCTGCAGCGCCCGCTCGAATCCCGCTACGCGTTCAAGGCGACCGGCGGGCACAACATCGTCGCCACGGCCCAGAATGCGCGGGTCTCACTCTTCGACGATCCCGAGATCATCGATCTCGCGCGCCGCGTCCACGCCGTGTTTCCCGACGTGCCGACCCTCGGCACCGACCTCGTCCGCGATGTCGAGACGGGCAAGCTCTATGTTCTCGAGTGCAACCCTTTCGGCGCGGTCTGGGCCATCTCCCATCGCGGCGGGAGGAGGATGCAGGAGCAGCTGGGAGTCGATTTCAGCGAGCAGTTCGGCGCCGTGGAGGTGATCGCCGAGGCCTCCGCCGAGGCCGCCCTGAGGCTGGCCCGATGAGCCGGGGCTGGTCTCGGTCGGCCCATGCGGCAACCCTCTGAGGCGGTGACGACATGGCCGCCTCCCGGATCAACCTTTCCTTCTTCTGCTTCCCCAAGCGCTTCGCGCTCGAGGATTTCGTGGCGGCGGCGCGCCTCATCCGCGACCGCTACCCGCGGATCATCCCCGCCGTCTACTCGACCGCGCGCTGGCTGCCGACCGGACTCGGCATCGTGCGCCAGCTCGCCCGTCCCACCCTCTCGGTCGAGCTCGACCGCGTGCGGCCGGTGAGGCCCGTCCGCGGGACGGTCCTTCGCCACGTCACGATCTCCAAGCTGGACGAGCTTCGCCGCCTCGACGCCGCCGGCATCCCGGTCCCGCGCTGGACCGAGATCGTGCCCGAGACCAGGCTCGATCCGGCGGAATGGGGTCCCTACGTCGTCACCAAGCCGAGCAACGGCTTGCGCGGGGCCTATGTGCGGGTCAGGAAGACGGCGGGCGTGCGCTACCGCGAGGCGCATGAGTTCGAGGAGGGGCATCTCGGCCGCGAGGCGCCGATGATCGCCCAGGAATTCGTCTTCACCGGCCATATGCCGGTGAGCCACCGCGTCCTCATGTTTCTCGGCCGGCCGGTCGTCGCCATCCGCTACGAGGGGCGGGTGCAGAGGCCGCTGACGGGGCGGTACGAATTCAGCGCCACCGGCGGCCACAGCATCGTCGCCACCGCCAAGGGCGCCCGGGTCTCGCTGGTCTTCGACCCCGACATAATCGACCTTGCCCGGCGCGTGCACGCCGCCTTTCCGGAGGTCCCGGTCCTCGGCGTCGACGTCATCCGCGACGCCGAGACCGGTCGCCTCTACGTGCTCGAATGCAACCCCTCGGGCTCGACCTGGCTCCTCAGCACCCGCGGCGGCAAGAGGATGGAAGCCGAGTTCGGCTTCGACCTCCGTTCCCAGTTCGGCGCCGCCGAGGTGATCGCCGAAGCCTCCGCCGACGCCGCCCTCCGCCTCGCCAAATGAGAAGGCCGCCCGGAGGCGGCCTTCTCGATGCGATGGACGGGGTTTCGATGCGCTAAGGGGTTGGCGTTGCCGTCGCGTCCGGCACCGGGCCGCGCGGCGTGTCGATCTCGCGCTCGATGTCCGACAGCTTGCCGCCATGGATGTGCGCCTCGAAGGCGGCGAGACGCTTCTGGATCGAGATCAGCTCGACGATCGTCGGCCAGACATTGAAGAGGTACTGGAACGAGTTGCTGACCTGTCCGAACGCGGTCGTGATCTGCTGGAGAAGGCCCAGCGTCATCCGTCCCGCCACGATGGTCGGGATCAGGAGAATGTAGAGGATGACGTTGTCGATCTGTATGTAGAAGATGCGGCCGATGTTGAAGTACAGATAGTTGAAGTAGAGCCGGAAATAGTTCCGGCGGACATTGGTGAAGAGCTCGGCGAGGGTGATCGGCTCGGCGCGCGTGGCGTCGTCCTCGCCGAGGACGAGCTCCTTGCGGAAGGCGGCCTCGACGCGCTGGTTGCGGAACTCGAGTCCCGGCAGCCTGAACCCGATCAGCGCCACGAAGATCGTGCCGAGCACCGACCACACCACCGCGGCGGTGAACATCGGATAGGGGATGGCCCCGAAGAACGGGATCACCGACACCGCTTCGCCCAGCGTGATGAGGATGGGAGCGAACGCGACCAGCGTCATGACGGCGTTGACCATGCTGATGCCGAGGCCTTCCATGACGCTGGCGAAGCGCATGGCGTCTTCCTGGACGCGCTGCGAGGCGCCTTCGACCTTGCGCAGCTTCGGCCAGTAGCTGGTGAAGTAGTTGTTCATCGCGGTCCGCCAGCGGAAGATCCAGTGGCTGACGAAGAAGAGGTTGAGGACGCCGATCGTGATCGAGACGAACGCGATCTGCAGGAACTGCCAGATGAAGACCCAGATCTGCTCCTCGGTGATCGTTCCCGGCGGCGCCGGCTCGAACGCCGACTGGAGCATGTTGAAGAACGGGCCGCGCCATTCGTTCAGCGCCACGCTCACCTGCACGCCGAAATAGACATTGAAGATGATCAATGCCGAGCCGAGGATCGACCATTCCATCCACGGGTGCGGGGAGTAGAATTTCCAGAAGGCGTAGAACGCCACGGCGAAGATGGCGTAGAAGATGTAGAAGAACAGCATCTCTCGCGAGACGAAGCGATCCACCGTGTAGGGCAGGACATAGCCCTCCGGATCCGCCAGGCCGAGGAGGTTCCGGAACTCGTCGCCCAGCGTGTACCAGACGGCCATCGCCACGACGGCCCACAGGGCGGCCGAGAGGAAGAACAGCCCCGGCTTGGGGAAGAAGGAGGTGAACACGTCAGGTTCTCCTGTCGAAAAGCGCGTGCGCGGGCATCCGTCGGCGACGGTTCACGCTGGCTCCGGCTGGGGGTCTCGGCTGGGAACGGCGCCGCGCCGTATCGATGAGGTGGACCGGAGACGCGAGGCCCGGCTCGAAAATGCCGGCCTCGATACGCGCGCCCTCCGGGGAGGGCCGATAGGCTGCGTGGGACGTCACATCCACTCCTCCCAAACCCGCAAATCGCTTGGGATGATCGCGGAGTGAACACTACGCGCGCCCGCCTGTCCAATGGGCGGACGGCGATGGGGAGAGCCTGTGACTAACCCGTCACAACCGGGGCTCGGGGGGGGCCAGAGACGCTGGAGGCAGCGGGCATCAGGCATCGGGCATCGGGCATCAGGCATCAGGCATCAGGCATCAGGCATCAGGCATCCGGGAAACGGACGCTCGCTGCGGACTCCCCGGATGCCGGATGCCGATTGCCGGCTGCCGTCCTAGTTCCCCGGCCGCCGCCCGGCCACCTCGCTCTCGTCGGCGCGCTTGCGGAGGACCTCGCGCTCGCGCGCGTTGCGCGTCAGCTCGGCGGCGCGCGAGAACGCCGCGCGCGCCTCCTCGTGCCGCCCGAGCTTGGCGAGGAGGTCGCCGCGCACCGCCGGCAGATGATGGTAGGCGCGCATCGCCGGCTCCTCGGCAAGGGCGTCGGCGATGGCGAGCCCGAGGGCGGGGCCGAAGGCCATCCCCACCGCCACGGCGCGGTTGAGCTCCACCACCGGCGAGGCGGTCAGCTCCGCGAGCTCCCGGTAGAGCGTGGCGATGCGCGCCCAGTCGGTGTCGGCGGCGGTCGCCGCGCGCGCGTGGCAGGCGGCGATCGCGGCCTGCAGGGTGTAGGGTCCCGGCGCCTCGCTGAGCCGCCCGGCCCGTTCGAGCGCCCCCAGCCCGCGGCGGATATGCAGCCGGTCCCAGCGCGAGCGGTCCTGCTCGAGAAGGAGGATCGGCTCGCCCGACGGCGTGGTCCGCGCCGCCGCGCGCGAGGCCTGGATCTCCATCAGCGCGACGAGCCCGTGAACCTCCGGCTCGTCCGGCGCGAGCTCTGCGAGGATGCGGCCGACGCGCAAGGCCTCGTCGCAAAGCTGCGGCCGCATCCAGTCCTCGCCGGCCGTCGCCGAGTAGCCCTCGTTGAAGATGAGGTAGAGCACCTCGAGCACCGAGGAGAGGCGCCCGGCGCGGTCCTTGCCGTGCGGCACCTCGAAGGCGACGCCGGAATCGGCGAGCGTCCGCTTGGCGCGCACGATGCGCTGCGCCATCGTCGGCTCGGGCACCAGGAAGGCGCGCGCGATCTCGTCGGTGGTCAGCCCGCCGAGGAGGCGGAGCGTGAGCGCGACCCGCGCCTCGGTCGAGAGCACCGGATGGCAGGCGGTGAAGACGAGGGAAAGCCGCTCGTCGCCGATGTCGTCGTCGAGCGCGCCCTCGATGTCGGGCGTGGTCTGCTCCTCGTCGGCGAGCTCGCGCGCGATCTCCCCGTGCTTCCGGTCGAGCATCTTGCGGCGCCGGAGATTGTCGATCGCCTTGTTCTTGGCGGCGGCCATGAGCCATGCGGCGGGGTTGCGCGGGACGCCGGTTTCCGGCCAGCGTTCGAGGGCGCTCACCAGCGCGTCCTGGGCCAGCTCCTCGGCGAGGCCGACGTCGCGCACGATCTTGGCCAGGCCGGCGATCAGCTTGGCCGATTCGATGCGCCACACGGCCTGGATGGCTCGATGCGTATCGGCAGCGGTCACAAGGCTCCGATTACGGCATCGGCCTCGCCGAGGGCAAGCCGGAGGCGGGCGCCCGCCTTAGGCTGCCGGCGACCGGGGGCCTTACGCGACGCCCGGCCCCTCGAAATTCATGAGCTCGCGCACCTCGACCTCGCCGTCCCAGTCCGGCCAGTGCTTCTTGTGCAGCTCCATGAAGCGGACCGCCCACTTCACGGCTTCTTCCTTGGTCTCGGTGTCGTAGACGGCGAACCCGCCGATCACTTCCTTGGCCTCGGCGAACGGCCCGTCGGTCACCGTGATCTCGCCCTTGGCGAGCTTCACGGCGGTGCCCTGCGAGGCCGGCGCGAGGCCGCCGAAGAGCACGAACACGCCTTCCTTGGCCGCGTCCCGGCCGAGCTGGTCGATCCCGGCGAACAGCTCCATCGGCGGCTCGCCGGCCGGGTGGTTCTCGCGCGCCTTCACCAGCGTCATGAATTTCATCGTCCTCTCCCTTCGGGTTGGCTTCCGAGCGGCCGTTTCGGCCTGCTCTATCAACACGACGAAGCTCGGGGCGCGGAATCGACAGCACGGGCAAATTTTTCTTCGGGCCGGCTGGCCGGGTGCGTCCTTCGAGGCCGCCTTCGGCGGCACCTCAGGATGAGGAGGGTGGCGAAAACCACAGGGAGAAGGACGGCACAAGGCACCCGCCCGCTGCGTGGCTACGCTCCGCTCAAACCCCTGGGAGCAGCTTCCCCCGATCCTCATCCTGAGGTGCCGCCGGAGGCGGCCTCGAAGGACGCACCTCAGCACAGTCCTTTCCAACGCAGCTGAGGTAGCTACTGCCCCGGCAACAGCCCGAAATTGGCCAGAACACCTTCGAGGCCGCCGGACTGGTAGAGGAAGATCGCCGCCGCAACGACCGCCACCAGGATCACGGCCAGCGCCGCGATCGAGCCGAGCATGCGATCGCCGCGACCCTTGCGGTCTGGCTGCCAGGAGGGCGGGCCGGGAAACATCGGCGAAAGCTAGGCCCGTCCGCGCGGCCCGGCAAGCCGGGCCGACAGGCATCCGGCACCAGTCATCCGGCATCCGGTGTCGGCCTCGAGCGGACTTTTTCCGGATGCCCGATGCCGACTGCCGGATGCCTCTCGCGTCAGCGTCAGCCCTTGTCCTTCTCCCGCTGCTTGTCGATCTCGGCGTAGAGGCTCCGGTGGTGCTCGACGCCCGGGCCGGGCTCGAAATCCTCGAGCTCGAAGAGCTGGCGGATCTCGATCTCGCTGGTCACGTCCTCGCCCATCGGGTTGGGGACGCGCTTGACCCATTCGATGGCCTCTTCCTTCGACTTGACCTCGATGAGCCAGTAGCCGGCGATCAGCTCCTTGGCCTCGGCGAATGGCCCGTCGATCACCGTGCGCCGCTTGCCCTGGAAGCGGACCCTGGCGCCCTTCGAGCTCGGCTGCAGGCCGGAGCCGTCGAGCATGATGCCGGCTTTGACCAGCTCCTCATTGTAGCGCGCCATCTCGCTGAGCGCCTCCTGGCTCGGCATGATGCCGGCTTCGCTCTCGGGGGTGGCCTTGACCATGATCATGAAGCGCATCGCGTTGTTCCTTTCTGACGTGAGGCGTTGAGTTGATGCCGTCCGGCGTGGACGGCCTTTTCGCTCGCTTTCATCGACACGACGAGCCCTCGGGAGGGAAATCGACAATCCGACCGACGATTTTTCGGCCACCCCATCCGCTCGTAAAGCCCGGCCAGGAGCCTCGCATTCCCGGCCGCGCGGTGCGGCAGCGCTGCAGCTTGCGCCGGGCGCGGCCGGTTTCATTTCCGGTCGGTTCGGCGCTAGGAGGATGCCGCTCGCAGCGACGGCAGCACGATGACCGACAACGCCTCCCCCGACCTCCGGACCTTCGCGGGCGCCGCGCGCCTCGGCCTTGCCGCGCGCATGCCCTCGCCGGCGGTCAGCGAGCTGCGCGCGCTCGTCCACCGCCAGGCGCCCGAGCGCTGGCGCCTGCCCGACTTCCTCTCGCGCATCGTCCGCGCCGGCATCCTCACCCCCGACCCCGAGATCGCGCGCCGCCAGGTGCTGACCAACATCGCCGCCTGGGTGGTCGCCTTCAACGCACTGGCCCATCTCGTCATCGGCCTCGCCCACGACATGACGGGGCTGATGCCCCTCCATGTCTACAACCTCGCCGTCATCGCCATCGCGCTCGCGCTCCACCAGCTGCACCGCTTCGGTGAGAACCTCGCCGCGATCGGCGTCTGCACGCTGATCGTCATCGGCCACAGCTTCGTGGTGCTGGCGCTCGGCTCGGCCAGCGACCTCCAGTTCTATTTCGTCCTCGCCGGCTTCCTCCTCTTCCTCTTCGGCGTGCAGAACTGGGTCTATTTCCTGGTCTTCTACCTCGCCGCCTTCGCCGCCCTGATCCTCACCGTCACGCTCGGCCGCCCGACCGGTTTCCTCGTTCCCGAGGATGTCGCCTTCCGCGAGTTCCTGTCCTTCCAGGCGCTGATCAACGCCATGATCATCAACGGCGCCGGCGTCGCCTTCGTGGTCGCCTCGCTGACGCGCGCCCAGCGCGATCTCTCGCGCCAGGTCGAGGTCTCCGATGCCCTCGTCGACGTGCTCCTCCCCAAGGCGATCTCGCGCCGCCTCAAGGCCGGGCACGAGCGCCACATCGCCGACCGCGTCGAGAACGCGACGGTGATGTTCGCCGACCTCTCCGGCTTCACGCCGGCCGCGGGCGCGGTCACCGCCAACGAGCTGGTCGCCTATCTCGACGAGCTCTTCTCCGGCTTCGACGGGCTCTCGCGCCGTTTCGGCGTCGACAAGATCAAGACCATCGGCGACAGCTACATGGCCGCCGGCGCGCTGTCCGGCGACGCGCGGGGCGGAGCCATCGCGGTCGGCACGCTGGCGCTGGCGCTCCGCGACTACGCCGCCAATTTCCGCTCGCTCGGCGGGATCAAGCTCTCGCTCCGCGTCGGCATCCATTCGGGGCCGCTGGTCGCCGGCGTGATCGGCGATCTAAGAGTCTCCTACGACGTCTGGGGCGACACGGTGAACCTCGCCCAGCGCCTCGAATCGCACGGCGAACCGGGACGCATCCAGGTCTCGGGCGCCTTCCGCGACCTCGCCGGCGAGGCCTTCCTCTACGAGGAGCGCCCGCCTGTCGACATCAAGGGCATCGGCGAGACGCGGACCTGGTTCGTCGAGAGCCGCAATTGACGCCCGGCGGGCGGTTGCCAAGCCGTCCGCGGGAATGTCGAATTGCCGGGAAGTCGCGCGTCATCGCTCGGGCCATGAGCCCCGATCCGACGGAGATTCTCAGATGCAATACATGCTGATGCTCTATTCCGACGAGTCCGGCTGGGCAGCCGCGACCCCCGCCCAGCAGGCAGAGGCGATGACCGCCTACGGCGCCTATGTCGAGGCGCTGCAGAAGGCCGGCGCGTTCGTCGCCACCGGCCGCCTGCGGCCGACCGCGATGGCGACGACGGTCCGCAACCAGAACGGCAAGGCCAAGGTGCTCGACGGCCCCTATGCCGACGCCAAGGAGCAGCTCGGCGGCTATTTCGTCATCGAGGCGCCCGATCTCGACGCGGCGCTGGTCTGGGCCTCGCGCTGCCCGGCCGCCGATCACGGCGTGGTCGAGCTGCGCCCGCTCTGGCCGGTTTGAGGCTTTCGCGCGGCGGGCGGCGCGATAGACTGCTCGTCGCGCTCCTTGGATGGAGCTTTGGGGACCGACCGATGCGCAAGCTGAGCGTCTTCAACAATGTCAGCCTCGACGGCTATTTCACCGGCCGCGACGGCGGCCTCGACTGGGCCGAGCGCTCCGATCCCGAGTGGAACGAGTTCACCGCCGCCAATACCGGCGGTGGCGGGGAGATCGTGCTCGGCCGCGTCACCTACCAGCTGATGGCGAGCTACTGGCCGACCCCGGCCGCGATGCAGGAGAACGCGGGCGTCGCCATCCACATGAACGGGCTCCGCAAATATGTTTTCACGCGCACCCTCAAGAAGACCGACTGGGCCAACACGACCCTCCTCCACGCCGACCCCGCGACCGAGATCGCGCGCCTCAAGGGCGAGCCGGGCGAGGACATGGTTATCCTCGGCAGCGGCACCATCGTCGCCCAGCTCGCGGCCGCCGGGCTCATCGACGAGTACCAGTTCGTGGTGGTGCCGGTGGCGCTCGGCGCGGGCCGCACCATGTTCGAGGGCGTGCCGTCCCCGCTCCCGCTCCGCCACCGCCGCTCGCGCATCTTCGCCAACGGCAATCTCGTCCTCTGGTACGACCCCTCGAAATAGGGGCCGAGGCGCAGGCGCCTCAGCGGAACGCCGCCCCGGGCACGGTCACCGCCACCGCCAGCACCTGCCCGCTCGGCTCGCCCTCGCCCATCGCCGCCCAGTCGGCGGCGATGAAGAGCGTGCGCCCGTCCTCCCCGCCGAGCGCGCAGGAGAAGCCGCCGCGGTCGAGCGCGATCCGCTCCAGCACCTCCCCGCCCTCGCGCACCCGCACGCAGGCCTGGTTGGGCACGTCGGCGTACCAGACCGCCCCCTCGGCATCGAGGCAGATCCCGTCCGGCGCCGCGCCCTCGCCGAGCGCGGCCCAGACCCGCCGGTTCCGGAGGCTCCCGTCCGCCGCGATGGTGAAGGCGGTCAGCGCGTGCCCATAGGACTCGGCGACGATCAGCGTCGCGCCGTCCGGCGTCACCGCCATCCCGTTCGGGAAGGCGAGCCCGTCCGCCACCTGCCGCGCCGCTCCGTCCGGCGTGACCAGCGCCACGATGCCCGGCGCGAACGCCCCTTCCGGGAAGTCGAACCCGATGCAGTTGACATAGGCGTTGCCGCGCCCGTCGACCGCGATCTCGTTCCACGCGAAGCCGGAGAGCCCGCCGAGCTCGGCATGCGTGACCAGCGTCCCGTCGCGCTCGCGCCGGAGCACACGCTGCTCGCCGCCCGAGTTGAGGAGGAGCCGCCCGTCCGGCAGCCAGTCCATGCAGAACGGCATCGACGGCGCGCTTAGCTCGACCCGCGCCCCTCGGCCGTCGATGGTCAGGAGCTCCTGCCTGCCCCAGTCGGCGACCCAGACCCGGCCGTCGCGCCACCGCACCGACTCGCCGAGGCCGAGCCCGCTTGCAAGGATTCTCGGGGTTTCCGCTGTCGTAGTCATCGCTCGTCTCCTTGGGTTCGAATGCCCCAATGACGAGCGACCCTGGCTCAATTCGACAAAACCCGACCCGGTCACTCAAGCTGCGGACGGCGCTCGGCAGCGGCCGCCCGCCGCCGGACCCCGCGTGCGTTCTATTCGACGATGAAGCGGCCGAAGGCCTCTTTCGGCGGGTCGGAATGCTCGCGGACATAGATGTCGTAGATGCCGCGCCGCATCGGGTGGAAGGAGAAGCGCGCCGAGCCGACCTCGTCGCACTCGATGGCGCGGAAGGTCATGCCCTGCATGTAGATCTCGATGTCCTGCACGCTGACCACGCGGAGATGCGAGTTGGTGAGGAGGTCGTTGACCTCGAGATGGAAGCCGGTCGAGTCGTCCTGCGCGTCCGGGCAGACGAAGTTGAACCGGTAGTAGCCGCCGAGCACGAGCGGGAACTCCTCCTGCGAGAGGATCGGCGCCCCGTCCGGCGCGGTCGTCACCTCGAGGTAGAGATCCTGCGGCGCGCCGAGGACGACCGTGCCGGAAGGCGGCGGCTCGGCCGGCGCCTGGGCGTGTGCGACCCCCGCCATCGCTGCGAGGCCGGCGGCGGCGAGGATGGCCTTGGCGAATCTGGTCATGGTGGCATTTCCCCCTTCTCGTTGGCACGGCCGGGAGGTTTCCCGCGCCTTGGCCGGAGAGGAGGGGCCGCCCCGTTTCCGCGCGCCACTTATCCCTGCGATAGCTTTTGCCAATCGCCGGAGCATGTTCGGCAACAGGCGGTTGACCGGGCCGCCCCCGGCCCCGGCAGGAAAATATTGCCTCTGCCGGTCGAAATCGCCTTTCCTGCCGCGTCATTGGCGTATCGGGACAGCTGACGCCCGGCCCGCTGAACGGAGACTCCATGCGTTACATGCTGCTCATCCACTTCGACGACACCCAGCCGACGTCGCCCGAGGAGTGGAAGCGCTTGTCCGGCGAGTACGCGGCCTGGCTCGGCGCGATGAAGAAGGCGGGCGTCGGCCTCGGCTCGGAGCGTCTGCAGCCGAGCGCGACGGCGACCAGCGTGCGTGTCCGCGACGGCAAGACCGAGGTCGTCGACGGCCCCTATGCCGAGACCAAGGAGCAGTTCGCCGGCTACTACCTGATCGAGTGCGAGGGCCTCGACGAGGCCGTGCAATGGGCCGCCCGCTGCCCGGGCGCGCGCGCCGGCACGATCGAGATCCGCCCGCTCTGGTCCAACAAGAACGCCGAGCGTGGCTGGGAAGAGTGAGCAGCCCGAGGCCGCAGCGCAACGCGCCGCCGAGCGTGTCGCCCGCGAGAGCTATGGCCGCCTCCTCGCCTTCCTCGCCGCCCGCACCCGCGACGTGGCGGGCGCCGAGGATGCGCTCGCCGAGGCCTTCGCCTCGGCGCTCAAGCTGTGGCCGGCCGAGGGCGTGCCGGCCAACCCGCCGGCCTGGCTCCTCACCGTCGCCCGGCGCCGCCAGATCGATGCCGCCCGCCGCCGCCAGACACGGACGGGCGGTGAGGATCACCTCAAGCTGATCGCCGACGAGATGGAGGAGGCCGCCGCCACGCCGAACGAGATCCCCGACCGCCGCCTCGCGCTGATGTTCGCCTGCGCCCATCCCGCGATCGAGCGCAGCGCGCGCTCCCCGCTCATCCTGCAGACCGTGCTCGGCTTCACCGCGGCGGACATCGCCTCGGCCTTCCTCATCCCGCCCGCGGCGATGAGCCAGCGCCTCGTCCGCGCCAAGGCGCGCATCAAGGAGGCCGGCATCCCCTTCCGCGTCCCCGATGCCGACGAGATCGCCGAGCGCCTCGACACGGTGCTCGAGGCGATCTACGCGACCTACTCGAAAGGCTGGGGCGAGATCGGCGAGGGCAGCGCGCAGAGCCTCGCCGAAGAGGCGATCTGGCTCGCCCAGCTCGTCGCCGCGCTCCTCCCCGCCGAGCCCGAGGCCAAGGCGATGCTGGCGCTCATGCTCTACGCCGAGGCGCGCCGGCCGGCCCGCCGCGGCGCGGGCGGCGCCTACATCCCGCTCGAGGAGCAGGACACGGGCGCCTGGGACGCCGCGCATATCGCCCGGGCCGAGGATCTCCTCCGCCAGGCGACCGGGATCGGCGCGAGCGGCCGCTACCAGATCGAGGCGGCGATCCAGTCGGCGCATGTCGCGCGGCGCCTCGCCGGCGCCGACACCTGGCCGGCGATCCTCGCCCTCTACGATCATCTCTTCGCGCTGACCGCTTCGCCGGTGGTGGCGCTCAACCGCGCCGTCGCGCTGGCCGAGATCGACGGCCCCGCCGCCGGGCTCGCCGCGCTCGAGCCGCTCGGCGAGGACAAGCGCCTCCTCGACTACCAGCCTTACTGGGCCGCCCGCGGGCACCTTGCCGCCCGCGCCGGCCGGCGCGAGGACGCCCGGTCGAGCCTCACCCTCGCCCTCGGCCTCGCCGCCGACCCCGCCGTCCGCGCCTATCTCCGGACGGAGCTGGAGAAGCTCGAAACCCGAAGGCCGTGAGACGGACGAAGCCTGCTCATGGGCGCGACCCAAGGTGGGAGGTTGCATCACGCCCGCCGCGCCCGCCCCACGACCCAGCCATGGCTAGCGCGGCGTTCCGGCCGCCACCTGTGATCCCCGTCACAGCCCGCCGCGGCCCCGGCCCGTAGCCTTGCCGTCATCGGAAACGGGGGATCAGCACATGAGCGGATGGCGGGCAATCCTGGCGGCGGCTTTGGCGCTCCTTCCCGTCGGCGGGCCCCAGCGGGCTGCGGCGGTTGAGCTCGCCGACCCCAGCATCCCGGCGCGGATCGAGATCCACCCGCTGCGCAGCATGACCATGCCCGATCTGAGCTTCCTCCTCGGCGAGCCCGGCACGCCGGTCACCCTCGCCGGCGAGCTCCGCCTGCCGAGGGGGCCGGCGCCGGGCAGGCTCCCGGCGGTGATCCTCCTCCACGCCTCGGGCGGCATCCTCTCCGGCCACGACATCTGGGCGCGGCAGATCCTCGAGCTCGGCTACGCGGTCTTCGTGCTCGACTCGCTCACCGGCCGCGGCCTCTCGGCCGCCGACGGCCAGGCGGCGCTGGGCCGCCTCAACATGGTCGTCGACCTCTTCGCCGCGCTCGACCTCCTCGCCGGTCATCCGCGCATCGACCCCGCGCGCATCGCCGTGCTCGGCTTCTCGCGGGGCGCCAACGCCGCGCTCCAGGCGAGCCTCCGCCGCTTCGACGCGCTCTGGAACCGCTCCGGCACGAGTTTCGCCGCGCACCTCGCCTTCTACCCCGATTGCAGCACGCGCTATGTCGGCGAGAGCGAGGTGAGCGCGCGGCCGATCCGCATCTTCGCCGGCTGGGCCGACGATCTCAGCCCCGCGCAGCCCTGCCTCGACTATGTCTATCGCCTCCGCGTCGCCGGCGCGGAGGATGTCGAGATCGCGGTCTATCCCGACGCCCCGCACGGGTTCGACAACCCGCTCGGCCCGCCGAGCCTCGCGCTCCCCGCCGCCGAATCCTACCGCAACTGCACGATCATCGAGCGCCCGGCCGGCGTGCTCGTCAACGCCGCCGACCACCGCCTCTTCACGCCCGAGGATCCCTGCATCGAGCACGGCGCCCATCTCGGCTCGAACGAGGCCGCCGCCCGCGCCTCGCGCGCGATCGTCCTCGCCCTCCTCACCGCCCTCGGCTCGGAGTAGCGGCCGGCGCCCGCGCCGGAGCCGAAGACCGGGCAACCCCTCTCAAGGGGCAGGGCTATCGCCTATCGGGCCCGGCGAGGAGGCGGACCTCCTCAACACCCCCTCTCCCGCTTGCGGGGGAGGTAGCGGAGCTTGGGCCGGAAGGCCCTAGCGCAGCTGGAGGGGGAACCTCGGGCAGGCCGGAGG
The DNA here is from genome assembly GCA_020853895.1 of Bauldia sp. Classification (GTDB taxonomy): domain Bacteria; phylum Pseudomonadota; class Alphaproteobacteria; order Rhizobiales; family Kaistiaceae; genus JADYYB01. Next base: position 16,397 of record JADYYB010000216.1, read on the forward strand.
AAGGGCCTTGCGGAAAAGGGTTGCGCTGCCCCGAGAACGTTGACGTGTGGCGGTCAGGGGAGGCTCGCTTCGCTCGTTCCCCCTCCGCTTCGCTAGGGCCTTCGGCCCAAGCTCCGCAACCTCCCCCGCAAGCGGGGGAGGGGAAAGGGGGTGCGATGGCCCTCCCCTCGAGGGGAGGTTACCTCCAATGATGCGCTTCAGAGCCCGGTGAACGCCGCGCGGAGGCGTTCGAGATTGCCCTCCATCACGGCGAGGAAATCCCCCTCGGCGGGCCGGTTGGCGGCGGTGGCGAAGACCACGCTCGCCACGCCGCGCTGGGCGAGGGCGGCGACGGCCTCCGCGCTCGGCTCGGCCTCCCAGATCATCAGCTTCGCCGGGTGCGTGGCGAGCAGCGCGTCGAGCGCGGCGAGCTGCTCTTCGGTCGGCGTCTCGCCCGACTCCCACTCCACGCTCTCGATATCGAGCCCGTAGGCCCGCGCCAGATACTGGTAGCGCGGATGCGAGGCGAGGAGGGGCTGCCCGGCAGCGGCGGCGCCGATCGCCGCCGCCTCGGCGTCGAGCGCGGCGAGGTCCGCGGCGAGCGCCTCGCCGGCGCCGGCGAAAGCGGGCGCGGAGGCCGGCACGCGGCGCGACAGCTCGCTCGCGATCGCCTCGGCCTGGCGGGCGGCGAGGCCGAAATCGAGCCAGGTGAAGGACGCGGTGCCGGGATGCGAATGCTCGCCCTCCGGCCCGTGGCTGTGGGTCACGCCGGTGGTCGCGATGTACTGGTCGGCAAAGGCGAGCGAGGTGTCGAAGATCTTCGCGCGGGGGAGCGTTGCCCGCGTGGTCCACGCCGCGAGGTTCGCGCCGTTGAGGAGGATGAGGTCGGCCGACTGGTAGGCGCCGATCGCCGCGATCGAGGGCGACCACACCGAGGGGTCGCGGTCGGCCGGGACGGGCAGGGTGACGCTTGCCGCCGGCCCCGCGATGCGCTCGGCGAAATAGGTGACCGGGTAGGAGTCGGTCTGGATGTCCAGCGTCTGCGCCGCGGCCGACCCGGCCGAGAGCGCCGCCACCGCGAACGAAGCGGCGGCCGCCAGGCGGGTGAGGAGCGTGCTCACGGCGCCCGCCCGACGACCGGGGTCAGCATCTGCGCGGCGATGTCCTGCGGGGTAAGGATCCAGTAGTTGGTGTGGCCCTCGCCGGCGTCGACGTCGATCTTGAGCCCGGTCTCGTAGTTGGCGAGCGGCACGCGCGCCGTGCCGTCCGGGCCGACCGTCGTCTCGTAGATCAGCGCGTCGTTCCCGTCATAGACCTTGACCGCGCC
>JADYYB010000217.1 GCA_020853895.1 Bauldia sp.
TCGAGCCGCTTGAGCAGCTTCTCGAACCTGTACCACTTCACCTCGCCCGCGATCCCCTCCAGGCGCCGGTTGACCCCCAGCTTCCGCGACGCGAACGCCTCCGCAAGACCCAGCTGATCGCCCTTGCACATCGCTCCGCCTCTCCGACTCACCAAGCCAAAAGGGAATCAGAGACGGGCAATTACGCAATGGTCCCCCTTGAGGGGAGGTCGAAGGCGTGAGGCCTACGGCCGAACGCCTTCGGGTGAGGGTGCTACGACGATCGCGCTCGCGCCCACGAAGAAGGTTGCATCTCACCCCCACCCCAAACCGCTTCGCGGTTTGGACCTCCCCTCAAGGGGGAGGTTCAGGTCTTCGTTCGTCGTTCCTCACCTGCCAGCGTGGCGAGATTCGGCCAGAGATAAGCGAGCTCCGGATGCTGGGAGCCGGCGATGTCCTCGATCCGGTCGGCGGCCACGATGCCGCCGAGGCGCTCGTAGAAGGCGCAGGCGGGGCGGTTTTCCCTCAGCACCCAGAGATAGGCGGCGCGGTGGCCGGTCTCGCGCAGCGCGCCCGCGGTGGCGCGCATCAGCGCGCGGCCCGCGCCGCGGCGCTGATGGGCGCGCAGCATGTAGATGGCGTGGATCTCTCCGTCGGCCGGGATCTCGGCGTCGCGGCCCTTTCCGCCGGCCGCGAAGCCGACGATCGCGCCGTCGCCGGCGCCTTCCCCGCGCCGCTCGGCCACGAAGATGGCGAGCTGCGGCGGGCTCTCGGTGAGCATCCGGTACCAGTGCAGCGCGCGCCGCTCGACCGAGGCGCGGGCGAGCGCCTCCTCGCTCATGATGCCGGCATAGGTCTCGCGCCAGCCGGCGACATGGACGGCGGCGATCGCCTCGGCGTCGGCCGGGAGGGCCGCCCGGACGATGACGTCTACCCCGTTATCCCCGCTGCCCAACGCTTGCATCCGCTCACGATCCGCGCCAACGTCGGAAGTCCAATCCGGCCATTCCTTCCCTCCTGGCCGTGACTCCGGCGGGGCCGAGGACACAAGAGCATAAACCGATGAAAGCGACGATCGAACGGGCAACCCTGCTCAAGTCCCTGGGTCATATCCATCGCGTGGTCGAGCGGCGCAACACCATCCCGATCCTCTCCAACGTGCTGCTCCGCGCCGAGGGCGAGAAGCTGACGCTGAAGGCGACCGACCTCGACGTCGAGATCACCGAGGGCATCCCGGCCGAGGTCGCCACGCCCGGCGCCACCACCGTGTCGGCGCAGATCCTCTACGACATCACGCGGAAGCTGCCCGAGGGGGCCGAGGTCGCGCTCGAGGTCGACGGCGAGGGGCGGACGCTGACCGTGCGCGCGGGGCGCTCGCGCTTCTCGCTGCAGGCGCTGCCGGCGAGCGATTTCCCGGACCTTGCGACGGGCGATTTCCCGATAAGGTTCCAGCTCGACGCGAGCGCGCTCAAGCAGCTCATCGACCGGACGCAGTTCGCGATCTCGACCGAGGAGACACGCTACTACCTCAACGGCATCTACCTGCACGTCGTTTCCGCCAATACCGGGCCGATGCTGCGGGCGGTCGCCACGGACGGCCATCGCCTGGCGCAGGCGCAGCTCGGGGCGCCCGAGGGAGCCGCCGAGATGCCGGGGATCATCGTGCCGCGGAAGACGGTGGGCGAATTGCAGAAGCTCGCCGAGATCGCCGACGGGGACGTCACGGTCGAGATCTCGGACACCAAGATCCGCACCACGATCGGGCCGATCGTGCTGACCTCCAAGCTGATCGACGGGACCTTCCCGCCCTACGAGCGGGTCATCCCGCAGGCCAACGACAAGGTGCTGAAGGTCGACCGCGGCGAGTTCTCCGACGCCGTCGACCGCGTCTCGACCATCGCGTCGGAGCGCGGCCGCGCGGTGAAGCTCGCGCTCTCCGACGGGCGGATGGTGCTGACGGTCAACAACCCGGACTCGGGCAGCGCGACCGAGGAGATCGGCGTGCAGTTCGACGCCGCGCCACTCGAGATCGGCTTCAACTCGCGCTACCTCCTCGACATCGGCGGGCAGCTCAAGACCGGCACGGCGGTGTTCCGCCTCGCCGATCCCGGCTCGCCGACGCTGATCCAGGACGAGGGCGAGAACGACGCGCTCTACGTCCTCATGCCGATGCGGGTGTGATCGCGACGGCCACGCCAGGCGGAAGCCGCGCGCGCAGCTGGGTCCGCAGCCTCAAGCTCAGCAATTTCCGCAACTACGCCTCGCTCGCGCTCGCCCTCGACGAGCGGATGGTGGTGCTGACCGGGCCGAACGGGGCGGGCAAGACCAACCTCATCGAGGCGGTGTCGCTCCTCTCGCCCGGCCGCGGGCTCCGCCGCGCCAGCCTCGAGGCCCTGCCGCGGCGCGGCGGGGACGGGACGTTCGCGGTGGCCGCGGAGATCGAGACGCGGCACGGGCCGGTCGCGCTCGGCACGGGCATCGTCAACGGGCCGGACGGGGTCGAGAAGACGCGGCGCATCCGCGTCGACCACGAGCCGGCGCGCTCGTCGGAGGCGCTCCTCGACCATTTGCGGGTCGTCTGGCTGACGCCGGACATGCACGGGCTCTTCCGTGCGGCGCCCTCGGAGCGGCGGCGCTTCCTCGACCGGCTGGTGCTCGCCATCGACCGCAGCCACGCGGGCCGCGTCTCGGCCTTCGAGCGCGCGCTCCGCAGCCGCAACAAGCTCCTCGAAGCGCCCTCGCCCAACGGCCAGTGGCTGAGCGCGCTGGAGACGCAGATCGCCGAGCTCGGCACGGCGATCGCCGCCGCGCGCCGGGAGTGCGTGCGGCTTCTCGAGGGCATCTCCGGGGCCAATGGCGGCGAGTTCCCGAAAGCGGAGCTGCGGCTCGAGGGCGAGGTCGAGGCGTCGCTGGCGACTCTCTCGGCGACCGACGCGGAGGACGCCTACCGCGCGCAGCTCGAGGCGCGGCGCTATGCCGACAAGGCGGCCGGGCGGACGCTCAATGGGCCGCATCTCAGCGACCTCCTGGTGATCCATTCAGGGAAGGGCGTGCCCGCCGCCGAGTGCTCGACCGGGGAGCAGAAATCGCTCCTCGTGGGGATCATCCTCGCCCATGCACGGCTCATCGCGGAGCTCTCTTCCGAGGCCCCGATCGTGCTCCTCGACGAGGTTCCAGCGCATCTCGACGAGAAGCATCGCTCGGCGCTCTTCGAGGCGCTGATCTCGCTCGATTGCCAGGCCTGGATGACGGGGACGGATTCCCTTGATTTTCAAGAGCTTGGCGACCGCGCCCAGCACCTGTCGGTGCATTCCGGCACCATCTCGGCCCAATGAGCCCGAGAAGGGCGGAAATCTGCCGCTAAGCGTGTGAAATCCCACACGAACTCCTATATATACAAAGAGTGATTCCCAACCTGGCGTATCGGTGCGTTCCCGCCCGTCTCAAATGGGCGCGAAAGAGCCGTCTCGCGATGCAGGAACAGACCCGCTGATGTCCGACATCCAACCTGCCGCCGGCAATGGCGGCGACTACGACTCCCGATCGATCCTGTGGCTGAAGGGCCTCGACGCCGTGCGCGAGCGGCCGGGGATGTATATCGGCGACACCGACGACGGCTCGGGCCTCCATCACATGGTCTACGAGGTGGTCGACAACGCCATCGACGAGGCCCTCGCCGGCTTCGCCGACGACGTCTATGTCGGCCTCAACCCCGACGGCTCGGTTACGGTGCGCGACAACGGCCGCGGCATCCCGGTCGACATCCACGAGGAGGCGGGGGTTTCCGCCGCCGAGCTGGTGATGACCCAGCTCCACGCCGGCGGCAAGTTCAAGAAGGGCGAGGGCCGCGTCGCCTCCTACAAGGTCTCGGGCGGCCTGCACGGCGTGGGCGTCTCCGTCGTCAACGCGCTGTCGACCTGGCTCAAGCTGAAGATCTGGCACAACGGCGAAATCCACGAGATGATCTTCCGCGACGGCGTGCCGGACGCCCCGCTCAAGATCACCGGGCAGCGCGAGGGGCGGAACGGGACGGAGATCACGTTCCTGCCCTCGACGCGCACCTTCACCAATGTCGATTTCGACTATGCGACGCTGGAGCATCGCCTGCGCGAGCTCGCGTTCCTGAACTCGGGCGTGAAGATCGTGCTCGAGGACCGGCGCGGGGTCGAGGCGAAGACCGAGACGCTGTTCTACGAGGGCGGGCTGGAAGCCTTTCTGCGCTTCCTCGACCGCGCCAAGCATCCGCTCGTTCCCGCGCCGATCAACATCAGGGGCGAGCGCGACGGGATCATCGCCGAGGTCTCGATGTGGTGGAACGATTCCTACCACGAGAACATGCTGATCTTCACCAACAACATCCCGCAGAAGGACGGCGGGACACATCTCGCCGGCTTCCGGAGCGCGCTCACCCGCCAGGTGGTCGCCTACGCGGAGAGCCGCGAGATCGGCAAGCGCGAGAAGGTCACGCTGACCGGCGAGGACGCGCGCGAGGGGCTGACGGCCGTCCTCTCGGTCAAGGTGCCCGACCCCAAATTCTCCTCGCAGACCAAGGACAAGCTGGTCTCCTCCGAGGTCAAGCCGGTGGTCGAGAGCATCGTCAGCGACGGGCTCGCCACCTGGTTCGAGGAGCACCCGAACGAGGCCAAGGCGATCGTCGGCAAGGTGGTCGAGGCGGCCGCCGCGCGCGAGGCCGCGCGGAAGGCGCGCGAGCTGACGCGGAAGGGCGCGCTCAACATCTCCTCCCTCCCCGGCAAGCTCGCCGACTGCCAGGAGCGCGATCCGGCCAAGTCCGAGCTGTTTCTTGTCGAGGGAGACTCCGCCGGCGGCTCGGCCAAGCAGGGCCGCAACCGCGAGAACCAGGCCGTGCTGCCGCTCCGCGGCAAGATCCTCAACGTCGAGCGCGTGCGGCGCGACCGCATGCTCTCCTCGCAGGAGATCGGCACGCTGATCACCGCGCTCGGCACGGGCATCTCGACCGAGTTCGACGCCGACAAGCTCCGCTACCACAAGATCATCATCATGACGGACGCGGACGTCGACGGCGCGCATATCCGGACCCTGCTCCTCACCTTCTTCTTCCGGCAGATGGCGCCGCTGATCGAGCGCGGGCATCTCTTCATCGCCCAGCCGCCGCTCTACAAGGTCAAGCGCGGCAGCTCGGAGCTCTACCTCAAGAACGAGCGGGCGCTCGAGGACTACCTCATCGACACCGGGCTCGACGACGCCCTCCTCCAGCTCGGCTCGGGCGCGCAGCTCATCGGCGCCGACCTTCGTGCGGTGGTCGACGAGGCGCGCCAGGCCGACAGCGTGCTGAAGGCGGTGCACAGCCGCTACAACAAGGCGGTGGTCGAGCAGGCGGCGATCGCCGGCTCGCTCGATCCGGCGCGGCTCGACGACCTCGCCAGCGCGGCGGAGATCGCCAACGCGATCGCCGCGGGCCTCGACGCCATCGCCGAGGAGACCGAGCGCGGCTGGACCGGCTCGCTCGCCGATGGCGGGATGGTGTTCGAGCGCGAGGTGCGCGGGGTGCGTGACGTGGCCGCCATCGATCCGGCGCTGATCGCCTCGACCGACGCGCGGAAGCTGCAGCTGCTCGCCCCGCGCCTCGCCGCGACCTACGGCACGAGCGCCACGCTCCGCCTCAAGGACAAGGAGCAGGCGATCCACGGGCCGAGCGGTCTCCTCGCCGCCGTCCTCGCCGCCGGCCGGAAGGGCGTCACGCTGCAGCGCTACAAGGGGCTCGGGGAGATGAACGCCGAGCAGCTCTGGGAAACCACGCTCGACCCCGAGGTGCGCACCCTCCTCCAGGTGAGGGTGCGCGAGGCCGACGAGGCCGACACGCTCTTCGCCGAGCTGATGGGCGAGGACGTGAACCCGCGCCGCGAGTTCATCCAGGACAACGCCCGCGCCGTCGCCAACCTCGATGTCTGAGTCTGTCGGGGCGCAGCGGACATTCGGTTCGATCGCCTCCCCCTCTTCTCCCCCTCCCCCTTGTGGGGAGGGGTCAGGGGTGGGGGCCGAGCGGCAAGCGAGGCATCGTGAAGGATCCCACGCTGACGGTCGTGACGACCGTGGGATTTCAGTACCTCGCTTGCCGCGAGGCCCCCTCCCGGCCTCCCCCACAAGGGGGGAGGGGGAACGCACCTCGCCACATGCGACAGCCCTTCCCCGCGACGGAGGGGGACGGGTGCCAGACACCCACAACCAGGGGCGGAGCCCCCTCACCCCAGCCCTCTCCCCGGCGGGGAGAGGGGGTATGTCTCATCCGCTGCCGCGGATCGCGGCCAATCAGAACGCTCGCCTCCCCGGCGGAAGCCGGGGTCCATACGGCGGCCGAGCCGGCGGAACGGGCGCATGGACCCCGGCCTTCGCCGGGGAAGCGCTCAGGGGAGCGGACCCGTCCGAACCGGGCGCCGGCGATCGCGACGCAGGGGCGGCACGGTGGCGCTAGTGCTTCCCACGAAACCCGAGGGGCTGGCGTTCTTCCTCGATGTGGACGGGACGCTGATCGACATCGCGCCGACGCCGGGCGGCGTGGTCGTGCCGGCGGCGCTGCCGGCGGACCTCAGGCGGCTCGCCGACCGCGCGGAGGGGGCGCTGGCGCTGGTCAGCGGGCGGGACGTCGCCACCATCGACCGGCTGTTCGCGCCGGAGACCTTCACGGCCGCGGGCGTGCATGGCAGCGAGTACCGGCTGCCGGGCGGAGAGCGGGTGAGGCTGCCGGTGCCGGCGGCGCTGCCGGAGATCAAGCGCGAGCTCGAGGCTTTCGTCGCCGGCAGACCGGGCCTCCTCCTCGAGGACAAGGGCCACGCGCTGGCGCTCCACTACCGGCTCGCGCCCGAGCGCGCCGACGAGGTCGCGGGCGTCATGGAGCGGGTGGTCAGGCTTGGCGCCGACGAGCTGGCGCTCCAGCCCGGCAAGATGGTGGTCGAGATGCGGCCGCGCCACGCCAGCAAGGCGGGCGCGCTCCTCCGCCTGATGGCCTCCCCGCCCTTCGCCGGGCGGATGCCGGTCGCGGTCGGCGACGACCTCACCGACGAGACCATGCTGATGGCGGCGCGCGACATGGGCGGGCTCGCGATCGGCGTCGGCGGCGGCATCAGCCGGCCAAGCGAGCGCGAGCGCGCCCAGCTCGCCGACCCCGACGCGGTGCGGGACTGGATTGCGCGACTCGCGGGTCGGGCCTGAAGCGGATGGCCGATCGTGTGTCCCCCATGGCCGACTGCACAAACTCTGCGCAGTATCGGCCCCCTGCCCGCTCGGTGGGCGGGCGCGGACGGACAAATCGACCACTCCGGGCAAATAGTCGTTCCCATCCGCCGCATTATCCGGCAGGATTTTTGCAGCCGTCGGTGGAACATGATCTCCTGCCCGTCCGTTCCCCTAAGTAAGTGCGCGCAGCGCGCAACGAGGCCTGCCGAGGCGGCGGAAAGTGGAGGCTTTCGGCAACTCAGGAGCAGGCCCGGATCAGGAGGGAGGGTCTGCTGGCTGCCCAGCTCGCATCGCTTAGGCCGGGTTCCGGCGCCTCTGTGGAAAAGAGGCGTCGTGTGAGCCGGCTTGTCGTCGTATCCAATCGCGTACCCTCGGCCAAGGACAGCGCCGGCGGCTTGGCCGTGGCGCTGGGCGCGGCGCTGGCCGAGCGCGGCGGGCTGTGGTTCGGCTGGTCGGGCGAGACCAGCGGGGAGCGCGAGGCCGACCGGGTGCATATCCGCACCGAGGGCAATGTCGACTACGCCCTTGTCGACCTCACCCAGCGCGACCTCGACGAGTATTATTCGGGCTTCGCCAACCGCGCCCTCTGGCCCCTCTTCCACTACCGGCTCGACCTCACCGATTTCTCCCGCAAGGATCTCGCCGGCTATTTCCGGGTCAATCGCTTCTTCGCCCGGGCGCTCGCCAAGCTGATCCAGCCCGACGACATCGTCTGGGTGCACGACTACCACCTCATCCCGCTCGCCTCGGAGCTCCGCCAGCTCGGCGTCCGCAACCGGATGGGGTTCTTCCTGCACATCCCCTGGCCGCCGCCGGACGTCCTCTTCGCGCTGCCGCCGCACGAGGAGCTGGTGCGGAGCCTCGCGAGCTACGACCTCGTCGGCTTCCAGACCGCGTACGATGTCGAGAATTTCGCCGCCTGCGTGGTGCGCGAGGGCATGGGCCGAAGGGTCGGCGACCAGATCTACGACACCTATGGCCGCGTCTTCCGCATGGGCGCCTTCCCGATCGGGATCGAGACCGCCGCCTTCGCCAAGCTCGCGAGCGAATCGGGCAAGGACGACCTCGTGCGCAGGCTCGAGACGAGCCTCGAAAGCCGCAAGCTGATCGTCGGCGTCGACCGGCTCGACTATTCCAAGGGCATCGGCCAGCGCATCGAGGCCTTCTCGCGCTTCATCGAGACCAACCCGGACCAGAAGGGCCAGGTGGTCTTCCTCCAGGTGACGCCGAAATCGCGCTCCGAGGTGCCCGAATATGCCGACATGCAGCGCGAGGTGGCCGAGCTCGCGGGACGGGTCAACGGCGCGCTCGGCGACGTCGACTGGACGCCGATCCGCTACATCAACCGCACCATCGGGCGCGGGGCGCTGGCCGGCATCTACCGCATGGCCGATGTCGGGCTGATCACCCCGCTCCGCGACGGGATGAACCTCGTCGCCAAGGAATATGTCGCCTCGCAGAACGCGGACGACCCGGGCGTCCTCGTCCTTTCCCGCTTCGCTGGCGCGGCACGCGAGCTCGACGGCGCGCTGCTCGTCAACCCCTACGACATCGACGACGTGGCCAACGTGATCGGCCGCGCGATCACCATGCCGCGCGAGGAGCGGGTGGCGCGCTGGCGCGGCATGTATGCTCGGCTCCACCGCTACGACATCAACCGCTGGCTCGAAACCTTCCTCGACACGCTCAACAAGGTCGAGCCGGCGCCCTCGGTCGACACCGGCGCGCTCGCGGCGGCGGGGTAGCCATCTCCGCTCCAAGCCCCCTTCCACTTTCTTGCTTCTCCCGCGCGCCGTTGGCGTATCGTCCCGACGGGATGAGGCTCGTCCCCTCTCCCCAGAGGGGAGAGGGGGAGGTCGGCGCTACTGTCCGGATCGCAGCTCGAGTTGGGAGATTATGTTCTAAGGGCTGTTGAACCGGACGGACTCGAGGACGGTCCGGAAATCCTCGCGGATCCTGTCGTCCTCGGCGATCCAGCCGGCGCTGAAGAGATAGACGACGCCGTTGCCGGCGACCGCCACCGCGTCATTCTCGTAGAGGCCGGAATAGCGATAGGCCATGGCGTCGGCCCCGCCGACGATCGTGCGGGTGATGCGGCCGTCGACCGAGAAGACGAAGTTCGAGATGTCGTTGGTGCGCACCCAGGAATCGAGCTGGACGTTGGGCGGCAGCCTCACGATCTGGATGGTGATGGTCGGCGGGCCCTCGCCGAACTCCGGCACCTCCGCCGACACGTCGCTGAGGATGATGAGCCGGACCGGATCGCCGCCGAAATCCTCGGTCGCCTCCTCGACCGCGTAGGTCTCGGGATACTGGAAGGCGATGTCGCCCTCGAAGGCGGTGAAGGTCAGGAGTTGCGGCGGCGCCTGCGCGAGGGCCGGCCCCGTCAGTCCGAGCATCACGGTTGCTGCCAAGCCCAAGAATCGCATGGGCGGATTGTCCGCCTTTTGCGGCTCCCGAGCAACGAGCGCCGAACGCGACGGCTCACCACGGATTGAACCTGCCCCTTGAGGGGAGGTCGAAGGTGCGAGGGCTTGCCCGAGCAGCTTCGGGTGGGGGTGACCTACGACCGGGCAGATCGACAGCGCGCTCTGTCCAGTGGCCGCCGTCGAAGAGCACCCCCACCCCAAA
>JADYYB010000218.1 GCA_020853895.1 Bauldia sp.
CCGACATCACCTTGAACTTCGCCCCTTCCGCCTTCTGGGCCGAGGCCGAGCCGGGACGGAGCGCGATCACGATGTCCTTGACCCCGGAGTCGCGAAGGTTCTGCGCGTGCGCGTGGCCCTGGCTGCCATAGCCCACGATCGCGACCTTGCTGCCCTTGATGAGATTGAGATCGGCATCGCGATCGTAATAGACGCGCATCGACACACCCCCGGTTGGGTCTCGTCAGCGGCCGGGCGGCCATGACGGACTGTGTTGGAATTCGCGCGGTTCTACAGGGCGAGGCAGGGGAGCGCAACGCGGCCGAGATGCCGCGGCAAAACCCAGGCGGGAGAACGGCTTGGCCGGCCGGGCTCAGGCCGCCGGGAGGGCGCCGAGGCCCTCTCTCCGGAGCGCGGCGCCCGTTGCGCAGGCCGCGAGCCGGAGCGCCGCCGCCAGCCGCTCGACCGGCATCGAGGGCGTGGCCACGGAGCGCGTCGCGGCCTGCTCCGGGGTCAGCGGCACATGGATGAAGCCGACCGGCATCCGCGGATTGGCGCTCTCGCGGTGGTGGCAGGCCGAGAAGAACACCGAGTTGCAGACGAACGTGCCCGCCGAGAGCGAGGACTTCACCGCGATCCCGGCGTTGCGGAGGGCGCGGGTGATGGTCGACACCGGCAGCGTGCTGCCATAGGCGCGCGGCGCGTCGGGGCACACCGTCTGGTCGGAAGGCTGGCACCCGGCATTGTCGGCGATATAGGCGTGGGCGCGATTGATGGCGCGCCGCTCGAGCGCGATGGCGTCCCGGCCGGCCGCCTGGCCGACCATGATCACCGCATCGGGCCGGCTCGCACGGATCTCGGCGAGCAGCATCTCGTCGGCGGCGCCGAATACCGTCGGCAGCTGCATCGCGCGGACGAGGCAATCGTCCAGCTGGGCGCCATCCACCCGACGGACCGCCTCCCAGGATGAATTGACCGCCTCCCCGCCGAAAGGCTCGAAGCCGGTCATGAGAATGACGGACACGCCCCGCTCCCGCCCCTCTTCTGGAGCACCAGAATTGTCTTTCGCGACCTGCTGCGGCAACGAAAAAGCTCGTGACAATTGCTCCCGCCCGCGTGTGCGGTTCGTGTACGCCCCGCGAGCAGATCAGACGAGTATTTTCCACCCGTAGTTGAGAAGCGGCAAGGCCCGCCTGGTGAAATCCTCGAGCCAGCCGGCAAGCTCGGGCTTGGCCAGAAGCCGCTCCGGCATAGGCTCCTCGACGATGTAGGATCTGAGCCGGATCGCGGCCGCGACGGGACTCTCCTTCAGCTCCTCGAAGCCGCGCGGCATGCGGCTCATCGCGCCTTCCTTGCCGACGCCGAGACCCTTTGCCGCGAGCGCCTTCTCCATCGCGAGGTACCGCTTGGGGTCCCTGGCGATCGCCTTCCGGAGCGCGGCGAGCGCCTCCGGCGAGGGCTGGTGGAAGCCGGCCGCCGCGAACGATCCCTCGGGCGAGCCGTCCCATTCCGGCGTCCCCTTCGGCGCGATGTGGAGGTAGAGAAGCCCCGTCCCCGCCTTGTCGCCGGTGGGAGTCAGCACGGCGCCCATATGCGTCTTGTAGGGCCGCTTGTCCCTCGAGAAGCGGATGTCGCGGTTGATGCGGAAGGTCGACTTCGCCGTGCCCCTGAGCGGGATCCTCGCCTTCGCGAAGCGCGCGGTGAGGTCCTCGATCAGCGCATTCATCGGCGCCACGACCTCCTCGTCGTAGATCGCGCGGTTCTCGAGGAACCACTCGCGGCTCTGGTGGAAGCCGAGCGCCTTGAAGAACGGCAGCGCCTGCTTCCCGAAGCCTTCGAACGCGCCCATCGCATCAACCCCAGGCGAAGACCGGATAGAGCGAGGCGACCAGCGCCAGCCCCATCGCGATGTTGAAGACGCGCGCCGCGCGCTCGTTCGTCAAGAGGGGCCGGAGCGCGGTCCCGAAGAGCGCCCAGGTCGCGCTCGAGAAGAAGCCGACGAAGATGAAGAGCCCGGCCATCAGCGCCGCGTTCCACGGGAAGGGCGCCAGTGCCGCGTAGGTCGCGCTCGCCCCGACCGCGATCGTCCAGCCCTTGGCGTTGACCCACTGGAAGGCGGCCGCCTGCAGGAAGGTCATCGGCTGCGAGCGGCCGCGCTCGGCGTCGTGGCCGGGCGCCGCGCTCGCGATCTTCCAGGCGAGATAGAGGAGATACGCCGCCCCGACATATTTGAGGATCGTGTGGAGCGGCGGGAAGAGCGTGAAGATCGACCCCGCGCCAAGCGCGACCAGGAAGATCATGAACCCGAAGCCGAGCACCACGCCGAGGATATGCGCGTGGGTGCGGCGAAAGCCGAAATTCACGCCCGAGGCCATGAGCATCACGTTGTTCGGCCCGGGCGTGAAGAGCGCCACCGCGGCGAAGACCAGGAACGCGACGAGCAGCTGGTGGGACATGAGATACCGTCTGACTTTCCTCCCCCTGAAAGGGGGAGGTGGCGCGAAGCGCCGGTGGGGGTAAGTACCCCGGCAGTTCGCAACGGTGACTGACCCCCACCCCGACAGCTGCGCTGTCGGACCTCCCCCTTTCAGGGGGAGGAGAACGGTGCCCTACTCCGCCGCCTCGGCTTCGCCGGCGGCGTTGCTGGTTTCGCGCATCGACTTCGGCCCGCGCGACAGCGCAGCGATGCCGGTCCGACAGACCTCGACGAGGCCGAGCGGGGCCATGATCGCGATGAACTGCTCGATCTTGGACGTCTTGCCCGTCATCTCGAAGACGAAATGCTCGGTCGTGGCGTCGATCACGCTGGCCTTGAAGGCGTCGGCGATGCGGAGCGCCTCGACGCGCTGATCGCCCCTGCCGGCGACCTTGATGAGCGCCAGCTCGCGCTCGATCGGCTGGCCCTCGACGGTGAGGTCGGTGACCGAATGGACCGGCACCAGCCGCTCGAGCTGGTTACGGATCTGGAGGATCACCTTGGGCGTGCCGGTGGTGACGATGGTGATCCGCGACAGATGCTTGGAGTGCTCGGTCTCGGAGACCGTGAGGCTCTCGATGTTGTAGCCGCGGCCCGAGAAGAGGCCGATGACGCGGGCAAGGACGCCCGGCTCGTTGTCGACCACGACCGAGAGCGTATGGGTCTCGTTGCGGTCGCGCGTCTCCACGAAGAAATAGGGCGAGGCTGGCTGGCTCATCTCAGTGTCCCTTGGTGGGGGTCTTGTCGGAATGCGCGGGCTCCCCCTTGGTCTCGCCGTGCCCGCTTTCCTCGTGCAGCTCGAGGAGACGGAGCGCGCCGGCGATCATCAGGATGGCGAGCGGGAGGACCAGCATCGTCCATTCGAACCGGCCGAGCGACTCGACCACCACGCGGGCGAAGATGACGATGAGGACGACGACCACGACCTCGGAGAGGATCTGCTTGAGCTGGCCGACCCCGCCGATCTTCATCCATGCCGGCAGCCGGCTCGCGATCTCCTCGGGCAGGCGGAACACGAAGCCGATGGCGATGCCGTAGGAGAAGATCACCAGCACCACGCCGAAAAGGAACGAGTCCACCGCCTCGAGCACCGGCACGGTGACCTGCCCGCCCTCGGCGTGCTCCTCGGTGAGGACGTGCCAGGCCTCGTAGAGATAGACCGCGCCCTGGGCGAACATCAGAAGCGAGCCGATGAACGCGCCGATCGACCCGATCAGCATCACGATGCGGAAGCCGAACAGCACCTGCAGCAATGGACTCAAGCGGCACTCCCTCTCTTCGTCGCGCACCCACTTCTGAACCTCCCCCTTGAGGGGAGGTCGAAGGTGCGGCGCCTGTGGCGACGCAGCTTCGGGTGGGGGCTAGCGGGCGACAGCCCGCGTCATCTTGTTCGACCCTCGCAGTCACCCCCACCCCAAACCGCTCTCGCGGTTTGGACCTCCCCTCAAGGGGGAGGTTCACGGGTGGCGGTGCGTCTCGGGCCGCTAAACCAGCACCTTGCCTTCTTCGCCGATCGCCGACTCGATCTCCTCGTCGGGCAGATCGTCGCCCAATAGCATTTCGTTGTGCGCCTTGCCCGAAGGGATCATCGGGAAGCAGTTGGCGAGCGCCGCGACCCTGCAGTCGAACAGCACCGGATGCGGCGCCTTGATCATCTCGAGGATCGCGTCGTCGAGCTCGTCCGGCCGGTGCACGCGGATGCCGACCCCGCCATAGGCCTCGGCCAGCTTCACGAAATCGGGCAGCGACTCCATGTAGGAATGCGAGATGCGGTTGCCGTGCAGGAGCTGCTGCCACTGCCGCACCATGCCCATGTACTGGTTGTTGAGGATGAAGACCTTGACCGGCAGCTCGTGCTGCACGGCGGTCGACATCTCCTGGATGTTCATGAGGATCGAGGCGTCGCCCGCGATGTCGACGACCAGCGCGCCCGGGTGCGCCGCCTGCGCGCCGATCGCCGCCGGCAGGCCATAGCCCATCGTCCCGAGCCCGCCCGAGGTCATCCACCGGTTCGGCTCGTCGAAATGGAAGAACTGCGCGGCCCACATCTGGTGCTGGCCGACCTCGGTGGTGATGTAGACGTCCTTGTCCCGGGTCAGCGCGTAGAGCCGCTCGATGGCGTATTGCGGCATGATCACGTCGCGCCGCGTCTTGTAGGAGAGGCTCTTCTTCCCGCGCCAGCGGTCGATCTGCTTCCACCATTCCTTGAGCGCGGTCTTGTCCGGCGAAGCGCCCGATCGCTTCCACACCGTCAGCATGTCCTCGAGGACATGCGCGACGTCGCCGACGATCGGGATGTCGACGGTGACGTTCTTGTTGATCGATGACGGGTCGATGTCGATATGGATCTTCTTCGAGCCGGGCGAGAAGGCATCGAGCCGGCCGGTGATACGGTCGTCGAAGCGCGCCCCGATGCACACCATCACGTCGCAATCGTGCATCGCGTTGTTGGCTTCGTAGGTGCCGTGCATGCCCAGCATGCCGAGCCAGCTGGGGTTGGAGGCCGGGAAGGCGCCGAGGCCCATCAGCGTGGAAGTCACCGGATAGCCGGTGACCTTCGCGAAATCGCGGAGCAGCGCGGCGGCCTTCGGCCCGGAATTGATCACCCCGCCGCCGGAATAGATGACCGGGCGCTTGGCGCCGGCCAGGAGCTTCACCGCCGCCTCGATCGCCGCCGGGTCGCCATGGAGGCGCGGGTGGTAGGTCTTGTGCGCGACATTGGTCGGCCCGGTATAGGTGCCGGTGGCGAACTGCACGTCCTTCGGGATGTCGACCACCACCGGGCCGGGGCGGCCGTGGCTGGCGACGTAGAAGGCCTCGTGCAGGACGCGGCTGAGATCGTTGACGTTCCGCACCAGCCAGTTGTGCTTGGTGCAGGGCCGCGTGATGCCGACCGTGTCGCACTCCTGGAAGGCGTCGTTGCCGATGAGGTGGGTCGCCACCTGGCCGCTGATGCAGACCATCGGGATCGAGTCCATCAGCGCGTCGGTCAGCGCGGTCACCATGTTGGTGGCGCCCGGCCCCGAGGTCACCAGCGCCACGCCCGGCCGGCCGGTCGAGCGGGCATAGCCCTCGGCCGCGTGGCCGGCGCCCTGCTCGTGGCGGACGAGGATGTGGCGGATCTTCTCCTGCTGGAAGAGCTCGTCGTAGATGGGGAGGACCGCGCCGCCGGGATAGCCGAAGATGTCGGTGACGCCCTGATCGATGAGCGCCTGGATGACCATCTGCGCGCCGGTCATCTGGCGCGGTTCCGCGGTCTTCAGCTCGGCCTGCTTCACCTGCCGTGTCATGCTCTTGCCCTCTTGCTCCGTCCGCCCGCCTTCTCCGAGGCGGCGCCGCAGGATCCCGAGCCCTGCGCGGTCCCGGCCGCGGCCGGGTGACGATCATCTATGACTATTCTCGATTTCGGTTCGGTTTACGATCTTCCGTTCAGGCAACAAAAAAGGGCCTCAAAGGCCCTCGGGTTCAAGCGCATCGGCGGTCGCGGCGGCTAGAAGGCCACCCCGGCGATGCGCTCCGATACTACGAGAATGCTGTTCATGGCGTTCCGAACCAATGTCGCACGCCACATTTAGTCCTCGGCCGGGGACCGGTCAACTCGGATTCTGAGAGGCCTGACGCCTCAGCGGCCGCCGAGCCGTTCGCCCGCCTCGTCGGCGGTCGCCGCGCGCGGCCACGCCCCCATCTGGTTGCGGAACCAGGTCGTCTGCCGCTTGGCGTACTGGCTGGTCTCCACCGCCGCCGCCTCGAGCGCCTCGGCGAGGCCGAGGCGGCCCGCGGCATACTCCATGAAGGGCCGGAGCCCCAGCGCCTTGGCGGCCGAGGCGCTGGGATCGAGCCCGAGTGCCGCAAACGTACGCGCCTCCTCGACCGCACCCGCCGCGACCATCGCCCGGAGCCGCGCGCGGATCGCCTCGGCGAGACGCTCGCGCGGCGGGTCGAGCACGACCGCCTCCGCCTCGCCGAGCTCGACCAGCGGCGTCCCGCCCGGCTCCCTGTGCCAGTCCGACAGCGGCCGCCCGGTCGCCTCCACGACCTCGAGCGCCCGGAGGATGCGCGCCGGGTCGGACGGCCGCACGCGTGCCGCCCCCACCGGGTCCCGCACGGCCAGTTCGCCATGCAGCGCGGCCGGCCCCTCCCCGGCCAGGCGCTCCCGGAGATTCGTACGGACCGTCTCGGGGATGGCGGGCACCGGCGCCAGCCCCTTGGTCAGCGCCTTGAAATAGAGCCCCGTCCCGCCGACGATCACCGGCAGCCGGCCGGCCTCACGCGCCTCCGCCAGCGCCTCCCGCATCTCGGCGATCCACCGCCCGACCGAATAGCGCTCGGCAGCCCGGACGTGACCGTAGAGGCGATGCGGGACCGCCCTCTCCTCTTCCGGCGACGGTCGGGCCGTGAGGATGCGGAGCTCGGCATAGACCTGCAGCGCGTCGGCGTTGATCACCACCCCGCCGCGCCGCTCGGCCACGGCGAGGGCCAGCCCCGACTTGCCGCTCGCGGTCGGCCCCGCTATCAGGACCGCGCCGCCCGCCTCTTTCCGCTGAGCCATCCTGACCTTACCGATATGGCCGACCTCGTCGCCACGTTCATAGCACGGCCCGGGAATGCGTCGGCGATCGGCGAAGTCGTTGCGGACGCTGAGAGATCGACCGGCGGAACGGTCCGCTGGCTGGCCCCCGGCGAGGCCGCCGATCTCTTCCTCCCGGCCGGCGGCGCTTCGCCCGAGGACCGGCGCCGCGTCGACGATGCGCTTCGCCCGCTGATCGGGAGCCGTCCTGTCGACCTCGTCGTCCAGCCTGCAGCGAGGCGCCGCAAGAAGCTTCTCGTGGCCGACATGGATTCGACCATGATCGAGGAGGAGTGCATCGACGAGCTGGCCGATTTCGTCGGCCTCAAGGCCGAGGTCGCCGCGGTCACCGAGCAGGCGATGCGCGGGGAGATCGCCTTCGAGCCTGCCCTCCGCGCGCGCGTCGCGCTCCTCGAGGGCCTGCCGCTCGCGACCATCGATACGATCCTCAAGGAGCGCATCCACGGCGCGCCGGGTGGACCGACCCTCCTCGCCACAATGCGCGCGCACGGCGCCCGGACGGTGCTCGTCTCGGGCGGGTTCAGCCTCTTCACGGCCCGCGTCGCGGCCGCCCTCGGCTTCGACGAGGAGCGCGCCAACACGCTGCTGGTGGATGACGGCAAGCTGACCGGCGCGGTCGCCGAGCCGATCCTCGGCGCGGAGGCGAAAGTCGCCACCCTCCTCGCCTTCACGGCGAGCCTCGGCCTCGCGCCGGCCGAGACGCTCGCCATCGGCGACGGCGCCAACGATCTCGGCATGATCCTCGCCGCCGGCCTCGGGGTCGCCATGCACGCCAAGCCGGTGGTCGCGGCGAGCGCGCCCGCCCGCCTCGACCACGCCGACCTCACCGGCCTCCTCTACCTCCAGGGCTACGCCGCCGGCGACCTCGTCCACGCCGAAGCCACCCCGTTCTAGGAAACGCCCTCGCCATTTCGCTTGAACCTCCCCCTTGAGGGGAGGTCGAAGGCGTGCGGCCTATGGCCGAACGGCTTCGGGTGGGGGGTGCTACGCCCGTCCGACATGCGCTCAACAAGATCAGTTGGAGGATGCAGGACCGCCGTATCACCCCCACCCGAAAACGCTTCGCGTTTCGACCTCCCCTCAAGGGGGAGGTTCAAACATGGGGGAATGCGCCGATCGGCGGTCGGACCGCTACTGCTGGCGCTGCCAGACCGTGCCATCATGCGCCCGCATGACGGCCCCGCCGATCATCGCGGTGAACCCGCCGCAGGCCTCGGTCCGTGACACGTCGCTGAAATGGAACATCACCGCGAAGCTGCCGTCGCGGTTCTTGTGGGCGGTCCACTCGCCGGTGCCGTAGTTCTGCGAGCACGGGATGCCCGGCAGGCTGCAGGTCTGGCTCTGATACTGGAAGAGCCCGTTCGGCTCGAAGCTGCGGTACTGGTAGTCGACCATGCCGAGTTGCGGGGCGTGGATCTCCCCGTACCAGAGGCCCGACATCTCGGCCATCGCGGCCGGGTCGGCGGTCTGCTGGCTGGCCCGCCATTGGTCGGTGACCACCGCGTTGAGGTAGGTGTTGGCGGGATAGCCGCCCTCGACCCGGTCGTAGCAGGCATTGCTCTGCGCGGCGGCCGGCGCGACGACGGCGACCGCCAGAAGGCTCGTCAGGAAAAGGCGCATTCTCAGTCCCCCGAAGAAGGACCGAGCAAAGCACCTGCCCCCGCGCCTGTCGATGCCGCGGGACGCGGGCGAGCCTCGCGCGCTCCCGTCCTGGTTGCGCTAGTCGAGCCGCAGCGCGACGTAGCGCGTGGTCTGCCCGTCCGGCCGGACGAGAAGCAGTATCGCCGCCCGCCGCTCGCCCGCGGCGAGCGCCGCGAGCTGGGTCTCGACGTCCGCCGGGACGGCGACCGCGTTCTGGCCGACCTCGAGGATGATGTCGCCCGGGACCACGCCCTTCTCGGCGGCGGCGCTCCCTTCGGCGACGGAGGTCACCACCACGCCGGTCACGCCCTCGGCGATGTTGAAGTCGCGCCTCGTCGAGTCCGTGACCTCGGCCATCATCAGGCCGAGCGTGCGCGGGGCGGCGGCGGGCGGGGCGTCGTTGACCACCGCGCGGTTGTCGTCCTCCGTCATCCGCGCGAGGCGGACGCTGAGCGTCATCTCCGCCCCGTCGCGGAGCACGGTGATGTCGAGCGGCACGTCGATGGGCGAGCTCGCCACCATGCGCGGCAGGTCGCGCATCTCCCCGATCGGCACGCCGTTGAAGGCGACCACCACGTCGCCGCGCTCGATCCCGGCGGCCACCGCCGGGCTGTCCTCGGTCATGCCCGAGATCAGCGCCCCGCGCGGCCGGTCCATGCCGAGCCCCTCGGCAAGGTCGATGGTCACGTCCTGGATGCGCACCCCGAGAAGGCCGCGCCGCGTCTCGCCGAACTCGACCAGCTGGTCGATTACGTAGCGCGCCATCTCCGCCGGCACGGCGAAGCCGACGCCGACCGACGCCCCGGTCGGCGAGATGATCGCGGTCGTCACGCCCACCACCTCGCCGTTCATGTTGAGGAGCGGCCCGCCCGAATTGCCGCGGTTGATGGCGGCGTCGGTCTGCAGGAAGTCGTCATAGGGCCCGGTATTGATGTCGCGGTTCCGCGCCGAGAGGATGCCGATGCTGACGCTGCCGCCGAGCCCGAACGGGTTGCCGATCGCCATCACCCAGTCGCCGATGCGCATCGCCTCGGACTCGGCGAATTCCAGCGCCGGCAGCGGTGCCGGCGGCTCGACCTTGAGGACGGCGAGGTCGGTCTTGTTGTCGCGGCCGACGAGGGTCGCCATCAGCCGCGTGCCGTCATTGAGGAAGATGACGATCTCGTCCGCCCCGTCGATGACGTGGAAATTGGTGACGATGATGCCTTCGGAATCGACGATGAAGCCGGTGCCGAGCGACTCGACCCGCCGCGTCGGGTCGGGATGCTCGTCGTTGAAGAAATCCTCGAGGAGATCGCCCATCGGCTGATCCTGCGGCGCCTGCCCGGGCGAGCGGGTCGCCGCGACGATCGTGGTCGACGAGATGTTGACCACCGACGGCATCACCTGCGCGGCGAGGTCGGCGATCGACGCCGGCCCGTTGGCGAACGCGACCGGCGGCGCGGTGATCGCGATGTCGGGGGTCTGCTGCGGGACCTGCGCAGGCGGCACGACCATCGGCGAGCCCGGCGTGGGGGCCGGGATCGCCGGGCCGGGGAGAGGCGCCTGCGGCTCGGCGGGCGGCGCCTGGGCGAAGGCCAGGCCCGCGCCCGTGACGAGCGCCAGCGCCAGGCCGGCGAAGATCGGCAGTGCGAACGGAGTTGAACGACGCCAGCCCATAAGCAAGGAACCTCCAGGGGACGGCAGGACGGATCGGAGCGTCCGGCCGTGGCGGCCGGCACGCCGTTTCATGCGAGTCTAGCATCGCCCTTCCGGCGAGACGAGAGTCGACACTCAATCGTTACCCGGCCGCCGGATCCCTGGAAACGCATCGGCCTCCGCGAGGGAGGCCGACGACGCTTCGTCTCGTTAGGGCGCGGGCGCCGGCGCTTCGGGGGCCGGCTCGGCCGGCGGCGGCACCGGCTCCGGCGTTACCGCCGGCGGGGGCTCTGGCGTGACCGGCGGCAGAGCCCCTGGCGCGAGCGGCGGCACGACCACCTCCGGCACGACGACCTCGGGCACCACCACTTCCGGCACGACCACATCCGGCACGGTCGGCACCGGGGAGATCACGTCGATCCCCGCCGGCTCGGCGCCGGGCGGGATACCGGCCGTCGCCGGAGCCGGGGTCTCCGGCAGCGGCGGCAGCGCCGCGAGGCACTCGACCGAATCCGAATTGGCCGGCCCGGGCGTCGGCGCCACGGGCACCGGTCCCGGCTGGGCCTGCGCGATCCCCTGCCCGGTCGGGCTGCCGAAATAGCGGAAGAACTCCGAGTCCGGCGTGATCACCAGCTGGGTGTTGGAGTCCCCGAGGCCGGCGATATAGGCCTCCATCGAGCGCCGGAAGGCGTAGAACTCCGGGTCGCGCCCGAACGCCTCGGCGAAGATGCAGGTCGCCCGGGCGTCGCCGGCGCCGCGCGTCTGCTCCGCGCTGCGGTTGGCCTCGGCGAGGAGCACCGTGACCTGGCGGTCGGCGTTGGCGGTGATGCCGGTGGCGATCTGCGTGCCGAGCGCGCGGATCTCGGTCGCCTCGCGCTGGCGCTCGGTCTCCATCCGCGCGTAGACCGCCTGGCTGTTGGCCTCCGGCAGGTCGGCGCGGCGGATCTTGACGTCCACCACCTGGATGCCGAGCGGCTCGGCGCGCGAATCGACCTCGCGCGCGATGCGCCCCATGAGATCGCTGCGCACGTCGCGCACCACCTGGGTGAAGCTCGCTTCGCCGAGCACGCTGCGCACGGCCGAGGTGAGGAAGCCCGAGAGGCGCTGCTGGGCGACCGGGATGGAGCCGACCGACTGATAGAAGCGGAGCGGATCGACGATCCGGTAGCGGGCGAAGGCGTCGACGATGAGCCGCTTCTGGTCCGAGGCGATGACCTCGAGCGAGGGCGAGTCGAGGTCGAGGATGCGCCGCTCGAGATAGACCACGTTGTCGACCAGCGGCGCGCGGAACTTGAGGCCCGGGTCCTGCTCCACCCGGATCGGCGCGCCGAAGCGCAGCACCAGCGCCTGGTGGGCGGGATCGACCACGAAGGTGGCAAGGTAGAGGACGATGGCGGCGGCGACGAGGACGAAGAGCCCTAGCGCGCCGAAAATGCTCTGTCTCATCGCTGTGCCCCCTGCTGCTGCGCGGGCGTCGTCGAGCGGGTGAGCTCGTTCAGCGGCAGATAGGGCACCACGCCCTGCTGCATCCCGTTCTCGTCGATGATCACCTTCTGCATGCTCGCCATGATCTGCGCGAGCGTCTCCAGATAGATGCGCTGCCGCGTCACGTCGGGAGCGAGGCGATAGGCCTCGTACACCTGGGTGAAGCGGTCGGCCTGGCCTTGCGCGTCGGCGATCACGCGGTCGCGGTAGGCGATGGCGCTCTCGGTGATCTGCAGCACCTGGCCGCGCGCGCCGGGGATGACGCGGTTGGCGTAGGTCTGCGCCTCGTTCTGCAGGCGCTCCTGGTCGGCGCGCGCCGCCTGCACGTCGCGGAACGCGGCGATGACCTCGGCCGGCGGGTCGACCTTCTGCAGCTGCACCTGGGTGATCTGGATGCCCGCGCCATAGGCGTCGAGCGTGGTCTGCATCAGGGTCTGCACCTCGTCCTGGGTGATCTGGCGCGCCTGGGTGAGGAGCGGGGTGATGTTCGACCGGCCTACCACCTCGCGCATCGCGCTTTCGGCCACCGCCTTCACCGTCCCCTCGGGGTTCTGGATGTTGAAGAGGTAGTTGGTGGCGCTGCTGATCTGCCAGTTCACGATGAAGTCGACGTCGACGATGTTCTCGTCGCCGGTCAGCATCAGGCTCTCGGCCGGAAGGTCGCGGATCACCTGCGTGGTGTTGCGCTCGTCGGGGACGAAGCCGACCGCGGTGCTGCGCTCGAAGAGCACCTGCGGGGTCTGCACCGCCTCGATCGGATAGGGCAGGCGGAAATTGAGGCCCGGCTGCGCGATGCGGTTGACCTCGCCGAAGCGGGTCACCACCCCGACCTCGCTCGCGTCGACCCGGAAGGTGAAGAAGTAATAGACGACGAGCGCTGCGACGACGATCACGATGCCGAACAGCGCCGCCGGGTTGAGCCCGCCTCCCCCGCCGCCGGGCAGGACGCGCCGCAGCCGGTCCTGGCTACGCCGCAGCAGCTCTTCGAGATCGGGAGGTTGCGGTCCGCTGCCGCGAGGGCCTTGCCCCCACGGGCCGCCGCCATTTCCACTCGACCGGGGGCCATTGCCGCCGGTCTGGTTGCTCCAAGGAGCCATCATCCATCCTTCTGGTGGTCGCGCCGGGTTCGCCGGCGCGACGGCCAAGACTACAGGCACGCTGCTTGAGAACGGTACGACCAACACCAACGGCTCGTCGCCGCCCGTACTATCCGCGGTCGCCTTTGGGCGGAGAGTTGGGGTGTTTTGTTCCGATCGTCAACACAAAACGGACTTACCGGCCGCCATCCCTAACGGGCGGGCCGCCCGCCCCGCCGCTCGTAGCGCACGAAGCTGGTCGGAAACTGGTCCTTCTCGCCCGCCGGCACCTCCTCGCGTGAGGTTTCGGCCCAGACCGCCGGGTCGATGAGGGGAAAAGTAGTGTCGCCGGGAGGATAGGCGTGGACATGGGTGATGTAGAGGCGATCCGCCGCGCCCATCGCCTCGCGGTAGATCTCCCCCCCGCCGCCTATGAATATCTCACTACCCTCACCAACCTCTTTGCTCGCGAGCGCCAGGGCATCGGCGAGCGAGGAGACGACCGTTCCCCCGGGCGCGGAATAGCCACTGTCTCGCGTGATGACGATGTTGGTGCGCCCGGCCAGGGGCTTCCCCAGGCTCTCCCAGGTCTTGCGACCCATGACCACGGGCTTCCCCATGGTCAGGCTCCTGAACCGCCGGCTGTCGGTCGAAAGGCGCCACGGCATCGCGTTGCCGCCGCCAATCACGCCGTTCTCCGCCACCGCCGCGATGAGGATGACGAGCGGGCCGCTCATCGGTCGCGGGCCGTGTGTACAATGGACAGGACGACGACCTCTTCGCGGCGGTCATCCACTTCGTAGACGATGATGTAGGGCTGTTCGAGCAACTCCCGCGTTCCGCGCACGCGACCCCGCCTGCCCATCCTCGTGGTCTCGGGAACGAGGAGCTGGCCCATGCCCTCGCGTAGTCTGGAGATCATGCGTACCGCCGCCGCAGGATTATCCCGGGCGATCCAATCGAAGATATCCTCCAGATCATCCGCGGCACGTTCGCGGATGATCAGCCTCACAGGATTCCGCGGCGACGCAGCCGATCATCGAGCTCGGCCAACGTGAGTGTCTTCGGGTTCTTCTCCGCCATGCGTCGATCGACCTCCGCCGCCTGCTCGTCGGATAGCTGGCATGCGGAATCTTCCGCATCGGCAAAAGTCATAAGCAGTTCCGCGGCACGGTCCTGCTCGGAGTCGGGCAAACCCCGCACCCTCGCGATCGCAACCTCAAACAATTTCGTCATGGCATTGAACCTATGTACTTAAATCGCCCCGCACAACTCCAATCCTACACCGCCACCGGCGCCTTGATGTGCGGGTGCGGATCGTAGTTCTCGAACGCGACGTCCTCGAACCGGAAATCAGTCAGCGAGCGGCCCGCCGGGTTCAGCCGGAGCTTCGGCAGCGCACGCGGGGTGCGCTTCAGCTGCTCGTGCGCCTGGTCGAGATGGTTGAGGTAGAGATGCGCGTCGCCCAGCGTATGGATGAACTCGCCCGGCTCGAGCCCCGTCACCTGCGCCATCATCGAGGTCAGGAGCGCGTAGGAGGCGATGTTGAACGGCACGCCGAGGAAGACGTCGGCAGAGCGCTGGTAGAGCTGGCAGGAGAGCCGCCCTTCCGCGACGTAGAACTGGAAGAGCACGTGGCACGGCGGCAGCGCCATCGACGCGATCTCGGCCGGGTTCCAGGCCGTGACGATCAGCCGCCGCGAATTGGGGCTGGTCCTGATCTGCTCCACCACCTCCGCGATCTGGTCGATCTGGCTGCCGTCCGCGGTCGGCCACGAGCGCCACTGTGCCCCGTAGACCGGGCCGAGGTCGCCCTCCTCGTTCGCCCACTCGTCCCAGATGGAGACCCCGTTCTCCTTGAGGTAGCGGATATTGGTCTCCCCGCGCAGGAACCAGATCAGCTCGTGCACCACCGAGCGGATGTGGATCTTCTTGGTGGTGACGAGCGGGAATCCGTCGGCGAGATCGAAGCGCATCTGGTGCCCGAACACCGACAGCGTGCCGGTGCCGGTGCGGTCCGGCCTGCGGACTCCGGTCTCGAGGATGAGATTCATGAGATCGAGATATTGGCGCATGGCGCCATTCTACGCGATTCTGAATTCTAGTCCCGCATCAGCGCGGCGAAGAACTCCAGCGTCGACCCGCCGGCGATGTCGAAATCCTCGATCCGCCAGCCGCCTTCGCCCTTGGTGAGATGGAACTGCACCGCGTCGATCCGCCGGGTGATCTCGTTCGGCACGCCGGACCAGCACCATTGGGTGCGGAAGCTGACCTGGACGATGGCCGCGTTCGCGCTGTTGCCGAGATGGTCGAGATCGATCTCGACCGGCGGACAGTATTCCTGGCTGTTGAGGATGAGGTCGCCGTCGATCAGCGGCTCGTTGCGCTGCTCCTGCCGGTCCATGACCGCGCGATAGGCGTCGGCGAACTCGGGCGTGAAGAAGCGGTCGAGCGAGGTCTCGCTGAACGGCTGCTCCTCGCCCGCGTCGAGCGTTGCGATCGACCAGAGCTCGAGCCGCATCAGCTCGCGGATGAGCGCCTCGGGATCCTCGCTGGCGTCCTGCGCGCTGGCCGTGAACGAGACTCCGGCAGCGGCCGCCGCCAGCATGACGGTGCGGAACATCGAACCCCTCCCCAACAGGCCCCCGCGCGATCATACCCTCGGCGCCGCGCCGTTGGCGAGAAGCGGCGGCGCGCAACGAAAAAGGGGCGGCCGCTGGGCCGCCCCTTTCGGATTCCCGCGTTCGGGTCGAGCGGGCCTACTCGGCCGGCTGCCCGACGGCTTCCCGGCGCCGTGCCAGCGTCAGCCAGCTCAACGCCAGGGCGACCAGCGCCGCGAAGGCGATGCCGCCCACCATCGGGGCCGGCGTGCCGTCGAAGAAGATCGCCACCACCGGGATGAGGAGCGCGGCCACCACCAGCTGCAGCGTGCCCGAGAGGGCCGCGGCGCTGCCGGCGATCGCGCCGTGGTCGTCGAGCGCCAGCACCGAGGTCGAGGGGATGACGAGGCCGAGCGCCCCGAACCCGACGAACAGCATGGCGATCAGCACATACATGTTGTCGACCCCCGCGAGCTGCAGCCCGAAGAGGGCGACCGTCAGCAGCGCGAAGAGCGAGGCCGCCCCCAGCACGAGCTTCTCCTGGCCGTAGCGCTCGGCCAGCCAGCCATTGGCCTGCGCCACCCCGATGAACGCCACCGCGTTGATCGAGAACGCGACGCTGAACATCGTCGGCGAGAGGCCGTAATGGTCCTGGAACACGAACGGCGAGTTCACGAGGAAGGTGAAGAAGCCGGCGATCCCGAACCCCGCGATGAGCGAGAGGCCCATGAACCGGGCGTCGCGGAGCAGCACCCAGTAGCTGCCAACGACCGTGCCCCAACCGGTGCGCTGCCGCTTCTCGGGCGGCAGCGTCTCGGGCAGGAAGAAGGCGACCAGCGCGAAGCCGGCGATGCCGATGCCGAGGATCGCCCAGAACACGCTCCGCCAGCCGAGCGCTTCGACGAGGAAGCTCCCGAAGAGCGGGGCGAGGATCGGGGAGACGCTGAACACCAGCATCAGGAGCGACATCAGGCGCGCGGCCTGGTTGCCGGTATAGAGGTCGCGCATGATCGCGCGCGGCATCATCATGTTGGCGCAGGCCCCGATCCCCTGCAGGAAGCGGAACGCGATGAGGGTCTCGATATTCGGGGCGAGCGCGCAGCCGACCGAACCGATGGCGAAGAGCGTCAGCCCGAAATAGAGCGGCGCCTTGCGGCCGACCATGTCGGAGATCGGACCGTACACGAGCTGGAAAACGGCGATGGCGGCGAAGAAGGCGAGAAGGCTCGCCTGCACGCTCGCCGCATCGGTGGCAAGGCTCCGTCCGATCTTGGGCAGAGCGGGCAAATACATGTCGATGGCGAACGGCCCGATGGCAAACAGCAATCCGAGCACGACCGCGTGGCGGACGAATGTGGATGTCATTGAATTCTCTTGGGAAAAATGAGTCGGCCGGGCCCCGCAGCGACCAAGCGACCAGATTGACGGGCTCTAGCGCGGCCGATTCCGCACCGCAACATAGCCAGAGATCGTGCCGCTTCGCGTCCCGTTCAATCGCGCAGCTGCCATGCGGGAGAAGAATGTTTTGCGTTCTTCGCGCGGCCCTTGGAACGATCGTCCCGCCTGCGCTGTGGACCATCCCTCGCAGCGGCGCCGCCCGCGAACCGGAGCGCTTTGCAGTCGCCGCCGCCACGCCCTATATTCAGGGGGCCGGTCGCAAGGCCGGCTATGGCGATAAACGGCGTTCGTAATAAGCCCATCGGACCCGGGGGCGGTACCCGGCGCCTCCACCCAAGCCCGCTCAGGCGAGCGGTCTTGGGCGGGGGCGAAATAGGATCGACGAGGGTGTAAAGGTCCTGCTTTCGCTCGGCATGGTTCCGCCGTTATCGGGCCGAACTCATAGTTGCTAACGACAACAACTATGCTCCGGTGGCCATGGCCGCGTAAGCGGTCCTGGTACTGGGTTTCTAAAGCCCTGAGGGTGTAGCAGCCTTCAGGCGGGGTTCCGAGGGCACCTGGCAACAGAAGCCCTCGACTTCTTTTCGGGGCCCGGAGGGTCGCCCCAATCTCACCCGGCGGGACAGGACGAGAATGGCCGAGGACCTTATTCGATACGACATCCTGGTTCAGGATGCGCTGCGTGGCGTCCTCCGCAAGGTCCTCTCCGAAATCGCCCATACCGGTCTCCCCGGCGACCATCATTTCTTCATCACCTTCGCCACGCGCTCGCCCGGCGTCCGCCTCTCCTCGCGGCTGATGGCCCGCTACGCCGAGGACATGACCATCGTCCTCCAGCACCAGTACTGGGACCTCACGGTCACCGAGAGCGCTTTCGAGGTCAGCCTCTCCTTCGGCGGCGTGCGCGAGCGCTTGCATGTCCCCTTCAGCGCCGTGAAGGAGTTCCGCGACCCCTCGGCCCCCTTCCACGTCCAGTTCGAGCCGGCCGCCGGCGCGGCCGAAGCCGCAGCGGACCAGCCCGAGAGCAACGAGCCCAAGCTGCCGGCCCCGCACGCGGAGGCCGCGCCGCCCGCCGACAAGGCCAAGGAGCCGGCCGCCGATAGCTCCGCCGAGGTTGTCCGCCTCGACGCCTTCCGCAAGAAGAACTAGCCCTCCCCTCTTTTTGCTTTTGCCGCTTCCCCGGCGGAAGCCGGGGCCCATGCACCGTTTCCGCCTGAAGCCACCGTCCGATGGGCCCGGCCTCCGCCGGGGAAGCGATTCAAGGGAAGCATGGTGCGGGCGGCCCCGGCCAGCATTGACCGGCGGCGGCTTTCCGACGAAACCAGCGCCATGGCCACCCGCACCGAGACCGACTCGTTCGGCCCCATCGAGGTCCCCGCCGAGCATTGGTGGGGCGCCCAGACCCAGCGCTCGCTCGAATATTTCGCGATCGGCACCGAGCCGATGCCGGCACCGGTCATCCGCGCGCTCGGCCTCATCAAGGAGGCTGCCGCGGAGGTGAACGCGAAGCTCGGCGTGCTCGACCCCAAGCTCGCCAGGGTGATCGCCGAGACCGCCGCCGAGGTCGCGGCCGGGAAGCACGGCGCGGAGTTCCCGCTGTCGGTCTGGCAGACCGGCTCGGGCACGCAGACCAACATGAACGCCAACGAGGTGATCGCCAATCTCGCGATCGCCCGGCTCGGCGGCGCGGTCGGCTCGAAGCAGCCCGTCCACCCCAACGACCACGTCAACCGCGGCCAGTCGTCGAACGACACCTTCCCGACCGCGATGCACATCGCGGCGGCGGAGGAGATCGCGAAGAGGCTGCTGCCCGCGCTGGATCATCTCGCGGGCGCGCTCGAACGGAAGGCCGATTCCTTCCGCGACATCATCAAGATCGGCCGCACGCACACCCAGGATGCGACCCCGATCACGCTCGGCCAGGAATTCTCCGGCTACGCTGCCCATGTCCGCGCCGGCATCGCCGCGGTCGAGGCCACCCTCCCCGGCCTCTACGCGCTCGCCCAGGGCGGCACGGCGGTCGGCACGGGCCTCAACACGCACCGCGATTTCCCCGACGCCTTCGCGAAGCGCGTCGCCGAGCTGACCGGCCTTCCCTTCCGCTCCGCCGGGAACAAGTTCGCCGCGCTCGCCGGCCACGACGCCTATGCCGCGACCCATGGCGCGCTCGCCGCGCTGGCGAGCGGCCTCTTCAAGGTCGCCAACGACATCCGCTTCCTCGCCTCCGGCCCGCGCTCGGGCCTCGGCGAGATCATCATCCCCGAGAACGAGCCCGGCTCCTCGATCATGCCCGGCAAGGTCAACCCGACCCAGGCCGAGGCGCTGACCATGGTCGCCACGCAGGTGATGGGCAACCAGACCATCGTGACGATGGCCGCCAGCCAGGGCCATTTCGAGCTCAACGTCTTCAAGCCGGTGCTCGCGCTGGCGATGCTGCAGTCGGTCCGGCTCCTCTCCGACGCCGCCCGCTCCTTCGCCGACCATTGCGTGTCGGGCATCGAGGCCAACGCGGCGCGCATCGGCGAGTTGATGAACCGCTCGCTGATGCTGGTCACTGCGCTCGCGCCGAGGATCGGCTACGACGCGGCGGCGAAGATCGCCAAGACCGCGCACCGGAACGGCACCACGCTCCGCGAGGAGGCGCTCGCCTCGGGCCTCGTGACGGCGGCCGAGTTCGACGCGCTGGTCCGTCCCGAGAAGATGATCGCCCCCGACTAGGAGCCCGGACCTTGGCCGAGATCGTCAACCTTCGCCGCGCGCGCAAGGACAAGATCCGCGCCGGGGAGAAGCGCGCGGCCGAGGCCAATCGCGCCGCCTTCGGCCGCACCAGGGACGAGAAGCGCCGCGCGAAAGTCGAGGCCGAGCGGGCCAGCCGCCGCCTCGAGGGTCACCGCCTCGGCGACAAGGACGCGTGAGCGTGGCCAAGCGCTCGGTGACCATCGCCGGCCACCGCACGAGCCTCTCGCTGGAGCAGCCCTTCTGGGAGGCTCTGCAGGACATCGCCGCGGAGAAGGAGCGCCCGGTCGCCGCCCTCATCCGCGAGGTCGACAAGGTCCGCGACCCCGCCCTCAACCTCTCCGCCGCCCTCCGCGTCTTCGTCCTGGACCACTACCGAAAGGCCGCACGCCGCTAGCCGGTCACGAGCCGTTCTCAACACACCCCCGTTCTTAACCTCCGCCTTGAGGGGAGGTCGAAGGCACGAGGCCTCTGGCCGAGTGGCTTCGGGGAGGGGGCGCGACAGCGCAGCCGGGCGGACCGGTTGGCGTTCCAGTGGCTCCCCCCTCCCGAAATCGCTGCGCGATTTCGACCTCCCCTCGAGGGGGAGGTTAAGGGGCCTAAGGAGGCGGCGCGGGCGGGGCCAAGACCGACGGCGGCATCGGCTCCGCTTCGCCGGGCGCGGGCGGCACGACGGGGATCGTCGCCACGAAGGGCTCCCCAGGCGGCGGAGCGGCGGCGGATGGAGCGAGGCCCGCCGCTTCCTCCGCGTCCTCGAGGAGCTTCACCTCGCGGTCGAGCGCGCGGAGATTGAGGTAGGCGACCAGCGCGGCGACGTCGACGACGCGGCTCGGCGCGGCGACCGCCCCCGAGAAGCCGATGTCGATCTCCGGCGGCGCGCCGACCACGAGCGCGGCCGGATCGGCGAGGGCGACCTGCCAGAGGCTGTCGAGCGTGAGCGTGTTGAAGTCGAAGTCGAGATTGCCGGTCACGTCGAGCTCGGCGAGCTCGACCGCGACGCCCGAGGCCTCGAGCGCCCCGCCGATGATCGTGAACGTGGCGCTCGCCCGGTCGAACGCCATCTCCGCCTCGGCAAAGTCCTCGCCGAGCTCGGCGATCAGCTCCTCCTCGGTGTAGAGCCGGCCCCCGTCCGCCGCCTCGATGATCCGCGCGAAGGCGGCCGGATCGACATGCCGCACCGTGCCGCCGGCGATATCGAGGCTCCCGCCGCCGGCAAGGTTCGACCAGAGCCCCGAGACCGACCGACCGGTCGTCTCGAAATCGAAGGCGAGATCGGCCAGCCCCTCGGCGACCGGCACGTCCGCCTCCCGCCACACCATCGACCCGAGCTCGGCCCCGCTCATCGCGAGGCTCCCCGACACGGCGGCCTCGCCCGCGTTGTTACGGAGCGACAGCGTTCCGGTGACGCCGGCGCCGAACGCGCTGCCGCCCCGCAATTCGGCGGCCAGCGAGTCGGGCTGGAAGTGCAGCGCGAGGTCGGCGTCGCGGATCGCGAGCGGACTGCCCGAGACCGAAAGCTCGCCGGCCTTTACCGCGAGGTCGCCGCGCATCTGCGGGATGAGCGGCGGGCCGAGCGTCTCGACGTCCCACACGCTGCCCTCGGCCAACGGCCCCGCCTCGATCGGCGTGCCGAGCTCGAGCGCGGCCAGCCAGTTGAGGTCGAGGCTCTCGAGCTCGACCGCCCCGTCGAGGCGCCAGGCATCGGGCTCCCTCTTCACCGTGACCGTGCCCGCGACCGCCGATCCTTCCAGCTCGGCATTCGTGATGGCGAGGCTCGCCGCGCCGTCGGCGAGCGTGAGCCGCCCGGCAAGGTCGAGCGAATTGCCGAAGCCGACGCCGGGGAAGACCAGCCCCGCCATCATCAGCAGCGGATCGATGTCCTCGCTCGATGCCGTCACGCCGAGCGCCGCCGACGGCGCGCCGCCGGCCGGCATGCCGATC
Source organism: Bauldia sp. (assembly GCA_020853895.1). GTDB lineage: Bacteria > Pseudomonadota > Alphaproteobacteria > Rhizobiales > Kaistiaceae > JADYYB01. Next base: position 21,559 of record JADYYB010000218.1, read on the forward strand.
TCCCCGCCGAGATTGAGCTCGAGCCCGGCGAAGGAGCCGGCGATCGTGCCGCTTATCCGCTCGGCCGGAACGCCGGACCCGTTGACGGTCAGCGACGCCCGTCCCGCGGCCGACCCGCCGCTGAGCCGGAGCGAGCCGGGGCCGATATCGCCGATCGCCGCGACCTCGAACCCGGCCTGCTCGGCGAGGCTCGCCGCGTCGGGCGTGTCGAGGGTCAGGCTCGCCGACCATTCGGCCTCGCGCCACGAGGCCAGCGTCTCGAGCGGCTGGGCGGTCTCGCCGATGAGATTGAACGTCCCGTCGAGATGAGTCCGTGCGAGATCGCCGACCAGCTTGATCTCGAGCCCCGGCGCGTTGCCGACGGCGAGCGTGCCGGTGAGATGGGCCGGCGACAGCCGGTCCGCGCCCTCGGCCAGCCAGCGCACGATCTCCTGCCGCGGCGCGAGCACGCCAAGGATGCGGGTGAGCGGGGCGAGGTCTTCCGCCTGCAGAGTGGCGGCGAGTGTTCCGACCGGCGTTCCGAACGGGTCGGCGATCGAGCCGCTCGCGGTCAGCCGCCCGCCCGCGAGGTCCCCGACCGTGAAGCGGTCGAAGCGGAGCGACCTCGGGTCGAGGACGATGTCGAGATCGACCATGCCGAGCGGGGTCCCGTCGGCCCCGGTGACCTCGTCGACCTGGAGGACGAGATTGGCCTCGCCCTCCCCGCCTTCCGGCCCGGGCAGGCGCAGCCCGGATAGGTCGTTGAGGCCCTGGACGATCCCGATCGGCAGCGACGGCGCGCGCGCCGAGACCCTGAAGAGCGGCCCGCTCGCCCCCTCGCGCCGCCACTGGATGCTGCCGGTGAGCGGGCTGGCGTCGATCATCGCCCGCATGTCGGTGAGGAGGAGCGCGCTCGGCCCGAGCTCCGCGTTGGCGTCGATGCTGAGATGGCCGATGCTGCGCAGCGCGCTCGACCCGTGCGACCCCAACGCCCAGTTGGCGAAGCTCCCCGGCTGGTCGGTCGAGAGCGCGACCTCGCCCGTGAACTCGAGCGCCGGCTCGATGGCGAGGCTCCCCGACGCGGCGAGACGCCCCTGCCCCGGCAGCGCCGCCTCGAGCTGGTCGACGAGCCACGCCCCGCCGGCATGCTGCGCGCTGAGGGTGAAGTCCTGGACCACCGACCCGGCGATGAGCACGCTCGGCACGCTGAGCTCGAGATGGCCATCGAGCGGCAGGACCGGCGCGCCGCCCGGCAGCCGCGCCAGCCGGCTGAACGCCTCGCCGAGCGGGATCGGGGCGGCCGGGCCCTCGCCGAGCAGGCGATCGACGTCGATCTGCCGCGTGCTCAGGCGGACGTCGAACCCGGCCGCGCTGCCGAACTGCACCACGCCCTCGCCGACGAACTCCTGCACACCCGCAACGCCCTGCGGCAGCCAGGCGAAATCGCTGACCGCGATGGCGCCAGAGGTCAGGCTGAAGCGCCCGACCGAGCTCGCGAGGATCGCCGGCGGCGTCTCCTCGTCGGGCGGCGGGTCGAAGCGCTGCTGGCGGAAGCTGCCCTCGTAGGCGAGTTCGCCGGTCGCCATTGCCACCGCGCCGTCGGCATGGAGGCTTCCGGTCAGCGGCGAGCCGGGCCCGACGTCGAAATCGCTGGTCACGCGCACCGTGCCGCCCTGCAGCGTTCCCGTCGCCAGCCTGAACGCGACCGGCACGCCGGCCGCGGCGGCCGAGCCTTCGATGTTCCACGGGCCGAGGAGGGAGCGGGCCGTCACCCGTGTCGTGTTCAGCTCGGTCAGCTGCAGCTGGAGGCCCGAGCGTCCGTCCGTGAAGGTCACCCTGCCGTCGCGCACCGAGACGTTCTGCAGCCCGATCCGCGGCAGGTCGGCGGCGGTGAGTGCGCTATGGCTGCCGAGCATCCAGTCGAGCTGCCCGTTGTCGTCGATGTTGATGGCGAGGCGCGGCGCGTCGAACTCGATCTCGTCGAACTGCACGTCGCCGCCGAGGAGCGGGGGGATATCGAGCCGCGCGCGGAACCGCTCGACCGTCATCATCGGGTCGCCCTCGCGGTCGCCGATCCGGACGTCGTTGAAGGTCAGGACCGGGAACGGCAGGAGCGTGAGGTCGAGGTCGCCCGCCACCTCGACCGGCTGGCCGAGGAGGCGCGTCGCCTCGCCCTCGAACCGGTCCTTGAAGACGTTCCAGTCGACGAAGGGCGGAACGAGCAGCGCGGCGAAGAGAGCGAGAACAGTGGCGCCGCCGATTATGAGGTAGACCCGGTGCAGTTCTCCGCCTCCGTCAGCCCGGCAGGATCTTGCCGGGATTCATGATGCCGAGCGGGTCGAGCGCGGTCTTGATCGCGCGCATCACCGGAACGCCGGCGCCATGCTCTGCTGCGAGATACGCCATCTTGCCCTGCCCCACGCCGTGCTCGCCGGTGCACGTCCCGTCCATGGCGATAGCCCGCTCGGCGAGCCGCTTCATGAACGCGTCGGCACGAGCCGCTTCGCTCGGGTCGTCCCAGTCGACGGCGAGGAGCACGTGGAAATTGCCGTCCCCGACATGGCCGAGGATCGGCGCGACGAGGCCGTGCCCCTTGAGGTCGGCCTCGATCTCGCGCACGCAGTCGGCGAGGCGCGAGAGCGGCACGCACACGTCGGTCGAGGTGGTGCGCGCGTCGGGGCGGAGCGCGGTGGCCGCCCAGAACGCGTCCTTGCGCGCCTTCCAGAAGCGCTCGCGCTCCTCCGGCCGGCTGTCCCACTCGAACGGCCCGCCGCCGAACTTCGCGGCGATCGCGCCGAACGCGGTCGCCTGCTCGGCCACCGCCGCTTCCGTGCCGTGGAACTCGAGGAAGAGGCTCGGCACCTCGGCCAGGCTGAGATTGGAGTAGCGGTTGGAGGCGCGGATCTGCACCGGCTCGAGGAGCTCGATGCGCGCCACCGGGATGCCGCTCTGGATGGCGAGGATCGTCGCGTCGCAGGCGGCCCCGATCGAGGGGAACGGGCAATAGCCGCCGGCGATACTGGCCGGCAGGCCGTATATCCGGAGCGTCAGCTCGGTGATGATGCCGAGCGTCCCTTCCGAGCCGATGAGGAGCCGCGTGAGATCGTACCCGGCCGCGGATTTCCGCGCCCGCCCGGCGGTCGTGACAACGCTGCCGTCGGCCATCACCGCCTTCAGCGACACAACGTTGTCGCGCATCGAGCCGTAGCGGACCGTGGTCGTGCCCGAGGCGCGCGTCGCCGCCATCCCACCCAGCGTGGAGTTGGCGCCCGGATCGACCGGGAAGAAATAGCCCTCGCCGCGCAGCCGCTCGTTGAGCTGCTCGCGCGTCACGCCCGCCTCGACCGTGCAGTCGAGGTCGGACGGCCGCACCGCCAGCACGCGGTTCATCCGCCGGAGATCGACCGAGATGCCGCCGAACGGCGCGTTGACGTGCCCCTCGAGCGAGCTCCCCGCCCCGAACGGGATCAGCGGCGCGCCGAAACTCGCCGCCACCTTGACGATCCGCGCCACCTCCTCGGTGGTTTCGGGCAGCGCGACCGCGTCGGGCAGCTGCGCCGCAAGGCCGGTCGTGGTGTGGGTGTGCACGCGCAGCGCCGCCTCGTCGGTCAGCAGCCGGTCGCCGAGGATGAGGTCGAGCTCGCCGATCGCCGAGCCGACCGCGTTGCGGCCGCGCGCGCTAGAGTTTGCCAAGGCGATCGACATGCATCCGCACTCCGCTTCGGGAGCACCCTCCAGACCCACGCACGCAACCGGGAACTCGGCCGGCCGACGCGCTGCGCCGGAGTGATATGGCGCGGTGCAACGAAGCTGCCAACGCCAGCCCGCCCACCGGAAATCCGCGCCGGCCCCCACGACTCACCATAGCATCTTTCCCATGACCGTCTCGTGCCTTACCGAGGCTTCCCTTCGCCCTCCCGGCGCCCCATCTGTTGCTATAGTGTTCTCCGCAAGATTCGAGTAGTTGACGATATGACCGCCGAGCGCGATCAGCGCGCCCTTTCCGTGCCCGAAGAAGACGCCCTGCCGCAGCGGAGCGGGCTGGCCGCGCGCGCTCTCGGCCAGAAGCCGACGCCCTATCTCGACAAGCTCAACCCCGAGCAGCGCCTGGCGGTGGAGACCACCGAGGGCCCGGTGCTCGTGCTGGCCGGCGCCGGCACCGGCAAGACCCGCGTCCTGACCACGCGCATTGCCCATATCCTCGCCACCAAGCGCGCCTGGCCGAGCGAGATCCTGGCCGTCACCTTCACCAACAAGGCCGCGCGCGAGATGCGCGAGCGCATCGGCTCCCTGATCGGCGGCCAGGTCGAGGGCATGCCGTGGCTCGGCACGTTCCACTCGATCGGGGTGAAGATCCTGCGGCGTCACGCCGAGCTCGTCGGCCTCAAGCCGAACTTCACCATCCTCGACACCGACGACCAGGTGCGCCTGATGCGCCAGCTGATCCTCGCCGAGAACATCGACGAGAAGCGCTGGCCGGCGCGCCAGTTCGCCCATCTCGTCGACGGCTGGAAGAACCGCGGCCTTTCGCCCTCCGATCTATCGCCGAGCGACGGCGCGGCTTTCGCCAACGGCAGGGGCAAGGATCTCTACGAGGCCTACCAGGCGCGGCTGAAGACCCTCAACGCGGTCGATTTCGGCGACCTCCTGCTGGAGTGCCTGCGGCTCTTCCGCATGCGCCACGACGTGCTGGCCGACTACCACCGCCGCTTCCGCTATATCCTGGTCGACGAGTACCAGGACACCAATGTCGCGCAGTATCTCTGGCTGCGGCTCCTCGCCCAGGGCTCGAAGAACGTCTGCTGCGTGGGCGACGACGACCAGTCGATCTATGGCTGGCGGGGCGCGGAGGTCGACAACATCCTCCGTTTCGAGAAGGATTTTCCCGGCGCCGTCGTCATCCGCCTCGAGCGCAATTACCGCTCGACCGCGCCGATCCTCGCCGCCGCCTCGCACCTCATCTCCTTCAACCGCGACCGGCTGGGCAAGACGCTCTTCACCGACGCGGTCGATCCCGAGGCCGAGAAGGTGCATCTCACCTCGGCCTGGGATTCGGAGGAAGAGGCGCGCGCCATCGGCGAGGAGATCGAGCAGCTGCAGCGCAAGCAGCATTCGCTGAACGAGATGGCGATCCTCGTTAGAGCCTCCTTCCAGATGCGCTCCTTCGAAGACCGCTTCGTCTCCCTCGGCCTCCCCTACCGCGTGATCGGCGGCCCGCGCTTCTACGAGCGCCAGGAGATCCGCGACGCGCTGGCCTATTTCCGCGCCGTCTCCCAGCCCGCCGACGACCTTGCCTTCGAGCGCATCGTCAACGTCCCGCGCCGCGGCATCGGCGAGGCGACCGTGCAGACCCTCCACGACTTCGCCCGTGCCCAGCGCGTGCCGCTGATGCAGGTCGCCGCCGACCTCGCCGAGACCGAGGAGCTGAACTCCAAGGCCCGCACCGCGCTCCGCGAACTGATGGGCAATTTCGCCCGCTGGCGCGACCAGCTCGGCACGATGAAGCACACCGACCTCGCCGAGCTGATCCTCGAGGAGTCGGGCTACGCCGAGATGTGGCAGAACGACCGCTCGGCCGACGCGCCGGGCCGTCTCGAGAACCTCAAGGAGCTCGTCCGCTCGATGGAGGAGTTCGAGACCATGGCCGGCTTCCTCGAGCATATCGCGCTGGTCATGGACGCCGAGCGCGAGGGCGAGGCCGACAAGGTCTCGATCATGACGCTCCACTCGGCCAAGGGGCTCGAGTTCGAGACCGTCTTCCTGCCCGGCTGGGAGGAAGGCGTCTTCCCCAACCAGCGCTCGCTCGACGAGGGCGGCACCGCCTCGCTCGAGGAGGAGCGCCGTCTCGCCTATGTCGGCCTGACCCGGGCCAAGAAGCGCGCCTATGTCTGGTTCGCCTCCAATCGCCGCATCCACGGCCTCTGGCAGTCGACCGCGCCCTCGCGCTTCCTCGACGAGCTGCCCGAAGCGCAGGTCGAGGTCGCCGAGCCGGCCAACAACTACGGCGGCTACAGCGGCTACGGCTCCTCGCCCTACGGCGCGAGCCGCTTCGACGAGGCCGAGGCCTTCTCGACCAGCTACGGCACGCCCGGCTGGCAGCGCGCCCAGCGCCAGCGCGGCGGCGCCGCGAGCCAGCCGCGCTATTCGAACCAGCCGCTCACCATCGAGGGCGAGCTGGTGGCCAAGAGCGTGACCGCGACGGCCTCGAATTTCCGGAAGGGCGAGCGCGTCTTCCACCAGAAATTCGGCGGCGGCACGGTCATGGTCATCGAGGGCAACAAGCTGACCATCGACTTCGACCACGCCGGCCAGAAACGCGTCCTCGACAGCTTCGTCGAGCGGCCTTAGCCCAACCTCCCGATGCCCTACACCGTCACCCTGCCCCGTCTTGGCGAGGCCGATGCGCAGCGGATCGCCGATGCCATCGGCGAGACGGCGCTCGGTGACGCCGCGCTGGACGCGGCCGAGGCGGCCGACGGCAGCTGGGAGCTCACGCTTTACCTGGAGTCCCCGCCGCGGCCCGAGGATCTCCTTCTCCTCCAGCGGACGAGCGGCGCCGTGCTCGGCGCCGCGCCAACGTGGCAGACCCACGACCTGCCGGAGACCAATTGGGTCGCCAAGAGCCTCGCCGGGCTCGGCCCGGTGCGCGTCGGCCGCTTCCTGGTGCATGGCTCGCACAGTCGCGACCGGCTCACGCCGAACCTGATCGGCCTCGAGATCGAGGCGGGCGAGGCCTTCGGCACCGGCCATCACGGCTCGACCGCCGGCTGCCTCGAAGCCATCGCGCGCATCGCGCGCACCCACCTCGTCGGCAACGCGCTCGACCTCGGCACTGGCACCGGCGTGCTCGCCATCGCCATCGCCAGGACTTGGCGCACGCCGGTGCTCGCCACCGACATCGACCCGATCGCCATCGAGGTCGCCCGCCAGAACGCGGCCCTCAACGGCACCCTCCGTCATCTCGATTTCGCCGTCGCCGCCGGCCTCTCGCACCCGGTCATCGCGGGCCGCGGCCCCTACGGCCTGATCGTGGCGAACATCCTCGCCCGCCCGCTCGCCCAGCTCGCCCCCGCCCTCGCCCGGGAGCTCGCGCCGGGCGGCTTTGCGGTCCTCTCCGGCATCCTGCCCGAGCAAGCCTCGCAGGTCGTCGCCGCCTACCGCAGCGGCGGCCTTCGCCTTCTCCGCCAGTCGGAGCGCGACGGCTGGTCGACTCTCGTCCTCGAAAGCCCGGCTCCGGCATAAGCCGAAGGGCGGAGGCTGGCTCCGCCCTTCGATCTTGTTCGAACCGCCAGGCGTCGGCAGCCTTGTTTCGCAGCGGCGACCAGCCCGCCTCTCCCTGAACCTCGAGGGCGTCGCGAGCGCTCCCTACATCACGAGCGAATCGTACTCTGGCCCGTCGAAGACCCATCCCGTGCCTCCAGGCCACGTCACATGGCACCAGTTGTCTCGACAGGGCTCGAGAAGCGTCACTCCCGGCGTCTGGGCCGCAAGGTCACCGATCTTTTGGCCGACGCCGTCGGGTAGATTGTAGAGCTCGACGGTCAGCCTCACGGTGACTGCCTGGCCCTGGGGCGGCGGCTGAGGCTGCCCTGGCTGGGGCCCCGGAACCGCGATGGGCGGCGGCGGCTGAACCGCGGCAACCTGCCAGGGCTCACAGATCAGGCCAAGCTGGTCGATCGCAGTCCCCGCGCGGCCGTAGATGCCGACGCCGATCTCGCCCGGCGGACAGATCAGCCGCCGGTCGTTGACGCTCTCCCCGCCATAGTCGGCAAAGCTGTCGCTCATCGCATTGTTCACGATGTTCCAGCACGTGAAGCCGACGCGGCTGACGAGCGGGGTGCGGTCGATGAAGACGTGGAGGATCGTCACCACGCCGGACGGCGGACATCTCGGCTTGCGGAGGGTTCCCACCTGTCCGCCGACCGAGGGCCGTCCGTAAGTGGCGAGGGGATCGGTCCTGCGGTTGCCGCAGACCGGCGCAATGAAGTCGATCACGTGGGTGGCCATCGTATCGATGCCCACGAGCTGGTCCCCGGGCTCGCACCTTATCCGGAACTCGCCTCCGCCTCCTCCGCCCAAGGCACCTGCATCGGCGGCCTGAGCGTTCACCGGCGGCAAGAGCATCGCCGCCGCCACGGCCAGCGTGGCGACCGCAATCCTCGATACTTTTGCGCCGAGAGATCTCGACAGGGTTCCGATCACAATTCCCTCCTGTGCCGAAGCATCCAAAACGCCGGCGCTTATTTGCTCGCGCCGCGGTTGGGGACGCATCATGCGTTTGGAGGATGGGACCGGAGTTGATAGCCTCCCGTCTGACGTTGCTGAGGCCGAGCGAGTGGTCCGATGCAGCCCGACGGACTGGAATGGCCGGGATCTACTTCGCGACAGAAGTTGTTGCCTGGTGAGCTGTCTAACCTGATCGGCGCGATCTACGACTGCGCCCTCGACCCGGCCCTTTGGCCGCAAACGCTCTTGGCGATGGCCGACGCGTTGCGGTGCAAGAGCGGGTCCCTCCATCTGGTCGACCTTCCGGGCAACCGATTGCTCGTCCACCATATCGTCGGGCTCGAGCCCGAATGGGCGCAACTGCCCACCAAGCATCTCGGCGAGATCAATGAGGTGCTGGGGCGAACGCTGGCCACGATGTCCTCGATCGACAGGCCGTTCATCGTGTCGAGGGACGTGCCTCCTGCCGACGTGGAGGCCTCTCCGTACATGCGGGAGTCGGCCCGCGGGGGCATCGTGGACATCCTCCAGTACTTCCTGGTGCATACGCCCAGACGGTTTTCCGGAGTGGCGTTCGGTCGGAGTGTGGATCGTGGCCCCATCACCGACCGGGAGGTAGAGCTTGGCGGCCTGCTCCTGCCGCATGTGCGCCGCGCCGTGACGATCAGCAATGTTCTCGACGCCCGCACGATCGAGCGGACCCAGATGGCGCAAGCCCTCGACACGTTGCGCTGCGGCGTCGTGCTGACCAACGATCGCGGTCTTGTCCTCCATGCCAACCGGGCGGCCGAGAGCATGCTGGAAGCCGGGTATCCGATCCGGAGCTCCCACGGCGTCCTCGGTACCGAGGATCCCGCGGCGGCGCGGGAGCTCCAGAGCGCCATCAGGCTCGCCGCCGTCGCGGAAGGATCGATCGGCAAGGTCGGTCTCGGGATTCGCCTGTCGGACGATGTCTCCGAGGCGACCTTCGCTCATATCTTGCCGCTGACTGGCAGCGAGAGGCGGTCGCAGCTTCAGCCGGAGGCCGTCGCCGCGGTGTTCGTGAGCGCCCCTGGCGAGCCGGAGGAGGACGCTCGGGCAGTGGCGGAGGCCTACCGCCTGACCGGTGCCGAGGCCCGCGTCCTCGCCGGTCTCCTCGGCGGGGACTCGCTTGGCGACACGGCCGATGCCCTGGGCATCGCGATCACGACGGCCAGGACTCACCTCGACAGGATCTTTTCCAAGACCGGGACCAGCCGCCAGGCCGAGCTGATGCTCCTTGCCTCGCGGGCGCTGGTGCCGGTTCGCGCTCCGTCTGACGGCTAGGACGGCTCGCTCGGGGCCCCGCTCTCGTCCGGCAGATGTCGCGCGGGCGGGACCGCAATCCGCCCCCAGAAAAGCAAAGGGCGGAGACTAGCTCCGCCCAACGGCTCAGTCAGATGAAGCGCCTCTCGGCGCGCGCTGACTTACTTGCTGCCCTTCCGCCCCACCCGGCGATAGCCGAAGGCGGCGAGAGCGGCGTCGTCGTAGCTGTGCAGGAAATTGCTGATCTCTCGATCGGCCCGCTGCATCTGCGCCTCGACGAACCCGCCGAAGGCGCGCTCCCAGAAGCCGA
>JADYYB010000219.1 GCA_020853895.1 Bauldia sp.
AAGATGGGCGCGCCCAGCGTGGTGCCGATCAGATAGCCGCCGCCCGAGAGCGAGGTCGGCGTGACGATCGTCTCGATGACGCTCCGGCTCGCCGTGTCGATGACCGAGATCTTGCCCTCGCCGCCATGGCTGACGAAGGCGAAGGCCCCGTCCGGCGTGATGCCGGAGTGACGCGCCTGCCGGCCGGCGGTCGGCGAGCCGGCCACCGGCCCGTTGCTCAGCGGATCGAGGGCGATGCGCGCCACCACCTCCTGGAAGGTCGGGGAGTCGCTGTCCACGTCCACGAGATTGACGAAATCGCCCTCCGGATGGACGTTGGCGTAGACCGCGTAGAGCTGGCTCACTCCGCCGCGGCCGACCACGCCGCCCGCGAGCGGGATGCGCGTGACCGTCTCGTCCGTAAGGTCCACCCAGTGGAGGTCGACCTTGACGTCGGCCCATTGCTCGGGCGGCAGCGAGGCGTTGAGCGGCCCGAACTCGAACGCCCCGTCGGGCGTGAGGCGCTGGCGCGCGTTGCGGCCGCCGCTGAGCCCGTCGGCGTCCCACGGCAGCGTCGCCGCGCCCGAGACCCCGTTGGCGTCCAGCGTGGCGATCTCGAGCCCGCGCAGCGTCGAGCCGGTCCACTTGCCGGCCGTGACCGAGAACGAGTCGCTGTGCCCGCCTTCGCCCACCGGGAAGGTGGCGACCGGCGCGATCTCCCCGTCCAGGATGCTCGCCTGGCCGGTCTCCTCGTCGATCAACGCCGCCAATGGATAGACGTCGACCCGGTCGGTGAGGTGCAGGAACACCATCGCCGGGTCGCCGCCGGCCACCACGTGCATCTCGCCTCCTTCGCCGCCTTCGATCTTGATCTGCCGCGGCTCGTAGGTCCGGAGGTCGACGATGGTCAGCACGCCGACGCTCGAATCGTCGTCGTTGGAGATCGAGAGATAGTGCTCGAGCCTGGGGTCGACCGCCGACCACACCTGGATGTTCTCGAGGAAGATCGGCATCGGCACGCGCGCGACGACAGCGGGCGCGGCGTCGTCCGAGAGCTGGAGGACCACCAGCTGCTTGGCGATCTCGTCGGGGATGAGCGCCCGCCCGTCGGGGAGGGCGATGATGCCCGAATGGGAGCCGACCCTGATCCCGGCGAGATCGGCGACGAGGTCGAACTCGGGCACGGAATAGACATAGAGCCGATCGGCCGCGGTATCGCCGACCAGGAGATGGGAGGCCGGTCCGTCCTGGGCGAGGGCCGGACCGATGGTAGCCACGCCCGCGAGAAGCGCGGCGAGGTGGAGGCGCGATCGTCTGTTCATTGTCCCCTCTCGTTGAATGACGTTACATTATAACTGCTACGTTATAACATAACGGTGACGCAAGAGGCTTCGTTGGGAGTCGTTCCGATCGCGCCACAGAGACCGCTTCCCCGACGAAAGTCGGGGCCCATCCTTTTTCTTGCGTTGAGCTCGGAGGGGAGGCCTGCATGGACCCCGGCTTTTCGCCGGGGAAGCGGAGGGAGGGAGTAAGGAGAAGGAGAGGAGGCGGCCCTAAAGCAGCGTCGGGCTCGGCTGGTCGAGTTCGGCTTCCGGCACGCTGGCGAGCGCCCGCTCGAGCGTCGGGATGACCTCCTGGACGCCCTCGCAGGTGAGGTACGGCTCGCGCGTGTCGGGCAGGAAGTCCTTGTGCAGGAACCCTTCGGCGTCCATGTGGCCGAGGAGCTGCACCAGCGGCTCCCAGAAGCCGTTGATGTTGACCAGCAGCACCGGCTTGGCGTGCCGCCCGAGCTGCGCCCAGGTCATCATCTCGACCGTCTCCTCGAGCGTGCCGATGCCGCCGGGAAGGGCGACGAAGGCGTCGGCCTTCTCGAACATCAGGCGCTTCCGTTCGTGCATGTCGACCGTGACGGTGAGGTCGGGCACCGCGTCGAGCATGATCTCGCGGTCCTTGAGGAACTGCGGGATGATGCCGCTGACGCCGCCGCCATGGGCGAGCACGCTGCGCGCCACGATCCCCATCAGCCCGACCGAGCCGCCGCCATAGACGAGCCGCACGCCCGCCTCGGCGAGGAGGCGGCCGAAGGCTTCGGCGGCGGTGGCGTAGATCGGGTCGCGTCCCCGGCTCGCACCGCAATAGACGCAGACGCTGGTGAGGAGGGCCATGCTCCGGTTGATGTGGCATTGGCCTCCGGAGCGGTCAAGCGAGCCCGGCGCGAAACGCGGCTTTCTTGCCCGCGGGCGGCCTGCTCGTGTAAGCCTCGGGAAGGAAACGGGAACGCGCCCCTCGGCGCGGGCGTTTCCGAGGGGCTGCGCGCGGGCCTCGCCGGGTACCGAGATGGACAGAACGCAGCGCGCCGTTACCTTGATTCTCGCGAGTGCCGTCGCGCTCGCCGTCCTCGCGGCGGGGCTGGCGCTGCCGCGAGGCGCGCTGGGACCGCAGGCGGAGAGCGGGGCGCCGGTGGCTGTGGCTGCCGTTTCCGAGGCGGCGGATGCCGCGGCCGTTCCGGCCGCAGAAGCCCCAAGTCCATACCTCGCCGTTGCAGGCCAAGGCTCGCCCGTTTCGGAGGCGCTCGCCACCGATTCCGGACCGTTCAACCCCGTGCCCCTCGCGGCAGATGTGGGCCGGGACGTTGTACCCGCCAATCCCGATCCGCCGCTCGCAGCGCCACGCTTCGGCCTCGTCACCGTCGAGGCCTCGGGCGTGGCGCGGCTCCTCGGCGAGGCCGAGCCCGGCGCGCGCGTCGAGATCTTCGACAACGGCGCGACGGCCGCGCGCGCGGTCGCCAACGGGGAGGGCGCCTGGGGCCTCGAGCTCGACGCCCCGCTCGCGCCCGGCGCGCACGACCTCGCGCTGCGCGTCACCTCGGCCGACGGGCGCGTCCAGCTGATCGCCGACCAGCGCATCTCGGTCCTCGTCCCGCCGCCCGGCGCGAGCGAGGCGCTGGTCGCCATGACCGAACCCGGTCGCCCCACCGAGGTGCTGCAGCTCCCCCGCCCGACCCCGATGCCGGTCGTCCCCGCCATACCGCCCCCGCCCGCGGACGAGCGGGCGCTCCCGGAGGAGGTACCGCAGGCTCCACCCCCGGCACCAGACCTGCCCGCGGAGGAACCGGCGCCTCTACCGCCCGAGCCTGCACCGCCGTCCCCGCCGGCACCCGAACCCGCGCCGGCCGCCCAACCCGGTGTGCCCGAGCAGCCCGTGCCGAGTGCGCCGCTGGTCGAGGTTCCTCCTTCACGCGCGCCCGCCGCACCGGTGCCCCCGGCTCAAGGCGAGCCGCCCGCTGCGCCTGTTCCGCTCCCCGTAGTGCCTGAACTCGCGGTCGCTCCGGACCGCTTGGCCGCACCAACCCCGATACCGCTTTCACCGCCCGCAGCCGGGCCTGACGTCGCCGAAGGGCCACCGGGCGTCGAGCCCCTCGTTCCAGCGCCTCCTTCGGCGCCGGTTCAGCCCCCGCAGGTACTCCCGGCACCCCCGGTCGAAGCTTTGCCCGAACCGGCCTCGTCGGCGCCGCCGGCCCGCTCGCTCCCGTCCCCCGTGCCTCCCGCAGTTGATGAGGACGAGGAGCCGGGTGCGCCACGCCCAGCCGCGCCGCCGCCCGAAATCGTTGCGGAGGAGGGGCTGTTTTCACTTACCCCGGAGGCCGGTGGCCTCCGCGACGCCCCCGTCTCCGGTCCGTCGGCACTGAGGCCCCTCGCGCCGCCTCCCGAGGCCGACGCTCAGATAGCCATGGTGCCGACCCCGCCCGCGGCTCTCGCACCGGTCCCCGCGCCGCACGACCCGATCGCCGCGTCGCCGCCCCTCTCTCCGCCGCCGTCGATCGAAGAGCCGCCCGTCTCGGCGCCGGGTCCCGAACCGCTGGGTTCGGAGGGCTTGCCTCCCGGCGCCGCCGCCTCGCCGGCATCCCCGGACTCTCCACCGGTGGAACCGGTCCAGCCGTCCCTGCCGCCTGAGCCAGCACCGCTCGCGGAGCCCGCAGCCGAAGCGGAGCCGTTCCCGTCACGCGCGCCCGACCCGCCGGCGCCGGCGGGCCCGGCCACGCCCCTGGGCCCACCCGTGAGCGTGGCCACGGTCGAGGTCGAGACGGCTGGCGGCCTCCTGGCGAGTGGCGCGGCGCCGGCCGGGTCGGCGGTGCGCCTCTATGTCGACGACGCCTTCCAGGCCGAGGTCGCGGCAAACGAGGACGGGCGCTGGGCCTTCGTCGGCGAGCTTGCCCTCGAGGCGGG
>JADYYB010000220.1 GCA_020853895.1 Bauldia sp.
CATGGCCCATGGCGACGTCCTCCATCGCCTGTCCGTTGAAGTCGAAGGCCGGGAATAGCGGACCGGTCTTGTGGAACGTGCCGAACTGCACCGGGCCGCCATTGAAGCCGGCGCCCTTGATCTTGATGAGGCGCTCGGGGTCGTCGGGGTGGGCGACATGGACCGAGCGGTTGCCGTCGAGCCGGGTGGCCTCGATGCGGCCGGCGAACCAGTCCCGCACACGGTCGGCGACCGGGTCCGGGACATGCCAGAACTCGATGCCGTCGAGTTCCTGATCCTGCTTGAGGACCCGCGGAGCAGGAGGCGCAGGCGCCTCGGCCGCCGGATGGGGGGCGGCTCCGGGCTGCGGCGCGGGGGCGCGACGGCGAGGAAATCTCAGCACGGCCCAGGCCTAGCCTGAGAACGAGCCTAGCGCCACATCGCACGCATCCGGGCGCCAATGTCGATCGGCTGCACGCGCTCGCCGCGGCGGGACGCGGCGGCCGAGGGCGGCGGCCAAAAACGGTCGGCGAAGAGCGGAAGCATCTCCTTGGGGATGAAGCGGCTCCGGAGCGCATAGAGGTGGCGGTCGCCGTTTCTGGGCTGGTGGTGCACGTAGAAGCGCTGCGGCACCATCAGCGTGAGGTGGTCCTTCGCGCGCGTCATCGCGACGTAGAGGAGCCGCCGCTCCTCCTCGTATTCCTCGGGCGTGCCGCCGGCCATGTCGGAGGGGATGCAGCCGTCGACCACGTTGAGGACGAAGACCGAGCTCCATTCGAGGCCCTTGGCCGAGTGGATGGTCGAGAGGATCAGGAAATCCTCGTCGAGCATCGGGTCGATGGCGTGGCCGCCGGTCGCCTCGGGCGGGTCGAGGGTGAGCTCGGTCAGGAAGCGCTCGCGGCTCGGATAGCCGGAGGCGATCTGCTCGAGCTGGATGAGGTCGGCGAGACGAAGACCCGCGTCGTCGTGCCGGCGCTCGAGGATCGGCTCGTACCATCTACGGACCCGATCGAGCTGAGCGGGCCACTGCGCCTCGTTGGCGCGGAGGCCGTCGAGGAGGTGGGCGAAAGCCTGCCAGGGCGTGGCGATGCGGGCGTTCGGCTCGAAGGCCGCGAAGGGCCGGCCGGGGTCGGTGGCGAGGCGCTCCAGCATCTCGGCGGCGGTGGCCGGGCCGAGGCCGGGCAGGAGCTGGAGGACGCGGAAGCCGGCGACGCGGTCGCGCGGGTTCTCGGCGAAACGGAGCACGGCGAGCACGTCCTTGACGTGTGCCGAGTCGAGGAATTTCAGGCCGCCATATTTCACGAACGGGATCTTCCGCCGCGTCAGCTCGACCTCGAGCGGGCCGCTGTGATGGGCGGCGCGGAAGAGGACCGCCTGCGCCTTCAGGAGCTGGCCGGCCTCGCGGTTCTGAAGGACACGCTCGACGATGTAGTCGGCCTGCGCGGACTCGTCGGCGACGGTGACGAGGTCGGGGCGGTCGCCGCCGTGGCGCTCGGAGCGGAGGTCCTTGGTGAAGCGCTCGGCGGCGAGCGCGATCACGGCGTTGGCGGCGGTGAGGATCGGCTGGGTCGAGCGGTAGTTGCGGTCGAGGGTGACGACCCGGGCCTTCGGATCGAAGGCGCCGGGGAAATCGAGGATGTTCCTGACCGTCGCGGCTCTGAACGAATAGATCGACTGGGCGTCGTCGCCGACCACGGTGAGGCCGGCGCCTTCCGGCTTCAGCGACAGCAGGATGTCGGCCTGGAGCTTGTTGGTGTCCTGGTACTCGTCGACCAGGATGTGGTCGAAGCGCTCGCCGACGCGCTCCGCCAGCGCGGGCTCGGCGACCATCTGCGCCCAGTAGAGAAGGAGGTCGTCGTAGTCGAGGACGCCCTGCGCCTGCTTGGCCTCGACATAGGCGCCGAACAGGGTCCGCAGCTCCTCCTCCCAGTCGGCGCACCACGGGAAGGCCAGCGGCAGCACCTCGCTCAGCGGCAGCGCGGCGTTGACGGCGCGCGAGTAGATCGCGAGGCACGTGCCCTTGGTCGGGAAGCGGCTCTCCTTCCGCGAGAGGCCGAGTTCGTGGCGGACGAGATTCATGAGGTCCGCCGAGTCCTCGCGGTCGTGGATGGTGAAGGACGGGGCGAGGCCGATCTCCTCTGCGCACTCCCTTAGGAGCCGCGCGCCGATGGCGTGGAAGGTGCCCGACCAGGCGAGGGTCTCGATCGACGCCGACGCCCCCATCACCGCGCGGGTGATGCGGTCGACGCGGCGCGCCATCTCGCTCGCCGCCCGCCTTGTGAAGGTGAGGAGGAGGATGCGCCGCGGATCGACGCCGCTGACGATGAGATGGGCGACCCGATGGGCGAGCGTGTTGGTCTTGCCCGACCCCGCGCCGGCGATGACGAGCAGCGGGCGGGTGTCCTGGAGGAGGGCCGGCTCGGCGCCATGCAGCACCGCCGCGCGCTGCTCCGGGTTCAGCTTGTCGAGATAGGCGTAGGTCTTCAGCGAATCGGCCAGCACCGCCGAAGGGAAGCAGGTTGCCGTTTCGTTCGCAATGCGCGGGGCGGCGATTGAACCCGGCCTAAATATAGATCTCCCGCTCGCCGATCCTGACCGAGTACTCCTCGTAGCCGTTCCGCTCCGCCTCGAAGCGTAATGCGTACTGACCGTCGAACTCGAAACTCAGAATGTCCTTGTCTTTGGGGTCGATCGTGCACGCGAGCACCGACAGCTCCAGGAGCTCCATCAGGTCGGACGAGCGATCTTGGACCGTCAGCCGTTTGAACTCGCCTCCAGGCTTCTTGTATCGCACCGAGTTGAACGCATCGACATAGAGGTGAGCGAGCAGCGGGTCCTCGAACTGGAAGTGTATCGTGTTGAAATTGAACGAGATCATCTGCAACGTCGTCCCGACAAAGACGTCAGCGTCGAAATCCTCCGGGAAGTCGTACATTCTCGCTCGCCCTCGTCCCACGTACCCGAACGATAGCGATCTTCTCTCATGCCGGACCGATTTCTGAAATGACGACCCTTCACCTCGCGCCTGGCATGTCCGCCGGCGGCTCGCTGGTCCGGGCGGTGCGGCTCGCGGGGCTGGACGACGAGGTGCTGCGCTTCCAGGACGATCTCGGTTGCGGGCCGATAGAGCCGTACACGCCCGCGGCGCGGGCGGCGTGGTGGTCGGAGGTCTACAGCGACTTCGACGTCGCGAAGGAGGAAGCCGCGCTCGCCGGGTTCTGGGAGCGCGTCGCGACGACCGACGCGCGCCTGGTCGTATGGTTCGGACGCAACTCCGCCAGCGAGCTCGCGTTTTTCCTGGCCTGCGCCGACCGGCTCGGCGACCGGCCCTACGACATCATGGACGTTCAGCTGCCCATGGTGAGGCCCGAGGGCGGCGGGGACCGCTATCCCGGCCGACACATGGCGGCGGTGATCGAGGAGGACCTTCGCACGCTCTTCGGCACCGAGCGCCCGATCACTACCGCAGAGCGGGAGGATGCGAGGCGGCAGTGGCGGAAGCTGCAAGGCGAGAACGCGCCGTTCCGGGTGGTGACGGAGGACGGGCTGGTCTCGGCGCCGATCGACTTCTTCGACGAGTGGATCCTGAACGAGGCCGCGGCGGAGGAGTGGCGGTCCGCCGCCCGGATCATCGGCAACGTGCTCGGCTATCACGGCGATCCCTACCGTCAGACGGGTGACATGATGCTGCGGGTTCGCCTGGTCGCCCTCGTGGATGAAGGCAAGCTGGTCGCGCATGGCGATCCTTGGGAGCGGTCCGCTCCGATCCGGCTACCGGGCGGATCGCTGCCGCCGCCGCCCCAACTCCTGACCGACGAGATCCGGCAGCGGTTCGAGGGTCTGTGGCAGGGAAAGCCTCCGATGCGCCGGTGGACGGCCAATCCGCTGACGCGCTTGGCCACCGGAGACATCATCCATGCCACGCGGTTCGGTCCGTCGAGCATCATCTGCCTGGTCGTGTCGGTGGAAGGCGGATTCATCCGGACGCGGTCGATCGCCCAGCAGCAGGTCATCGACTTCGACATCGAGACGGGAGTCGGCGCGTGGCACGACGAGCTCTTCGGCGACACGCCCATCGAATGCCGGATCGATTCGATCGAGCCCCTCCCCCTCGAGGTCTACAACGCTCTCCTCGAGCAGGATCGGTGGCACCGGCTGGTCAGGGACCCGAAGAGATGGAGGGAGAACGAAGCTCGGCGGCGCGCGTGGTCGACCGCCGAGGCGTTCTTCAGGCAGCACAAGCTGCCGGCAGCTGATGGCGCGTAGCCGGCCGGCCACCGGGCTCACGGGCAGAGGTCAAGAGGGTACCGCAAAAGCGGCATCCGCTTCGCGTGCGACGTTTGCTTCGAGGGACCCGGTCCTCCGGTCGAGCCGGAGGATGACAATGTGGATGCGTTGCGCGTCGCTCCGCCGGCTAGAACTCAACGCGAGTAAGGAGACGGCGGAGCTGGGGGAAGTCGCGGGGGCCGAGGCGGGAGGCGAGCGAGGCCTCCAGTCCGGCCTTCACCGCGTCCGCCTCCTTCAGGAAGCGGAGGCCTCTTCGGGTGAAGGCGATGAGTTTGGCGCGCGCGTCGGTGGGGTCGGGGCGGCGGGCGATGAGGCCGGCCGCCACGAGCTCGTCGACGAGCTGCTGGGCGGCCTGCTTGGTGAGGCCGGCTCTCCCGGCGAGGTCGCCGAGGCGAGCGCCGGATCCCCGGTCGAGGCAGGAGAGGAGGCGCGAGCGCGAGAGCGTGAACTCGGGCCAGCCGCGCGCCTGCATCTCCGAGACGAAGCGCTCGACCCAGGCCTCGCTCGCGCGCCACAGCAGCCAGCCGATGTGATCGGGCGGATCGCCGGCGAGGCCGTCGGGTAGATCAGGGTCGTCGCGTCGGGTCGAGCGAGGCATTTAGTCAAGATACTTGACAATAAGCGTCGAGGCGAGCTTCATGCGGCCCGAAAATGGGGAGAAGTCCGATGGCGAACGACCGCGATGCGACACCCCGCGGGGCATCAGGTTCCGACTCTGCGCGGCGTGAGGCGCCTCGGCCCGGCGCGGCATTTCGCGAGATGTCCGGCAGCGACACGACGCGGCCCGAGTGGCTGAAGGGGGCGGCGGGGCTGCTGATCGCGGCGGGGCCGGCGCGCGGGGCGCTCGCGCAAGCCGAGTACAAGTCGTTCAGGGCGGCCGGGATGACCTTCCGCTGGACCCATCTCAACGGCCGGCTCTACGGCGACCTCCGCGCGCCGACGCGCGGCTGGCTGGCGGTCGGGTTCAACGACCGCGAGGAGCTTCCGGGCACGCGCTTCCTGATCGGGGCGTTCGAGAACGGGCTCGTCCGCGCCGAGGTGCATCGCGCCGGCGCGGACGGCACGCATGCGAGGATCGGCGAGGGCGTGCCGAGCGCGTGGGTGCCGGGCGGCGAGGGCTGGACGGACGAGGTGCAGACGCAGCTCACCTTCGCCGCGCCGCACGACGCCTCCGAGTTCGCGCCGCTCACCCTCACGCCGGGCGCGCGGCTCTACGCGATGCTGGCGTGGAGCGAGGCGCCCGAGTTCGACCACCACTCGCACGAGCGCGAGCATGGCTGGGTGACGCTGTAGGGTCCTCCGGTGTCTGCGATTGCGGATCGGGAGCGGCAAGCCCCGGGCGGTCGCGTGGTCTCTGGGTCCCCGCCTCCGCGGGGATGAGCGGATGGGGGTCGAGGGCTGCGCGAATTCCGGGAAGGTCGCGCCTGCTTTTCCCTCGCCCTTGTGGGGAGGACGGGGTGGGGGTCGAGAGGAGCGAGGCTGGGCTCCCGAAATCCCACGGCGGATGCTCGATCGCACCGTGGGATTCATAAACCCCGCTTGCCGCGGGGCCCCCTCCCGACCTCCCCCACAAGGGGGGAGGGGGATTCTGGTGGGTGCCTCGCTACGGGCGGACGCGGACGTATTTCTGGATGTGGCGCGGGACGGGCTCGCCGCCGTAGATGTTGCCGTCGCGGTCCACGGTCACGAACTCGGCGCCGGTGCCGAGCGTGATGTTGGGGTTGCCCCACGGGTAGAGGATGAAGTCGCTCACCCAGCCGGTCGAGATCTCGCCGATGCGGATGCCCATCTCGAAGCCCGGGTTCTGCACGTTGTCGGACTCGGAGTCGGCGACGTAGATCGTGTCGCCCTCGATGAAGATGCCGCTCGGCCGGCCGAACTGCAGCCAGCTCGTCACATAGGTGCCGTCGTCCTCGTAGATCGAGACGCGGTTGTTGCCGCGGTCGCCGACATAGATGCGGCCCGCTTCGTCGGTGGCGATGGCGTGGAGGGCGCGGAACTCGCTCGGGCCGAAGCCGGTCTTGCCGAACTCCGACACGTACTCCCCGTCGACCGTGAAGCGGATCACGCGGTTGTTGCCGTCGGCGTTGTGGCCGTCGGCGATGAGGACGTCGCCGTTCAGCGCGAAGGCGACGTCGCTCGGCGCGGTGAGATGGTCGGGTCCGCCGCCGGCGACGCCGGGCGTGCCGATGGTCAGCAGCACCTCGCCGGCCGGGCTGAACTTGATGACCTGGTGGCCGCGCGTGTCGCCGGCCGGGATGCGGTTGGTGCTGACCGAGTCGGTGACCCAGATGTTGCCGTCATGGTCGAAGCCGATGCCGTGCGGCCAGATGAAGAGACCGCCGCCGAAGCTCGACATGAAGTTGCCCTCGAGGTCGAACTGGACGACCGGGTCGAGCTCGGAGTCGAGGCACTCGTAGCCGAAGAGGCCGGGGATGGTGGCCGGCGCGCGGAGCGCCACCTCGCCCGGCGGCGGCGCGCAGCGGATGACCGCCCAGACGGAGTTGCCGTCGGGCGCCATCACCAGCTTGCCGACCGCGCCCATCTCCCGGCCGTCGGGCAGTTTCGCCCAGTCGTCGGCGAGGCGGTACGGGCTGGGGCTGTTCTGCGCCTCGGCCATTCCGATCGGCATTGCCAACGCCGCTCCTCCCAGAGCGGCGGCCCGGACGAGCGTCCGGAGCGTGGTCGCGTACTGCATCCCTTCCTCCCGCTTGTTCTTGTCGTCCGCTCCCCAGCGGACGGGGCGAGCCTAGCCCGCGCACCGAGGTCCGACAAACCCGCCGGAGGCTTTGTGTTATCCCGTGGAGGCAAGGTCCGGGGCGGGCGGCCGAGGGTCAGGTGTCCGGCGGGAAGAAGGCCTTCAGCTCGCGGGCGACCCAGGCGGCGGGGACGTCGTGGCCCTGGCCTTCGAGCTCGAGATAGCGGCCGTTCTTCGCCGCGGCGGCGATGGTGCGGCCGGCGGTGCGCATGAAGTCGGGGCTCTCGCCGCCGGCCATGGCGAGGACCGGCGCGGCGATCGTCGCGATCGCGGTGACAGGGACCATGCCGTCGGGCGAGCCGAGCATGATCTCGGCGTCGTAGACGAGGGTCTCCGCCATCTTCTCGAAGGCCGGCCAGTGCGGCGCGCCCCGCATGCCGGCGATCATCTCCTTCGGCATGCCGACGCCTTCGAGGAAGAGCGCGACGGCGTCGCCGCGCTTGCCCTCCGCGGCAAGGCGGCGGAGCGTCGCGGTGAAGGTGCGGCTCTCGTCGACCGAGGCCTCGTCGAAATTGTAGGGCGGCTCGTAGACGGCGACGCCGGCGACCGGGAAGAGGCCGGAGGCGGCAGCGAGGAGGGCGAGGCCGCCGCCGGAGGAATGGCCGAAGAGGCGGGCGGGGCCGCCCACCGCCGCCGCCAGCGCCGCCACGTCCTCGACCTCGCGGCGCGGGGCGTAGGGCAGCGTGTCGCCACTCTGGCCGCGGCCGCGGCGGTCGAAGCTCACGACCGTGAAGGCGTCGGCGAGAAGGCCCGCCATCGGCAGGCCGGCAATCGCCGAGTGGCGGTCGTTGAGGGCGCCGCCGATGAGGATCAGCGTCTCGCCCGAGCCGCGTCGATCGAACGCGATGGGCGTGCCGTCGGCCGAGAGCGCGGTCTCGTGCGCGCCGCCGGGACGGGCGCTCGCGATTTCTTCCATCTTGGTCCTCCCTTTCGTCCGACTTTCGCGGACTTTCCGAACAGGGTTTCGAGATAGCTCCGGAGGTGACGGAGCGAATCCGCCGCCGCCTCGAGGTCGTCCATCGCCTTGGCCATGATCAGAGCGCCCTGGATGGCGGCCTGGATGTGCATCGAGACGCTCGCTGCGGTCGTGCGCCGGACGCGGGCGGCGCGGAGCGCTGCGGCGATGTCGGGCTCCATCGCGTCGGCGCTGGCGAGAATCGCGCGGGCGACCGCGGCGCGAATGGCGGGATGGCTGTCGAAGACCTCCTGCACCATCGTGCCGAGGAAGCAGGAGACGTCGGACGGCCGGCCGACGAGGAGCGCGATGCGGAGGTCGACATAGCCGAGGATTCGCGCGGCTGGGTCGGCGAGGGCGTTGTAGCCGGCATCGGCGAAGATGGTGGCGGCGCGGTCGCGCCAATGATCCGCCGCGGCGACCGCGAGGGCCTCCTTGTCGGCGAAGTGATGGAAGAAGGCGCCCTTGCTGACGCCCGCGACCCGGCAGATGTCCTCGACGCTGCTCGCCTCGTAGCCGCGGGTGCGGATCTCGTCGGTCGCGGCGTCGAGGACGAGCTTCCGCGCGCCGCCCCCCGGCTTGGCCCGGCGGTCGCGGGGTTTGGCGGAGGCGCTCGCGGCGATCATTGAAATACTATACCGACTGGTCGGTATGTTCGCAAGCAGCACGTCTTCGGAGCGAGCGGAGCGACGCCAAGCAGGCGACCGGCTCGAAGCACAGAGAGAGAGAGAGGGAGGGAGGGAGGGAGGGAGAGAGAGAGGTGGGGCGTTGGCGACCGCGAGTCGGAGCGCCAGGCGACAGCGGATCGCGGTCCTCCGGTCAAGCCGGAGGATGACAGCGTGGGGTGATGGTCTCGTCGTACGGGCAAGAACGGCTCAACGAACTTTCGCGGCTCGGCGAGTTTGCTGCAGGAGGGCCCCGGGTAGGCTTCAACTCGATGAATTGCGTTGGGTGCACGAACCTCGACCGGTCCCCTCTCCCCAGAGGGGAGAGGGTTAGGGTGAGGGGGTTCAGGTCCATCAGGATGAGGCTCCAAAAAGCGACTCATCCGGAGAGGTGGAGCCCCCTCACCCCGGCCCTCTCCCCGCCGGGAGAGGGGGCAGGTTGGCGGGCTTTTGCGATGGTACGGGGTTTCCCTCCGAGGCGAGGCTCGAGAGGGCGGTCGCAGCCCGGCCCACCCCCTCTCGAAATCGCTTCGCGATTTCGACCTCCCCGCAAGGGGGAGGTTAGGGAGGCGGGGCTCGCTTAGTGGACGCGCTAGGCGGCGGCCTTCTCGAGGGCCTCTTCGGGCTCGGCGCGGTCCTTGTCGGTGGCGGTCTTGAGGGCGGTCGCCCACCAGACGAGCTCGTCGAGCATCGGCTCGGCGGTCGCGTCGAGGTAGGGGAAGTCGGCGAAGGTCTTGCCCTGCTGCAGCATGCCGAGGAACTCGATCATGCCGATATGGACCGAGTGCTTGAGGCTCGCGACCTGGAGCTCGGCGAGGATCAGCCGCAGCTGCTCGACGGCGCGCGCGCCGCCGACCGCGCCATAGGCGACGAAGGTCGCAGGCTTCCGGTTGAACTCGTTGTAGGCGTAGTCGAGGGCGTTCTTGAGCGCGCCGGAGATCGAGTGATTGTATTCGGCGGTGACGAAGATGAAGCCGTCGAGGCTCGCCACCTTCTCGGCCCAGCGCTTGGCCACCTCGTTCCGCGGCGTGCCGAAGCGGGGCGAGACCTCCTCTTCGAAGAGGGGCAGCGGATAGTCCCGGAGATCGACGATCTCGAAGACGGCGTCGGTGCGCTTCCGGGCGATCTCGTAGACCCACTGCGTGGGCCGATTGGCGAAGCGGGTCGGGCGCGTGGTGCTGATGACGATGCCGATGCGGGGCAGTGTGGTCATTGCGGTATCCTCAGTTACGAATGATAACCGAGGATGTGGGAGTAACCGCGTGCGCCGCACAAGACGGCACTTTCGGGGGACTCTCTTACGTCGCTGATGGTGGATGAGCCGGGTGTGACCGGCTTACCTTTCGGTGCGTGCGGTCAGGCCGGCGCACCATCGGCCGCCTCGGCGGCGGCCGGGGCAGCGGTCTCGCCGAATCGGCGGCGCGATTCCTCGATGCCGGCGTGGTGGGCGGTGGCCCATTCGCCGATGGCGGCGAGCTCGCCGAGGAGGCTCCGGCCGCGCTCGGTCAGCTCGTACTCCACGCGGGGCGGGATGGTGGGATGCACGGTGCGCATGACGAGGCCGTCGCGCTCGAGGTTGCGGAGCGTGACGGCGAGCATCCGCTCGGAGATCGCGCCGACCTCGCGCTGCAGCTCGCCGAAGCGCCGCTTGCCGTCGCGGAGCGCGCCGAAGACGGCGATCGTCCACTTGTCCCCGACGCGGGACAGGATGTCGGCGGTCGGGCGGCAGAATTCGGGGAGGTGGTCGAAGGTGGCGCTCATCGCGGTGATGTGGGGAGGCGCGGGCAAAGCGGAAGCGCGACAGATTCGGCCGCGGGATGGTGAACGGAGGGTACGTTCGTCCGGAGAGCGGGTGCCGCCACTGGGTCCCCGCCTTCTCGGGGATGAGCGGATTAGGGAGGGGGATTGGGCGAAGCCGCACGGCGGAGAGCTCCACCCGCGTGGGCATGGGTGCCGGTGAGGTGCTGGCGGCACCCGGTCCTCCGGTCAAGCCGGAGGATGACAAGTGAGGCAGCGGAACGCGCCGGCGGCAGGCCTTGGGCTTTAGGCCTTGGCCTTCTCCACCTTCTTGGCGGCGGTGGAGTCGAGGCTCACGTAGCCGTTCTCGAGGGTGAGCTTGGGGTCGAGGCAGAGGATCTCCTCGAACTCGTTCACGCCCGAGATCTCCGTGCCCATCGAGATGTTGGTCACCCGCTCGACGATGAACTCGATCACCACCGGGACCTGGTGTTCCTTCATCAGCGCCTCGGCCTTGGCGAAGGCCTCCTTGAACTCGTTCGGGCTCTTCACCCGTACCGCCTTGCAGCCGAGGCCTTCGGCCACCGCGACATGGTCGACGCCGTAGCCGGGCACCGCGTCGCCCTCCCCGGTGACGTTGATGTTCTCGAAGGCGAGGCTGACCTCGAAGTCCATCTGGAAGCCGCGCTGGCTCTGGCGGATGAGGCCGAGATAGGAGTTGTTGATGACGACGTGGAGGTAGGGCAGCTTGTGCTGCGCGCCGACGGCGAGCTCCTCGATCAGGAACTGGAAGTCGTAGTCGCCGGAGAGCGCCACGATGTTGCGGTCGGGGTCGGCGGCGCGGACGCCGAGCGCGGCGGGCAGCGTCCAGCCGAGCGGGCCGGCCTGGCCGC
>JADYYB010000221.1 GCA_020853895.1 Bauldia sp.
AAGAAGGGCGACCGGCGCACCGCGATCCGGCTCTCGGGCGATTTCCACCTCCGGGTCGCCGACATCGCCGGCAATCTGGTGCTGGCCCGATTCCTGCGAGACCTCACGGCGCGGACCTCGCTGATCGTGGCGCTCTACGGCCGCTCGGGGATCTCGGCGTGCGGGATCGACGAGCACCGCGAGCTCTACGACAGCCTTGCCGCGCGCGACGGGAAAGGGGCTGCCACCGTGATGCTGCATCACCTCGAGCACATCGAATCCGACCTGCATCTCGCCGACGGCAGCGAGGCGCCGGTCGACCTCGCGGTCGTGCTGCGGCCCGCGCTTCTCCGCGGGTGAAGGCGATGCCGTCGGTCACGCTGGTCGACCACGCGCTGGTCCAGCACAAGCTGACGCTCCTTCGCGACAGGACGTGCTCGACCGCCAATTTCCGCCAGCTGGTCAAGGAGCTCGCGCTCCTTCTCGGCTACGAGGTGACGCGCGACCTGAAGCTGACGACGGCGCGGATCGAGACCCCGCTCGAGACGATGGACTCGCCCAAGCTCGACGGGAAGAAGCTGGTCTTCGCCTCGATCCTCCGCGCCGGCGAGGGGCTGCTGGCGGGGCTCCTCGAGCTGGTGCCGTCGGCGCGGGTCGCGCATATCGGGCTCTACCGCGACCACGATACGCTGCGGGCGGTGCAGTATTTCTTCAAGGCGCCCGAGGATCTCGCCGACCGGCAGGTGATCGTGGTCGATCCGATGCTGGCGACCGGCAACTCGGTCTGTCATGCGATCGACATCCTCAAGAAGGCGGGCGCCAAGGACATCCGCTTCCTCTGCCTCCTCGCCGCGCCCGAGGGCATCGCGCATCTCCACGCCGAGCATCCCGACGTGCCGCTGGTGACGGCGGCGATCGACCGGCAGCTCAACGAGAACGGATACATCGTGCCCGGCCTCGGCGACGCCGGCGGCCGCATGTTCGGGACGACGTGATGGTGGCAGCCGGGCGCGGAGCGTGCAGCGGTTTCCCCCGCCCCCTTGTGGGGAGGGACGGGGTGGGGGCCGGGCGGCAAGCCCGGCTCGTTCAAGAATCCGCGGTCTCGGCTGACTGCAGGCGGGTGATTTTAGTGCCTCGCTTGCCGCTCGGCCCCCTCCCGGCCTCCCCCACAAGGGGGGAGGGGGTTGAGGTGTCGGGGCGCCGGCTACGGCTCGTAGGTCTCGAGGACGTCGATGAGCGTGCGCACGGCAAAGCCGATGTCGGCGGGCGAGGCGAACTCGGCGGGGTTGTGGCTGATGCCGCCGCGGCAGCGCACGAAGAGCATCGCCAGCGGCAGGACGCGGTGGAAGGCCATCGCGTCGTGGCCGGCGCCGCTAGGGAGGCGCAGCGGCTCGATGCCCTGACGCGTCACCGCCCGCGCGAGGACCTCCGAGAGGCGCGCGTCGGCGGGGACGGCGTCGCCCTCGTGGCCGCGCGAAATCGCGGCGGCGAGGCCGCGGCGGGCGGCGATCGCGGCGACGTTCTCGTGGACGGCGGCGACCGCGGCGCGGCGGCGCGTGTCGTCGGCGCTGCGCACGTCATAGGTGAAGCGGACGCGGCCGGGCACGGTGTTGACCGCGCCCTCGGGCACGACCAGCTGGCCGACGGTCGCGACCACCCCGGAGCGCGCGGCCTTCTCGACGGCCAGCACCATCTCCGCCGCGCCGGCGAGCGCGTCCTTGCGGTGATCCATGGGGACCGTGCCGGCGTGGCCGGCCCCGCCGGTCACCTCGACCGCGCCGCGCGAGACCCCGTTGATGGCGGAGACGATGCCGAGCGGGAGGTGCCGGCGCTCCAGCACCGGCCCCTGCTCGATATGCGCCTCGAGATAGGCGAGGGCGCGTCCGCCGGTGCGGGCCAGCGCGGGAATGCCGGCCGGATCGCAGCCGAAGGCGATGAGCGCGTCGCGGTGGGAGATTCCATCCGCGTCGACATCGTCGAGGCAGCGCGGGTCGAAGCGGCCGGCGAGGGCCATCGAGCCGGTGAGGGTGGTCGGGAAGCGGATGCCCTCCTCGTCGCCGAAAGCGACGACCTCGATCGCGAAGGGGCGGCGGCGTCCGCGGCGGGCAAGGTCGCCCACCGCCGCGATCGCGGCGAGGACGCCGAGCGGGCCGTCGAACCTTCCGGCGTCGCGCACCGAGTCGATGTGCGAGCCGAGGAGGAAGGCCGGCGCATCCGGAGCGGCGCCCTCGTAGCGGCCGACGACGTTCGCCGCGGCGTCGATCAAGGCGCTCATGCCAGCCTCGCGCATCCAGCGCACGACCTCGTCCGCCGCCGCGCGGTGGGCGGGGCCGAGATAGAGGCGGGTCAGACGGCCGGGCTCGTCGGTGAAGCGCGCGAGGGCGGAGAGGCGGTCGGCGACGGCGTCGCCGACCGCCTCGGAGGCGGCGCTTGCGGGCTGGTCGGGGGGCGGGCTGGTCATTCTTGCGGTGAAGGGCGGGGCGGCCGGCCGGTCGTTCGCGGCGAGCGCATTCGGCATGCTTTGCCGGGGAAAGGCAACTGCCGAGTGGCCGTCCGCCGCCCGGCCGAAAGGGGCAGGTGAGGAATGGAACGGCTCAGGGTGACCATCGCGGGGCTCGAGTTCGACGCGCGGTTCGAGCGGGAGAAGGCGCCCGCGACATGCGCGGCTTTCGCCACGCGGCTGCCCTTCATGGGCAAGGCGGTGCATGTGCGGTGGAGCGGGGAGGCGGTGTGGATGCCGCTCGGCGACTACGCCTTCGGCGTCGGCTACGAGAACCACACCTCCTATCCCGCGCCCGGCCAGGTCATCCTCTATCCCGGCGGGATCAGCGAGACCGAGATCCTGATTGCCTATGGCGGGGTGCACTTCGCGAGCAGGATGGGCCAGCTCGCCGGCAACCATTTCATCACGCTGACCTCCGGGCTCGACCGCCTGCCGGAGATCGGACGGCTGACGCTCTGGGAGGGCGCGCAGGACGTGCGGTTCGAACTTGTCGCGGCGTGAGGCGGAGGGCGGCAGCCGGGGCGTGATGAATTGAGATAACCTCCCCTCGAGGGGGAGGTCGAAACCGCGCCGCGGTTTGGGGTGGGGGGAGCCGATTGGATGCTGACAGGTCCGCGACGCCGCACCGTCGGGCCCCCTCCCGAAGCTGCTCGGCCATAGGCCTCGCACCTTCGACCTCCCCTCGAGGGGGAGGTTAGATCTTCCCGACTCGACTGGCCCTCATCGCATTCGCCGTCATGGCTGACTTCGGGCGGTTACCCGGACGATGTAGAAGACGGCCCACGCGAGCGAGGCCAGCTGCCAGATCCAGATCATCCAGAACCACCAGTTCCTGACGATCGCCGGATGGCTGACGGTGAAGGAGAGGATCACCGCGATCAGCGACACCGCGGCGAGGAATATCGCGAACGGGCGGAAGTCGAAGAAGCCGGCCGCCGGCGGCCGGTTCTCGTGCCAGCGCGAGAAGGCGATCCACACCAGCTGGGAGAGGAACGCGAGGAGGACGAGCCAGGAGAGGAAGACCGCCAGCCCGCTGCCGGCGTCGGCCGCGAATTTCGCCCAGTCGGTGCCCTCCTTGAACGCGCCGACGAGCCCGCGGCCGGTGTTGAAGAGGAGGTCGACGGCAAGGCCGAGATACCACCAGGTCAGGACGAGGCGGAGGAAGCGCGAGCGCGGCGAGGTGAAGACGAAGAGGAGGATCACCCCGACCATCAGCAGGAAGGCGACGAACTGCGGCATGGCGATGAAGCCGGGCGAGTCCATCGTGGCGCCGTTGATGTTGCGGCCGAACGAGGTGTTGAAATGGGCGAAGGGGATCAGCACGGGACTGCCGCCCGAGGCCTGCGCGGTCAGCCAGTGAAGGCCTTCGTGGATGAAGGTCTCGAAGAAGAACAGCGGGGCGAGACCGAAGAGGAGCCAGAGGCCCGACCACAAGTCGGGCACCCAGAAACGGAGGAGCTTGGTCCCGTAGGATTCGTTCGGCATCGTTGGCTCTAGCCTCCTTGCGATCCTTGTCCGGTCGGCCCGGACGCGATCATGCGGGCGGGCTTCCCGGCTTCGTCGACGAATAGGCTGCGTGATGGACGAGCGCGGCGAGCACCGCTCCCACGACGATGTACCAGCCCATGTAGTAGCGCGGGCTCGCCTGGAAGCAGGCGACCGGGCCGCAGAGAGCGGCGGTAAGCACGTAGGCGAAGGCGAGCGAGGCCAGCGCCACCACGAGCGCGGTCCACGCCACGCTCTTCAGCAGCACCACGCGCAGGACGATCCACAGCGCGACGATGGCGGCGAGGCCGAAGGGCATCATCAGCGGCCAGGCGCCGATCTCGACGCCGCCGCCCCGCGGCAGGAGAAGGAGGAACGCGGCGGTGACCAGGAACACCACCGTTCCGGCGGCGCCGATCGACGCGTAGTTGGCCAGCATGCTGCAACTCCTCCAATCCGCTTCGGATCTCCCCCACGGAGCAGTGCCTGACTCTGGTCCTTGCAGTGCGACTCCTCGTAGCGTCTCGCACGCCCGTGCGGAGACGAATGCCCGTCGGCGAGACCGGTCCCGCCGGTGCTGACGGCGGCCGGGACTCACCCCATCGGAGGACGCGAGTCTCGGCGCCGAGGACGAGGAAGGGTCAACCCCCAAAGCTGGAGGAGCCTATTTGGGGAGCATTCCCGGCGCGTCTATCCGCGCAGTCTACGCGGAACTCGCCGACAATCGCTCAACACAACGACGCGGGCGCGCAAATGCTCCCACGGCCTCGGGAGGGACGGGCGGGCTCGTCGCAGAGGGAGGGCTGGACGTGCAGGAGTTCATGAAACTGGTGTCGACGATCGTGGGATCGGCCGCCCTCGTCGGCGGAGTCTATGCGCTGATCGTCATGCGCGGAGACGCCCAGATTCCGGTCTTCGTGTCGGCGTTTCTGGGCGGGACGATCCTTCTCGGCATCACCGCCATCCTCCACAAGCTGGGCCCGTAGGGCGTTCCCCGTGGGAGGCGCGGTCGGGATCGACCCCTCCTCAATTAGGGGGGTGCCGGGGTCGCGGCTGCTCGGACACACTCGGGAGACCAGCAGACGCATTTCCGGCGGGGGGATTCCGATGAGCTTGCAGGAGCTCGTCAATGCGGTTTCGGCCTGGGTCAAATCCGTCCGGCCGGGCGCCGAACTGGCGCTGCGCGGTCTTGCCGATCCCAACACCGACGGGCTTTCGCTGCGCGTGCTGGCGCTCCGCAGCGCCAATGACAGCCGCCATGCGCTCGCCCGCCGCGATCCGATCGTGGACATCCTCGAGGTCGACCTCCTTCTCTCGGTCGGCGGCTCCGAGCCGGAGGCGGCGATGGAGACGGCGGCCGATCTCCACTTTGCCGCCCTCGAGGCCGCGCCGCCTTTCACCCTGAACGCGAGCGCGGACGCGCTCAAGATAAGCCGGGGTCTCAGGCTGACGCCCGCCCTCGGCATCGTGCTGCGCGGCCGGATCGCGCGCGAGCGGGCGGCCAGGCCCGTGCCGCTGGTGCGCGAGGCGAAATTCGAGCTGGTCGGGAAGAACGCGGTCGATGGCGGCGGCCCGGCACCTCCACCGGCTCCTGAATCCGCGTCGCCCGAGCCCGCGGCGGCTGCGACGCCGAGCAGGCGACGGCCCGCGCGGCGGGGCGGGACGTGATCATCCGAGGGCGTCAGGCGAACAGGAGGAATAGATGCCGACTTATCTGAGCCCTGGTGTCTTCGTCGAGGAGGTGTCGAGCGGGTCGAAGCCGATCGAGGGCGTCGGCACCAGCGTCGCGGCCTTCGTGGGCCTCACGCCCAAGGCCGACGCGCGCCCCAACGAGCCGGTGGCGGTGAACAACTGGTCGGAGTTCGTGCGCATCTTCGCGCCCGAGGCCAAGGTCGGCAACCCGCTCGCCAACGCCGTTTACGCGTTCTTCCTCAATGGCGGCACGCGCTGCTGGATCGTCAATACCGGCGACAACGGGCCGATCTCCGGCCGCGGCCGCGGGCTCGACACCCTCGCGGTGATCGACGAGGTGGCGATGTTCGCCGCGCCGGGCAAGACCGACGTCGCCAGCTACGAGGCGCTCCTGTCGGCCGCCGAGCTGCTGGGCGACCGGGTCGCGATCCTCGACGGACCCGAGCGGGTCGAGAATGTCGAGCAGCTGACGCGGGTCGCCACCGAGGCCCCGCCGCCGGCGGCCGAGGAGGGGGCACCGCCGCCGCGCTCGCGCGGCACGGCGCCGCCCCCGCGCGATGCGGGGAGGGCGCGGAAGTCCAAGTACGGCGCCTACTACGTGCCGTGGACGCGGATGCGCGATCCTTTCGACCCGGACCAGCTCGTCTCGGTCCCGCCGAGCGGGGCGGTGATGGGGATCTGCGCGCGCACCGATGCCGAGCGGGGCGT
Source organism: Bauldia sp. (assembly GCA_020853895.1). Classification (GTDB taxonomy): domain Bacteria; phylum Pseudomonadota; class Alphaproteobacteria; order Rhizobiales; family Kaistiaceae; genus JADYYB01. Next base: position 6,368 of record JADYYB010000221.1, read on the forward strand.
GCACAAGGCGCCCGCCAACGCCACCGTGCGCGGCGCGCTCGGCCTCACGCAGATGATCTCCAAGGCCGAGCAGGAGATCCTCAACCCGGCGGGCGTGAATTGCCTCAGGATGTTCGTCCGCGACGGCGTGCTCCTGTGGGGCGCGCGCACGCTCGACGACGGCGAGTGGAAGTACCTCAACGTGCGGCGGCTCTTCAACATGATCGAGGAGTCGATCGCCCGCGGCACCAGCTGGGTGGTGTTCGAGCCCAACGACCGGCCGCTGTGGAAGGCGATAAGGCGCGACATCGGCGCCTTCCTCACGCTGATCTGGCGGCAGGGCGCGCTGATGGGCGCGACCCCGCAGGAGGCTTTCTTCGTCAAATGCGACGAGGAGACCAACCCGCCCGAGGTGATCGACGCCGGCCAGGTGGTGACGCTGGTCGGTCTTGCGCCCGTGAAACCCGCCGAGTTCGTGATCTTCCGGATCGGCCAGTCGGCCTCCGGGGCCACGATCGAGTCAGTCTAGGGAGGTCGGAAGATGGCTCAGCCCCAAACCCAGCCGGGCGGCGGCGCGCTGCCGGTCGATCCGTACCGCAACTATCACTTCAAGCTCGAGATCGCCGGCGTGACCGAAGGACACTTCACCGCGGTCAGTGGTCTCGGCATCCGCGTCAAGCCGATCCGCTATCGCGAGGGCGGCACCGGCCAGATCATCCGCGCGCTGCCCGGCCCGACCGAGTACAGCGACGTGACGCTGCGCTACGGACTGACGCGCTCGCGCGAGCTCTTCGACTGGCTGATGCGAACCATCGCCGGCGACATCGAGCGCCGCAACATCTCGATCGTGATGCTCGAGCAGAACGGGGCGGACGAGGCGCTGCGCTGGAGCCTTCTCCGCGCGTGGCCGTCGGAGTGGCGCGGGGCGCCGCTCGACGCCATCGGCAACCACGTCGCCATCGAGGAACTGACGCTCGCCTACGATTCGCTCGAACGGAGCTAGACGTGACGCGGGGGGACGGCGAGCGGCGGCTTCCCGGCGCATTGCGCCGGCGCCTCGCCGCGTTTCTCCGCGAGATCGCGGCGCGGCTTTCGGGCGATCGGCGGCAGGCGGGCAGGCTCGACGAGTGGCGGGAGCGCTTCCCGGGCGCTCCGGATCACTGGCTCGAGGTCGTGAGGCGCAGCGCGCCGGGCCTCGCCGAAGCGCCGCCGCTGAGCGCAAGGCGGGCGGCGGCGGTGCAGTCTCCGCAACGGTTCATGAAGCCGGCTGAACCGGTTGGTGGAGCGCTATCTCCGGAGCGCGGCCAGCGTCGGGTCGACATCGGCTCACCGGTCCCGCCCAGACCGATCGTCCGGTTTGCGCCCGTCGAGAGCCGCAGCATCGACCATGCTGCGCCTGGCCCCAAGGCGGATATGGAGTCGCCGGGCGAGGGGCGGGTCGAGCCGACCGCGAGGCGGCCGCTCGTTGTTGCGGCGCCGGTCTTTCGCCGTGAGCGGGCAGCCGATGTCAGTGCGTCGAGCCCCACGGAGAAGGTCTCGCGCCCCGCTGGCCGGGACGGCAGGGCGCCCGCGCCTCTTCGTACAAGGCCGATCGTGGTCGAGTTGCCGCCAGAGACTGGCGACTTAGCCTGGGAGCAGACGGGACCCGCAGAGCCAGCCCGGGTCACGCGGGCCGGGGTCACGCCTCCGAAGCGAGAGACGGTCGAGTTCGGATTGCGCCGGAGGGACGCGCGTCCGCTGCCGGGATCGCGGGGAACGGTCCGGCCGCTCCCCGATGACCGGGCCGTTGGTATCGACTGCTCGGCTTGGCCGGTCCTCGAGAGATGGCCCAGGCGGGACGCCGGAAGCTTCCGCTACGGGAGCGCGACGCCGATCGAACGGACGGTCACGCGCGCCGAGTCGGACGCTGGAGGGGAGTCGGAATATCCGGCGCTGGGCGCCGGCAGGGGAGGGCGGAACGAGTCCGGTGCTGAATTGGCCCCGTCGTGGCCCGATCTGCCCGCCGTTCCGGAGGGCGCGAACGGCAACAGGGGCGAGGAGGCGGCAGCGGCGGCGCGCCTCCGCCGCCTGATCGCCGACCAGGAGGAGCGCGGATGGAGCGGATCGCGTTCCTGATCGAGGAGACCGGGGAGCGGATCAGCTGTCTCCTCAATCCCGAGTCGCTGGTGCAGCGGCGGAGCGCGGGACTCCGGTCGCTGGCCGCCGCGACGGGCATTATCACCGGCGCCGGCCTTTCCGACGATCCGGTCATCGCCACCGGTGGCGGGGTCACCGAATACGACCTCGACCTCCTCTTCGACGTCGATCTCGCGCGCGAGGAGCAGGCGCCTTTCGCCGGCGAGGCGGTGCCCGCGGCGCGGCTCGACACCGGCTCGGCGGAGGGCGAGGCCGACGGGCCGCTCCTGGTTCCGGCGCCGCGGCCGGCGTCGGACGTTCGCGAGCTCACCCGGCCGTTCTGGGCGCTCGCCGAGAACGGGCCGAGCGAAGACGCCTACGGCGCGCCTCCCGTGGTGCGCATGATCTGGGGCCGGGCGTGGAACGTGCTGGGCGTCGTCGTGGCGGTGGCGGAGCGGCTTGAGCGCTTCTCGAGCACCGGCATGCCTGCGCGCTCGTGGATGCGGATGCGGCTCCGCCGGGTCTCCGAGCCGAGCCCCGGCAAGGGTGCGCCGGGCCCCGTCACGCCGCAGTTCGAGCTGCCCGCGCCGGATCTTATTGGCGGTGTCGAGGGGCTCGCAATCGCGGTGAACGTTGCGACCGACGGCCAGCCCGTCACGCGTCTCGACCAGATCGCCGCAGAGCATTACGGCGACGCCGATGCGTGGCGGCTGATCGCGGCCGCCAACGATATCGACGATCCGCTCAACCTCATCGAAGGTCTGGTCCTGCGGCTTCCTGGCCTGGGCGGGCCGAGGGCACCATGAACGAACCGCTCCAGCGCCATCAGAGACTGACCGTGACGGTGGGAGGCGGGGCGCTGTCGGCCGAACTCAGCCGGTCGGTGTCCGTGGCGCTGGTGCGGCGCGCGCTCGGCGTGCCGGCCGTCGCCGAGGTGGATTTCGTCGGGCCGCCAGGCGCGGCGGATGGCTCCATCCAGATCGGCGCCGACGTCCGAATCGAGATCGGGCCGGCCGAGCTCTTCACCGGAAGCGTCGCGGCGGTCGAGGTCGAGCATCACGCCGCGCGTGGCCGGACGCTTCGGCTGCGGGCCTATGATCCGCTCGAACGGCTGCGCCAGCGCAGCCGAGCGCGGCGGCTCGAGGACACCTCCGTCGATGCGATCGCCGCCGAGCTCGCGGGCGAATGCGGCCTCGCCGCCGGCGCCTCGCGGTCCGGCCTCCGGATCGCGTCGGCGATCCAGCGCGGCGAGAGCGACCTCGAGTTCCTCACCGATCTCGCCTCGCGCGAAGGGCTCTACCCGATCGCGGATGCCGGCTCGCTCAACCTCGTCGGGCTCGACGGCGAGGGGGAGGAGACCGAGCTTCATCTGGGCCAGGGCCTCATCGAGGTCCGCGCGACGCGATCGGCCGAGCGCGCGTGGAGCTCGGTCAGCGTGGCGGGCTGGAATCCGGCGAGTCTGGAGGCCGAGCCGGCGGAGGCCACGGGCGCGGCCGAGACGGGCGCGGGGGACCGGATCCTGGCCGACCGCCTCGTCGACAATGCCGCTGAAAGCCGCGCGCTCGGGGAGGCCGAGCTCGGCCGGGGGACGGCCTCTCTGCGCGTCGCCGAGGGGACGTGCAGCGGTGACCCCGCGCTCCGCCCGGGCCGGCCCGTCCGGCTGGCGGGCATCGGGGAGGAATTCGAGGGGCGCTACGTCCTGACCTCGGTGCTCCACCGCGTCGATGCCGCGACCGGCTACCGCGTCGAGTTCTCGACGCGGCCGCCGGTGGTGCGGGCGCGCTCGCGCGAGCCGATCGTCACGCTCGGGCGGGTGGTCTCCATCGCCGATCCGAGCAAGCGCGGCCGCTGCAAGGTCGCGCTGCCCGGGTTCCCCGACGTGGAGGCGAGCTGGCTGCAGACGATGGTGCCGGGCGCCGGCAAGCGGAAGGGGATGACCGCCCTCCCGGAGACCGGCGAGGACGTGCTCGTGGTCTTCCCCGAGGGAGATCTCGCGCACGGCTTCGTCCTCGGTGGGCTCTACGGGACGCGCGCACTGCCGCCGGGATTGGGCGGCACCGCCGACCGGCCCTTCGTCATCCGCACCGGCAACGGCCAGATGCTGGAGCTTTCCGGAAAGGGCGGCACGGCGCGGCTCTCCACCGCGGGCGGCAGCCTCCTCGAGTTCACGGGCAGCAAGGCGCGTCTCGCTGCCGCGAGCGACCTCGTCATCGAGGCGCCCGGCAAGCGTATCCTCATCCGCGCCGCGGCGATCGATTTCGAGAAGGGCTGAGCGAATGGCCGGCAAGCAGGTCCTCACCGCGAAGTCGATCCTCAACTGCGCGCATGGCGGAACGGTCGACCTCGACCCCAGCCAGAGCTGGGTGCGCATCGAGGGGCGGGAGATCCTGGTCGAGCCCGACACGGTCAACCGGCCGGTGAAGGCCTGCCCGATGGCGACGCCCACCACCCCTCCCTGCAGCAAGACGGTCAACGCTGACAACGGGGCGAGCTTCTCCGAGCTGGTCAAGATCGACGGCCACGGGCTCTGCATGGCGACCGCCACCGGCATGACCGACTGGAGCCGGCTCGCCACCACGCCCTATTTCGTCAGCTCGCCGGCGCAGGACTTCGTCTCGGTCGAGGGCGGCTGATGGCGGCTGTGCGGGGAGTGCGCTTCGCTGGCCTGGCCGAGGACGATCCGTCGGGCCTCGGCCTCTCGGCCACGTCCTCGGGCGGGCTCGCGATGCGCGAGGGGACGGCAGTGGTGCGCCAGTCGCTCATGATGCTGCTCGCGACCATTCCGGGGGAGCGGGTGATGCGGCCGGACTATGGCTGCCCGCTCCATCGCGTCGTCTTCCTGCCCAACGACGCCACCACCGCCGGGCTCGCCATCCATTACGTGCGGAGCGCGATCATCCGCTTCGAGAAGCGCGTCGAGATCCTTCGCCTCGACGCCGGTCCCGAGCCCGACGCGCCCCACCGGCTGAGGGTCGAGCTCGACTATCGCGTGCGTGCCAATCTGCAGACCGACCGCATCGAGCTCGGCGTCGATCTCGGCGGAGGCGGCGGATGAACGGCCCGGCCGATCCCCGGCTCGACGACCGGAGCTTCGCCGACCTCATGCGTGAGGCCGAGGCGGTGATCCGCCGGCGCGCGCCGGGCTGGACGGACTTCTCGGCCGGCGACCCCGGCATCACGCTGGTCGAGGTCTTCGCCTACCTGACCGAGGTGCTGCTCTACCGGCTCAACCGCGTCCCCGACAAGGTCCATCTCGCGCTCCTCGATCTCCTCGGCGTGGTTCCGCTCGCCCCGGCGGCCGCGACCGTGATGCTCACCTTCAGCCGCGAGGCCGAGGAGGAGGGTGCGGCGCCGATCTCCATTCCGGCCGGAACGCGGGTCGCCGATGCAGGAGGAAGCGTCGTCTTCGAAACGCTCGGCGAGGCGACCCTGACCGCGGGGCCGGTCGAGGTGCCGTCGGTCCACGCCGAGCAGGTGAAGGGCGAGAGCCTCGGCGTCGGCAATGGCGAGCCGGGGCAGCGCGTCACGCTGAAGCGGCCGCCCGCCATCCGCAACCAGGACATCGAGTGGGCGCTCGCGGTCGGCGTGGAGCGTGGAGACGAGCCGCTCGACCGCAACGAGGGCGTCCGCGAAGATCGCGGCAAATCCTTCGTGCTGTGGCGCGAGGTGTCCTCGTTCATGGATGTCGGCCCCGGCGACCGGGTCTATGTCGCCAACCGCTACACGGGACAGATCACCTTCGGGCCTGGAGCCGCGGGCGCGGTGCCGGCGCCGGGCCGCGAGATAAGAGCCTGGTACCGGAGGGGCGGCGGGCGCGCTGGCAACGTCGCCGCCGGCCGGCTGGTCAATCTCGTCGACCGCATCGCCGGGGTCGCGGTCGCCAACAAGGAGCGCGCGGTCGGCGGGGAGGACGGGGAGACCGAGGCCGCTGTCGTCACGCGCGGGCGCGAGGCCGTGCGTGTTCTCCGCACCGCCGTCACGGCGCGCGATTTCGAGCGCGTGGCGCTCGAGGCGGGCGGCATCGCGCGGGCGCGGGCGGGCGCGCTCCGCGAGCTGTGGAAGTTCGCAGAGCCGGGCGTGGTCGGCGTGCAGGTCGTGCCGCAGGTCGACCGCGACGCGCTGCCCGACCGGGCGGTGACCAAGGAAGTGCTCGCCGCGCATCAGGGGAGCGAGCTGCTGGCGCGCGTCGCGAGTCTCCTCGCGCTCCGCAAGGCGGCCGGCGTGGAGACCCGCGAGTCCTTCACCAAATGCCGCCCGGTGTCGGTCGCCGCGCGCGTGGTCGTCTCGGAGGCCGAGGACCCCGACCGGGTCGGGGCGCGGCTCCGCACGCGCCTCAACGATCTCCTCGCCCCGCAGAGCGGCTGGCCGCATGGGAAGATGCTGCGCGCCTCCGACGTCTTTGAGGTGATCCTCGCCGAGCCGGGCGTCCGCTATGCCGAGCGCCTGACGCTGCGGATCGACGAGGGGCCGGAGAAGGGCGTCACCACGCTCCTTCGCGATCCGCACATGCCGCGCTCGGTGCTGGCGGGGACCAGCGAAGGGCTCTTCCGCGCCGAGGACCTCGCGCGGGGGTGGGAGCGTCTCGACACCGGCGAGAGCCGCCGCATCACCGCCGTGGCCGCCCATCCGGAGATCCCGGGCCTCCTCGCCGCCGTCGCCGAGGCCGACGGGGAGATCAACCGGCTCATCGTCTCGAGCGATGTCGGGGAGACTTGGTCGATCGTCGAGCAGCTGCAGAACGAGCCGGTCTACGACCTCGCCTGGGTGGCGAGCCGGCTGGCGCGGCCGGTGCTCCTCCTCGCCACCCGCCGCGCGCTTCGGCGCCTCGAGCTCGGCGTGGGCGGCGGATCGGTGAACGTCTCGGAGCTGACGACGGGCGGGGAGGCGGGCGGCAACGGGTTCTTCGCCGTCGCGGCCGCGCGCCACCCGATGGACGTGTCGTTCGTGGCGATCGCCGCCCGCGAGCATGGCGGGGTCTTCATCTCGCGCGCGGGCGGCGCCAAGCGGTCCTTCGAGCTCGCGCCAGGCTCGGCCGGCAAGGATGTGCGCTCCCTCGGCTTCCAGACGGTGGGCGACCGGCTGTTCCTGTGGGCCGGGCTGGCGGCCGCCGGCGGCGCCGAGGGCGAGGGCGTGATGCGCCTCGAGGCGCGCGCCGACGGCCTCGATCCCGCCGGTTGGACGATGCTCGGCAAGGGCTGGCGCGGGGGAAGCTGCGAGGGCTTCGACATCGCCGGCACGACCGTGGTGGCCGCCTCGAACCGCGCCGGCGTGCTCACGCTCGACCTCTCCGCCGCCGAGCCGGGATGGAGCGCCACCACGCTCGACAGCGGGCTCCCGATCAACAACGAGCGGAGCGCCTTGCTGCGCGTGACCTCGGTGGCCGCCATCGGCGGCGAGCCGCGCCCGGTCGTCGTCGCCGGCTCGGCGAGCGGGGTGTTCGTGGCGCGCGACGGGGCGCATTTCGCGCCGGACGGGGTGACCGCCTTCACCGACCATGTGCCGCTGCCGCGGACCTGGCTCTACTGCTCCGGCGCCCACCAGCTCGACGTCGTCACCGACGTCGGCGCGGGGGAGGGCTGAGCCATGAAGGCCGAGAGGATCGCGCGCCTTCTGCCGGCCGTCTACCAGCAGGCGATGCCGGTCGGGCCGGACGCGGAGACCGACTCGGTCCTCGCCGCGGCGCTGTCGGTGATGGAGGCGATGCATCTCTCGACCGAGGGCTTCCTCCTCGACCACACGCGGTTCATCGATCCGCTGCGGGCCGAGCCGCGCTTCCTCACCGCGCTCGCGGGCTGGGTCGGACTCGCGCCTTATATCGAGGGCGTCGCCGGCCCGCCGCTGGCGATCGCCGACCTTCGCGAGCTGACGCGCCGCGCCGCCGCCCTCGCGCGGTCGCGGGGAACGGCGGAGGCGATCCTCGCGATCTGCGAGCTGGTGACCGGGCTCGACGGCTTCTCGATCGAGGAGACCATCACCGGCGAGGACGGCCGCCGCATCCCCTTCCATTTCCGCCTTCGCGCGCCCGCGGCCGCGGAGGCCCGGCGCGAGGCGCTCGAGAAGATCCTTCGCCTCGAGAAGCCGTGTTTCGTGACCGCCGACATTGTCTTCGATGCCACCCCCGAGGAAAGCCATGACGAGCTTCCAGATCGCTGACTGCCCGACCAGCATCGCCATCGCCGAGACGACCGAGGGCGCCAAGACGCTGCGCCAGGGCAAGCTCTCGCTCACCGTCCGAAACATTTCGACCGCGCCGCAGACCGCCCGCATCGCCGTGGTGCCGCTCGGCGGAGCGGAGCCGGCCTGGTTCGCGATCGAGGGCGCGCCGCCCACCGGGCCGCAGTTCCTGGAGCGCGATTTCGAGGCGGGGGTGACGCAGACGGTCGCGCTGACCCTCAAGGTCCCGCCCGAGGGCGCCGCCGGCAGCTACACGTTCCGGGTGCGGGTCACCGCCGAGGCCGATCCCGACAACGATTTCACCGAGAGCCCGACGGTCAGCTTCGCCGTGCCGCCGATCGCTGTGAAGCCGCCACCCAAGCCGTTCCCGTGGTGGATCGTCGCCGCTGCGGCGGTGGTCGTGGTGGCGATCGGCGTCGGCGCGTTCGTCTTCTGGCCCAAGCCGCCGCGGTACGATTTTGCCACCCTCGTCGGCAAGACCGAGGCCGAGGCCGTCGCGCTCCTCACGGCTCCCGAGGTCGGATTCAAGCCCGAGGACGTCACCGCCGAGGCCGGACCGGCGGTCGCGCAGCTGCCCGGCACGGTTGCCGATACGAGGGTGTCCGGCGGCGGGTACAAGGTGGTCCTGGTCCTCGACCCCGGCGTCACCGTGCCCGGCGGACTGATCGGGCAGACGCTGCAGGCCGCGACGCAGGTGCTGTCCGGGGTCGACGTCCGCCTGCAGCTGGTCGCCGTGCCGGTGGCCGGCGCGACCGTCGAGCGGGTGGAGGCGATGACGCCCGAGGGGCCGGCCCAGGTCGCCAAGGACAGTGTCGTGACGATCAGCTACAACACCGAGCCGCGGCCCGATCCGTGCGACCGGCCGGTGGTGAGCGGTAATCTCGGCATCCGCGTCCTGCCGTGCCACTGGCAGCTCTGGGAGGAGCTCGCGCCCGATCTCCGGACGACGATCCCATCCGGTGCCACCGCCATCCGCGACCGCGGCGAGCTGCTGCGCTTCAATCAGCCGATCGGCCCGGTGATCGACCCGCAGATCCTGACGCCGGTGCCCATCAACCCGAACCCGTAGCATCGCAGCGGAGCGGCGATGCGCTGGGTCGTCATCATCCTCGGCGTCGTCGCAATCGGCTTCGTGGCGTTCATGCTGATCGGCTCGAACGAGAGCGAGCCGCCCGAGGGGTTCGAGCCGCCCGGCTTCTTCGGCTGGCTCGACTCGCTCGGCGGCGCGCCGCGGCTGGTCGAGAAGCCGGTCTCCATTCCCGACGATGGGGGATGGACGCTCGCGGTCCCGCGCGCCTGCGGGACGCCCGCGCGGATTGCGACGCTCGAGATCAAGTCCGGCGCCTATGTCAGCGTCGCCTATGAATGCCGGGCGGACGCGCCGCGCGACTGCCGCGGGCCGGTCGAGCTCTGCCGCGACCAGGTCTTCTGCCTCGCGTCGGCCGAAGGGGCCTCGATCTGCCCGTCCGACCGCGAGGAGGTGACGGAGGCCGATGTCTCGTTCGGCCCCGAGGGCGGGCTCCTCCGCATCACCGCGCCGCTCGGGGGGACGGCCAGCGTCGAGCTCCGCTAGCCGGGCAGGAGGCTGCGGACGGCGCGGAGGATCGCGGCGAGGGAGCCGAGGATGAACACGATCATCCAGATCGCGGCGAGGATGCCGGCGACGATCCCGCCGATCGCGTCGGCGATGCTGACCAGGAAGGACGGGGGGAGGGCGTGCAGGAAGCCGAGGAGGAAGGTGATCCCGAGGGCCGAGGCGAAGAGGAGGAGCAGGAAGACATTCTTGAGGAGGGAGGGGTTCACCACCAGGACCAGGATCGCGCCCACGACCTGGAGCAGCATCACCAGGGCGAGGACCTTCCGCGAGGCGTCGGTGTCGAAATCGCCCCAGAGGGCGAGGTAGGCGATCGTGCCGAACGGGGTCGCGAGGAGGAGGGAGACCATCAGGAGAAGGAGCTGGATCGCGGCGAGGACGGCGATCACGGTCAGGATGATGCCGACGACCATCACGATGAGGGTGACGATCCCGAGGAGGCGCGGGGCGATCTTCTGCCAGAGCGGGATCGGGTCGAGCGCCATCAGCACGAGCGAGAAGGCGAGGAGGATGCTGACGAGGCCGCTCATGCGGATGCCGATGCCGGGGCGCCGGAGCTCGCTGCCGGCGAGCTCGGCGGCGGTGTCGCCGAGTACCCCGCCAGCCCCCCAAACGATCGCGGCGCTGAGGACGAGAAGGAAGATCCCGCCGAGGAAGACGAGCCGGCGGACGATGGGCGCCATGGGTTGGTTTTCTCCCCCGGTTGCGCGGCCCTTTCTCCGCTCGCCCCCGGCGCTGGCGAGTCGTCGGACGCGGCCGCGACCTTGCGAGTCTACGGCCACCTCTTTACGAACGGCAATCGTCTGGCAGCGCAGAATTCGCGAAAGCGTTCGATTCTCCAGTGGATGGGTGGCCGAGTGGTTGAAGGCAGCGGTCTTGAAAACCGCCGGACGGGCAACCGTCCCGTGGGTTCGAATCCCACCCCATCCGCCAGATCCTTGGAGACTAGCCATCTCTGCTCGTCATTCTTGGTGCTAGGGGGATTGCCCGCTGCTGTTCTTCAAGACTGCAGCGGGCGCGTTTTCAGCGGGGTAGCCGGACCGCTCCTAACAGGTGACGTCGACCTTGCAGACGTCCTCAAAGCCGGCCTTGAAAGTGAATCCAGCCCCGAAGAAGTTGAGAACCTCATTGATGGCCCCGGCTGGGCTTGCGGTCGCCGTGAACTTGAGTTCGACGTCGACCGCGTATTTCACGTCCACGATGAGCTTGTCGTTGCCGCACAATGGCGGACGGCAATTCTGCTCGTAGGTGGCGGTCGACTCCTCGTCGTCGGTCTCTATCTTGAGCGTTCCCTCGGCCTTGAGCGCGGCCGGCGGGACGTTGACATAGAATATGATCTGTCCGGATCGCGCGCCGAAGGTCGAGAGCGTCGCGATATCCATCTTGCAGCAGGTCTTGACGGTCGTTCCGCCGTCGCCATCCCCGTCGTCAGGAACGGGCCTTCGCAGCTGAGCGCGGCGCCGTCTCTGCGGGGCTTCTTGCGCGATTTCCTCAGTCACGTCGGCGGCGAGGAGAAGCAGCGGCGTCTCACCGTCGCCGCAGGGGTTGCGCCCCTTGGCGTCCACTTGTGCCCCTACGAAAATGATTGAATCCAGCGTGCTCTTCAGTCCGTCGATGAAGTTCTTGATGGCTTGAGGGGTACCTGTCGCGTCCCGGATCGACTTGAGACCGGTTGCCTTGATGAAGCCGTCGCCGAGTCCAGCACTTCCCGATGCCATGTGACTCTCCCTTGGCTGTTGGCGGTGCACGATTGCGCCGATGGTGGCGGCGTTCAACTGCCATGCTCTAGCTATCTGAATTCTCGGGATCTTTGAGCAAAGCGGCAGAAGTCAGCCGGTCAGTTTCACGCCTTTTCGGCGCGGCCGACTAACGGAGCGTTATGGTCGACCGCGCTGCGCAGGCTTGCGCCGGATTGGCCATTTCGGCGCGGCCGCAGTCGATGAAGGCGTTGAGGAGGGCCGCGATCTCGGGGTCGGCGAGGACCGCGCCGACGCGCTCGGCGAGCTCGGCGCCGCTGGTCGGGTTGAGATTGAGCGTCGCCGCGGCGTAGGTCGCGGCGAGGCCGGGCGAGGCGACGGTCAGGTCGAAAGCCCGCCGGAGATCGTCGACCGCCTCCGGCGAGGTGGCGGGCGCGGCGAGGACCATGCGGCCGAGATTATTGAGGCTGTCGATGGTCTCGACGAGTTCGTCCGGCGTGCCGGGCTGCGCGACAGCGGCAAGCGTGGGCACCGCGTCGAGCTCCGGCGGATAGCCGTGCGCGCCGATGCGGAGCACGGGAATGAGCTGACCGCCGTCGATGAGCGGCTTCATCGCAAGGTAGTTGTTGACCGCGAGATCGGCGCCGCCGGAAAGGAGGAGGCTGTCGCGGAGCGCGTCGTCGAAGCCCACCTTCACGTCGAGGGTGAGGTCGGTGATCGCGCTGACCAGCGTCGCCTCTACCTCGGCGATCGAGCCGACGCTGTCGACCGGAACGGTCAGCGGCGCGCCCAGCGCGACGAGGTCGGCGACCGAGCCGGCGCCGAGCGAGGCGCGGGCGAAGAGGACGCGCTGGTTGTTGGTCAGCG
>JADYYB010000222.1 GCA_020853895.1 Bauldia sp.
CCATAAGGCCGCGGTCCCACCCCCAGGTCCGTCATGAAAGCCTTCAAGCCCCGCGTCTTCTCCGGCGTCCAGCCGACCGGGAACCTCCATCTCGGCAACTATCTCGGCGCGATCGCCCGCTTCGTCGAGATGCAGAACTCGCACGACTGCATCTATTGCGTGGTCGACATGCACGCGATCACCGTCTGGCAGGACCCCAAGGAGCTGGCGCGGAATACCCGCGAGGTGACCGCCGCCTTCATCGCCGCCGGCATCGACCCCGGCAAGCACATCGTCTTCAACCAGAGCCAAGTGCACGAGCACGCCGAGCTCGCCTGGGTGTTCAACTGCGTGGCGCGGATGGGCTGGCTGAGCCGCATGACCCAGTTCAAGGAGAAGGCCGGCAAGGACCGCGAGAACGCCTCGGTCGGCCTCTTCGCCTATCCGAGCCTGATGGCCGCCGACATCCTTCTCTATCTCGCCACCCACGTGCCGGTCGGCGACGACCAGAAGCAGCACCTCGAGCTGACAAGAGACATCGCCCAGAAGTTCAACAACGACTTCGCCGAGTCGATCGCCGCGCACGGCTACGGCGAGGCCTTCTTCCCCGAGACCGAGCCGCTCATCCAGGGGCCGGCGACGCGCGTGATGAGCCTTCGCGAGGGCACCAAGAAGATGTCGAAGTCCGACGCCTCGGACTATTCGCGCATCAACCTCACCGACGACGCCGACATGATCGCGCTGAAGCTGCGGAAGGCCAAGACCGACCCCGAGCCGCTGCCCAGCGAGATCGCCGGCCTCAAGGGCCGGGCCGAGGCCGACAACCTCATCGGCATCTACGCGGCGCTGGCGGGCACGACGAAGGAAGCGGTGATCGCCGAGTTCGGCGGCTCGCAGTTCTCGGCCTTCAAGCCGAAGCTCGCCGACCTCGCCGTCGAGCGCCTCGCGCCGATCGCCGGCGAGATGCGCCGCCTCCTCGCCGACCCCGCCCACATCGACGCCATCCTCAAGGACGGCGCCGAACGCGCCTCCGCGATCGCCGCGGAGACCATGAAGGGCGTCCGCGAGGTCGTCGGATTCGTCGGCGGTCGCTGACCTCAACCTCCCCCTGCCAGGGGGAGGACGACCGCGCAGCGGTCAGGTGGGGGTAAGTCGTCGAGCCCCGCGTCCGCTGGACTGACCCCCACCGGCGCTTCGCGCCACCTCCCCCTTCCAGGGGGAGGAAAGACACCGCCCCAGCTCCAGCTTATCCGCTTGTCCCCTCCCCGCGCCCGCGTCTAGACTCGGCTCTCATGCTCCGTCCCCGCAAAAGCCTCGAGCCGGGTCACCGCCGGAAATTCCTGGTGGTGATCGACAGCACCCCCGAATCGACCCGCGCTCTGCACTACGCGGCGCGGCGCGCCGAGCACACCGGCGGCGCGCTGGTGCTCCTCTTCGTCATGGTGCCGGCCGACTTCCAGCATTGGGGCGGGGTCGAGAACCTGATGCGGGCGGAGGCCACCGAGGAGGCCGAGAAGACCCTCGCCAAGTTCGCCGACCTCGTCCGCGGCTGGTCCTCCGTCGAGCCGGAGCTGGTCATCCGCGAGGGCAACCGCGCCGAGGAGCTGGCCAAGCTCATCGACGAGGACGAGGACATCGGCATCCTGGTGCTCGCCGCGAGCCCCGAGAAGGACGGCCCCGGGCCGCTCGTCACCTGGGTCGCGGGCAAGGCCGCCGGCACCTTCCCGATCCCCATCACCATCGTGCCGGGGACCCTTGACGACGAGGCAATCAAGGTCATTGCGTAGCGCCCGGTTGGGGCATTTTTTACCTTGATGTTTGAGCCTGGGCTCCTAACATGATTGGAAGATTTCTAAACTTGTTCCGCGGAGAGCCGGCGATGTTCATCCAGACCGAGGCGACGCCCAACCCGGCGACCCTCAAGTTCCTGCCCGGCCGCCAGGTCCTGGGCGAGGGCACGGCCGAATTCCGCACGCGCGACGAGGCCGGGGTCTCCCCGCTCGCCGAGCGGCTCTTCTCGATTCCCAACGTTTCCGGGGTCTTCTTCGGCGACGATTTCGTGACCGTGTCGAAGTCGGGCGGCGAGTGGCCGCACATGAAGCCGGCGATCCTCGGCGCGATCATGGAGCATTTCGTCTCCGGCGCGCCGCTGCTGCGCGACGTCGCGCCGGCGACCACGCCGACCGCCGAGTTCTTCGAGTCGGCCGATTCGGAGACCGTGCAGACCATCAAGGAGCTCCTCGACACCCGCATCCGCCCGGCCGTCGCGCAGGACGGCGGCGACATCACCTTCCAGGGCTACAAGGACGGCGTCGTCTATCTGCACATGCGCGGCTCGTGCGCCGGCTGCCCGTCCTCGACGGCCACGCTCCGCCACGGCATCCAGAACCTCCTCCGGCACTTCATCCCCGAAGTCCGCGAAGTCCAGTCGGCGTAGCCGCACCAATTGTCATTGCCGGGCTTGTCCCGGCAACCCATGAACACCCCGGTCCCGACGCCGAGTCGCAAGGCCGTCACCACCTTCCTTATCCCCTCCGCTGTCATTGCCGGGCTTGTCCCGGCAATCCATGAACACCGCCCGTCCGACGCTTGGTTGCGGCCACCGTTCCTGCCCCACCTCTTCCACCAGTGTTCATGGATCGCCGGAACAAGTCCGGCGATGACAACTAGCGGGGCGCGCGGGCGCGGAGCGAACCGCCAGCGCCCACCGGCCTGAACCTCCCCCTTGAGGGGAGGTCCAAACCGCGACAGCGGTTTGGGGTGGGAGTGCCGACGCGAAGCGTCGGTCCGCACGCTCGATTGTCCGCCGGGACCGTCCAGAGGTAGTCGTCACCCCCACCCGAAAACGCTTCGCGTTTTCGACCTCCCCTCAAGGGGGACCATTGCGAAATGGTTCGGGGAGGAGCTTGTCGTCCCTCTTGCTGGTAAGGCGGGGGAGTTGGGCTGGTCGGTGCGACCTCAGCGGAGGGTGAAGGGGTCGGTCGGGCTAGGTGAAGACG
>JADYYB010000223.1 GCA_020853895.1 Bauldia sp.
AACCGATTGTATCGGCCCGCCCGAACCGACAAACGCCGCGACACCCGGCCCCGGCGCTGACAAAGCCCGGCGACGCCTCGCCGCTATCGTGGCGCGGTCCGAAGTCCCTTCCCGGTCCGCCCGAGTCCGCTCGCCATGAACTCCTCCCTTGCTCCCGAGACCCTGGAACGCGCCGAGCCGGTCGCCCCGCTGGTCCTCCCCAAGGGCCTCCGCCCGAAGAGGAAGCGCCGGCGGCTGCTGATCGGGCTCGTCCTCCTCCTCGCGGTCGCGGCCGGCGCCTACGCGGTGTGGCGCACCCAGTTCGCCGCCACGCCGGCCGCGGTGCAGCTCACCACGCAGGCGGTCACGACCGGCGACATCGAGGTGACCGTCACCGCCGCCGGCACGCTCGAGGCGCGCACCAGCGTCGAGGTCGGCGCGCAGGTTTCGGGCATCCTCGAATCGCTCGATGTCGAGATCGGCGCCGTGGTCGAGGCAGGCGCCCTCCTCGCCGAGATCGACGACGCGCTCTATGAGGCCGCCCTCGAGGCCGACCGTGCCGGCTACGCCAATCTCGAGGCCCAGCTCGAGGAGCGGCAGGCCCAGCTGACGCTGGCCCGGCAGGACCTCGCGCGCCAGCAATCGCTCCGGCCCGACAACGTGGTCAGCCAGAGCACGCTGGAGAGCGCGGAGGCAGCGCTCGTCTCGGCCGAGAGCGGGGTGAAGTCGATCGAGGCGCAGATGCGCGAGGCGGAATCGCGCCTCGCCAGCGACGAGGCGACGCTCGGCTACACCAGGATCTACGCGCCGATCGCCGGCACCATCGTCGACCGAAGCGTGGTCGAGGGGCAGACGATCTCCGCCAACAACAGCGCGCCCACCCTCCTCACCATCGCCGACCTCTCGACGATGACGGTGCGGGCGGAGGTGTCGGAGGCCGACATCGCCAGGATCACCCCGGGCATGGAGGTCTATTTCACCCTCCTCGGCAGCGAGACGCGCCGCTGGACCGCGACCGTCCGCCAGGTGCTGCCGACGCCGGAAGTGTCGGACGGCGTGGTCCTCTACCCGGTGCTCTTCGACGTCGCCAACGACGACGGGCGGCTGATGATCGGCATGTCGGCGCAGGTCTTCTTCGTCGTCGCCTCGGCGAAGGACACCCTTCTCGTGCCCTCCGCCGCCGTGGCGACCGTCCGCGGGCCGAACGGCCAGGGCGGGTCGGTGGTCCGCGTCGAGGGCGCGGACGGCACGGTGACCCCGCGCCCCGTCGAGGTCGGGATCACCGACCGCGTCTCCACGGAGATCGTGAGCGGCCTCAGCGCGGGCGAGAAGGTGGTGATCCCCACCGCCGCCCCCACCGCCAACGCTTCCGCGCCGAGCGGCTTCCCCGCCGGACCGGGCGGGCCGCCCGGAGGCGGCGGCATCCGCATCCAGATGGGCCCCGGCGGCTAGCGAGGGGAGACGCCAATGAACGTCGTCCCTTCCGCCTCGAAGAGCGCCGGGTTCACGGCCGCCGCGCCCGCCAAGCTCGCGCTGATCGGCGTCGGCAAGACCTACGGCGAGGGCGCGCTCGGCACCGAGGTGCTGCGCGGCATCGACCTTTCGATCGGCGCGAACGAGTTCGTGGCGATCATCGGGGCGTCGGGCTCGGGCAAGTCCACGCTCATGAACATCCTCGGCTGCCTCGACCGGCCGACCCGCGGCACCTATCTCATCGACGGCATCGACGTCTCCGAGCTCGATGCCGACGGCCTCGCCGCGCTCCGCCGCGACACCTTCGGCTTCATCTTCCAGAGCTACAACCTCATCGCCACCGCCTCGGCGCGCGAGAACGTCGAGCTGCCGGCGATCTACGCCGCCCTCTCCGGCTCCAAACGCCGCAGCCGGGCCGAGGCGATCCTCTCCTCGCTCGGCCTCGGCCACCGCCTCGACTACCGGCCGAGCCAGCTCTCGGGCGGCCAGCAGCAGCGCGTCTCGATCGCCCGAGCGCTGATGAACGGCGGCAGCGTGATCCTCGCCGACGAGCCGACCGGCGCGCTCGACAGCAAGAGCGGCGCCGAGGTCCTCACCCTCCTCCGCGACATGCATCGCGCCGGGCACACGGTGGTGATCATCACCCACGACCGCTCGATCGCCAATCACGCCGACCGCGTCATCGAGATCAGCGACGGAGAGATCGTCGGCGATCGCACCCAGCCGCACGGCGATGGTCCCGCGCCGCCGGCGCGGCCGGTCGCGCCGCTCCGTTCCGGCAAGGCGGCAAACCTCCTCGCCGGCTTCGGCAGCCTCGCCGAGGCGGTGCGCATGGCCTGGCGCTCGCTCCTCACCAACCCGCTGCGCACGGCCCTCACCCTTCTCGGCATGGTGATCGGCGTCGCGGCGGTGATCGTCATGCTCGCCATCGGCAACGGCTCGAAGGCCTCGATCGTCGACCGCATCAGCGCGATGGGCGCCAACCAGCTGACCGTCCTCCCCGGCCTCCAGGGCAACCAGCCCTTCCAGCGCGGCGTCACCATCACCACCCTGACGGAGGCCGACGCGGAGGCGGTGGCGGAGCTCCCCAACGTCTCCGCCGTCCTTCCCGAGATCGCCGGCACGGTGACCTTCCGCGCCGGGAGCCTCGACCACAGCACGCAGGTCACCGCGACCTGGCCCGGCCTGCCGGAAGCGCGCGAGTGGCCGATGGCGCAAGGCAGCTTCATCGAGGAGGCCGACCTTTCGTCCTACGCGACGGTGGTCGTCCTCGGCAGCACGGTGGCGTCGAGCCTCTTCCCGGACGACCCCAGCCCGGTCGGCGAATATGTGCTCGTTGACGACATCCCCTTCCTGGTGATCGGCGTCCTCAGCTCGAAGGGCGCCTCGGCGATGGGCGGACAGGACCAGGACGACGTCGCCTTCGTGCCGCTCTCGACCGGCGGGCTGCGCCTCTTCGGGCGGACCTATCTCCGCGCCATGACCGTGTTCCTCGAGGACCTCGACAAGTCCGACGCGACCGGCGCCGAGATCCAGGCCCTCCTCGACCAGCGCCATGGCACGGCCGACAGCTCGATCCGTTCGGTCTCCTCGCTCATCGAGGCGGTGTCCGAGACGCAGAACACGATGACCGCGCTCCTCGGCTCGGTGGCCGCGATCTCGCTCCTGGTCGGCGGCATCGGCATCATGAACATCATGCTCGTCAACGTCACCGAGCGGACGCGTGAGATCGGCATCCGCATGGCGACCGGCGCGCGCATAAGAGACATCCTCCGCCAGTTCCTGTCCGAGGCGATCGTGGTCTCCGCGGTGGGCGGGCTGGTCGGCTGTGCCGCCGGCGTCGCGGTGGCGATGGCGCTGGAGAGGTTCGGGACGCCCATCCTGGTGACGCTCGGGCCGATCCTGCTGGCCTCCTCCTGCGCCTTCCTGACCGGCCTCGTCTTCGGCTACTTCCCCGCCCGCAAGGCCGCCCGCCTCGACCCCGCCCGCGCCCTCACCGGCGGGTAGCCCACGCGATGTCAGCAGATGCTCTGCACCCTGGCGAACCTCCCACGAGTTTTAACCTCCCCCTTGCGGGGAGGTCGAAATCGCGCAGCGATTTTGGGAGGGGGTAGGCGGCTGACGCACGGCGCGGTCCGCTGGCGCTTCCGCGCTCCGTCGCTTAGCGCCGGCACCCCTTCCCGAAGCTGCGAGGCAGGGCTATCGCATATGGCGGCGGGCGCATTTCCCCTCCCCCCTTGTGGGGCAGGGCTATCGCATATGGCGAGAGAGCGTTTCCCCCTCCCCCCTTGTGGGGGAGGCCGGGAGGGGGCCTCGCGGCAGCGAGGCACTAAAATCCCACGGTAGCCACAAGCATCAGCGTGGGATTCTTGATGAAGCCTCGCTTGCCGCTCGGCCCCCACCCCTGACCCCTCCCCACAAGGGGAGGGGGAAATGGGCAGCGTGCCCGTCCCTTCTTCCATATGCGATAGCCCTGCCTTGTGGGGGAGGCCGGGAGGGGGCCTCGCGGCCCCCCCGGCCCCCAAAACCCCCCGTAGCAACCACCCACCGCCGGGGGTTCTTCGCCACGCCCCCCGTGCCGCGCCGCCCCCCCCCCCGCCCCCACC
>JADYYB010000224.1 GCA_020853895.1 Bauldia sp.
CCGCCGAAGGTCGAGCCGTGCGTGCCCGGCGTCATGCCCGAGGCCGCCTCGTTGGTGGCGAGGCACGCGCCCACAGGGAAGCCGCCGCCCAGGCCCTTCGCGGTCGCGAGGACGTCCGGCTCGATGCCCGACCATTCATAGGCGAAGAAGCGCCCGGTGCGCCCCATCCCGCTCTGCACCTCGTCGAGGAGGAGGAGGATGCCGTGCTCGTCGCAAAGCTTCCGAAGGGCGCGCATGAAGGATGGGTCGACGAGCCGCACGCCGCCCTCGCCCTGGATCGGCTCGATGAGGATGCCGGCGGTCTCCGGCCCGATGGCGGCCTTCACCGCCTCGAGGTCGCCGAGCTTGACCTGGTCGAACCCGTCGAGCGCCGGCCCGAACCCTTCGAGGTACTTCGCGTTCCCGGTCGCCGCGAGCGTCGCGATCGTCCGCCCGTGGAAGGCGCCGGCGAAGGTGATGATCCGGTTCCGTTGCGGATTGCCCTTGGCGAAGTGATAACGCCGCGTGGTCTTGATCAGGCACTCGATCGCCTCGGCGCCCGAGTTGCAGAAGAACACCCGGTCGGCGAACGAGTTGGCGACCAGCCGCTCGGCCAGCTTCTCCTGCAGCGGAATGCGGTAGAGGTTCGAGGTGTGCCAGAGCTTGCCGGCCTGCTCGGTCAGCGCCTTGACCAGCACCGGATGCGCGTGGCCGAGCGTGGTGACCGCGATCCCGCCCGAGAAATCGAGATAGGCACGGCCCTCGGTATCGAAGAGCCAGGCGCCCTCACCCCGCTCGAAGGCGACGGGCGCCCGGGCGAAAGTGTCGTAGAGGGCAGACCGGCTCATTCCTGCTCCGCGGTCAAGCAACCGCGCCTTTAAAACTAAAAAGTGCCGCCGGATGGGGCAGCACCTGTGGACAGTCCCTATAGCACGAGGCCGAACGCGGCGGCAATTCAGCGCTTTTTAAGGAGTGTTGCGAAGCGGACTCACGCACGTGGAAAACGAGGGCGATTCCCCGGCCGAATCGCGTGGACTCTTGTCAGGGAGTCAACGCGCATTATAAATTTTTCGTTGTCGACCACGACATTTGCGGCGGACCGAATCTCAAGCGTAACGCGTTCCTAGCCGTCTCCGGGCTTCGTACCCCCGGCGACGAACGAGATCGGATTCCGGGCACGCCACGGAAGGGGCCAAAGCGGTGATGACCTGGACGGATGAACGTGTCGAGTTGTTGAAGAAACTCTGGTCGGAAGGCCTGAGCGCGAGTCAGATTGCCAACGAACTCGGCGGCGTTACTCGAAATGCAGTAATCGGCAAGGTGCATCGCCTGTCCCTTTCGGGGCGGGCCAAGCCGGCCGGCAGCTCCGTGCCGCGGCCGCGGCGCGTCCGCCAGGCCGGACCCACGCGCAGCTCGTCGATGCGCATGCTCACGCAGGGCAACGTCGCGCTGAAGATGCGCGCCGAGGCCATTCCCGAGCCGCGGCGGATCCCGCTCGAGGAGATCGTGGTGCCGATCGCGCTTCGCGCGTCGATCCTCACCCTCACCGACACGACCTGCAAATGGCCGATCGGCGAGCCGGGCACCGAGGACTTCCATTTCTGCGGCCACAACCCGCGCGGCGGCTCGCCGTACTGCGAGTACCACTCGCGCGTCGCCTACCAGACCGTCGACCGCCGCAGAGAGCGCCGCGCCGCGGGTTAGTCTTGTTCCCTTCCCCCTCGTGGGGGAGGACGGGAGGGGGCCCTCGCTTTCACCTCTCCCCGGCGGGGAGAGGTCGGCATCCCGGCTCGCCGAGAGGCGAGGCGGGATCCGGGTGAGGGGGCTCCGCGCCATCCGGATGGGTTGGGAACCCCCTCACCCCAACCCTCTCCCCTCCGGGGAGAGGGGGGCAGACTTCGCACCACACCATCGCTATGCCGAGGCACCTTCAATCTGCTGAACCTCCCCCTTGAGGGGAGGTCCAAACCGCGAGAGCGGTTGGGGTGGGGGTGAATGCGGCGGTGACCATGGGACAGATCGCGCGATCGATTGATCGGTGGTGGTCACCCCCACCCGAAGCCATTCGGCCGGAGGCCTCATGCCTTCGACCTCCCCTCAAGGGGGAGGTTCAGGACAAGCGCTGTCGGGCCGTCAATCCCGGCGGAAGATGATGCCGGCGAGCCAGCCGATGAGGAGCGCGAGCAGCACCGCCGCGAGGCCGTAGATCAGCGGCTGGCGCTGCGCGGCGACGTACATGAACTGCTCGAACCCGGTCTTGGAGACGGTCAGCGGCGCGGTCGCCGCGCCGAGGAGGGCGCCCCCGCTGAAGAGATAGACCGTCGCCTCGTAGGCGCCGATCGGGATGTGCGCCGGCAGCACGAAGGTCGACTGGAAGACGCTCGTCCCCAGCATCGTGACCGCGTCGGGCGCTTCGGCGAAGAGGCCCGACTCCTCCTTGAGCCGCCGGAAGGCGGCCGCGAAATCCGCCGCCGTCGCCGCGTCGATCTCCTCCTCCGGCACGATCGCCACATGCGTGAGGCCGAGGCCGAGCCGGTCGAGCGCGGCCGGATCGGCGATCTCCTCGAGCGGCCGCGTGCTCTGCACCGCGTAGAAGGCCGGCACGTCCGCGAGCGTCGCCGCCGCGCGGTTCACCCACACGCCGAGGAACTGCTCCTTCCTTCGCGTCACCACGTCCTGGTCCGGCCCGCGCAGCACGACCGCGAGGTCGTAGCCCGGGCGGGCGACGGTCGAAGCGTCCCGCTCGATCGCGCCGAACACGGTCACCGCGGTGCCGGTGAAGTTCGAATTGATCTGCACCTCGCCGGTCGAGAGCGTGACGATCAGCGTCTCCGCCCGCGCCTCGCCCGAGACGCAAAGCCCAGCCACGAGGGCCAGCGCCGCCCGCCTCACAGCACCGCTCCGCTGATCACGGTCTGCGTGAAGGGCTCCTCCGGCGCGCGGATGAGATCGACCAGGAACCGGCCGCACACCGCGAGCACGAGGATCGCGAGGATCGCCCGGAGCTGCTCGCCACGCACCTTCTGCCCGGCCCGCGCGCCGAACTGCGCGCCCACCACCCCGCCGATCATCAGGATGATGGCGAGGATCGCGTCGACCGAGTGGTTGGTGACCGAGTGGAGGACCGCCGCCACCGACATCGTCGCCACGATGTAGAGGAGCGAGATGCCGACCACGAGGTTGGACGGCACGCGGAGGATATAGATGAGCGCCGGCACCAGGATGAAGCCGCCGCCGATCCCCATCAGCGTGCCGACGAAGCCGATGCTGCCGCCGATCAGGAGGACCGGGATCGCGCTGATGAAGAGTCTCGATTGCTTGAAGCGGAGCTTGAGCGGCAGCCGCTGCACCCAGCTGTGCTGGCCGGGACGGCGGAGCGGGGCGGGCTTGCCGCGCCGCGCGTCGATGATCGCGCGCACCGCCTCGGTCAGCATCAGCCCGCCGACCACGCCGAGGAGGATCACGTAGGCGAAGGAGATGATGAGGTCGAGATAGCCCGCATCCTCGAGGACGCCGAACACCCACACCCCGACCGTCGAGCCGATGATCCCGGAGAGAAGGAGGATCAGCGCGAGCTTGCCGTCGATCGCGCGCCGCCGCCAGTAGGTCAGCGCCGCCGACCACGATGAGGCGACGATCTGCGTAGTGGCGGTGGCAATCGAGACCGCGGGGGGGATGCCGGAGAAGATGAGGAGCGGAGTGAGCAGGAAGCCGCCGCCCACGCCGAAGAGCCCCGACAGGAAGCCCACCGCCCCACCCATCGCGAGTATGAGCAGCATGTTCACCGAAAGCTCGGCGATGGGCAGGTAGATCTGCACGGAAGCGTGCTGAGGCTCGAAAATGGCGGGCGGTCCGGCCGATAAAGAACCCCGGCCGGGACCCTGTCAACGCATTGTTCCGTAACTACTTAAATCGTCTGCGCCGAGAGCGAGACGAGGAGTCCGTTGTCGATCATGCCCGTGACGGGGAGGCCGCTGGTACGCTGAAAGTCGCGCACCGCGGCCCGCGTCCGCGCGCCGATCACGCCGTCGGGGGGACCCGCGTCGTAGCCGCGCTCGGCGAGGAGCGCCTGCACCTGGCGGACGAGGTCCTGCCCCTCGAGCGGCTCCGCCCCGGGCTGCACCGCCCAGGCCGGATCGGCGACCGGCGCGGCGTTGGCGGTCTCGAGCGCCGGCGTCACCCGCCAGGCGAGGACGGCGGCGCGCGCCTGCGCCAGCTGGTCGGGGGTCAGCATGTTGGCTACCACCTCGCGGCGGTCGGCGGCCTCGCGGTCGCCGGCGCTCGCGGCGAGCGCGAACCATTTATACGACTGCACCAGATCCTGCTCCCGGCCGAGGCCGCGGGCGAAGATCACGCCGAGATTGAACTGGCTGTCCGAGACCCCGCTCTCGCCGGCGCGCAGGAACCATTCGGTGGCCGTGGTGATATCGGGCTCGGCGCCGACGCCCTCGGCGACCAGCACGGCGAGATTGTGCATCGCCTGGATGTTGCCCTCGGCGGCGGCCTTCTCGTACCAGCCCTTGGCGATCTCGCGGTCGAGATCCACGCCTTGGCCGCGCTCGTAGAGGCTGCCGAGGCGGTACTGCGCCACCGCGATCCCGCCATTGGCGGCGCGCTCGTACCAGAGCGCGGCCTGCGCGAGGTCGGCGGTCGTGCCGCGGCCCTCGGCGAAGCGGTCGCCGAGCTCGAACTGCGCGAACGGGTCGCCGGCATTGGCGGCCGCCATCAGCCGGCCCATGCCCGACACCGTCGCCGGCGCCTCGATGGCGGTAGAAGCCGTCGCCGCGGTGGCCGTCGCAGCCGTCGGCTGGGTCAGCGCCGCGGTCATCGTGTTGTCGATCGCCGGGGTGACCGGGATGGCCGGAGCCGGGGCCACTTCTGTCGGCGCGGTCTGCGCGGCCGGAGCGGGCAGGGCAGGGGCGGTCGCCGCATTGGCCGGGCCGGCCGCTGCGGCGGGAGCGCGCGCGGTCGACGGCGCGAAGCCCTGCGCGATCACCGGCGGCAGAGAAGTCCCGTTCGGCAGCCCGAGCTCGGGCGGCGCGAACGCGAGGATGCTGGGATCGACCTCGAAGGTCAGCGTCTGGGGCGCGGCAGGCGCGGCTGGCGCGTCGGCCTCGGCCACGATCCTTTCGCCCGCGATCTCCGGTGCAGCCTGGAGCGCCTCGGCTCTCGGCGCGGTCGCCGCCGGCGCGGTCGCCTCGAGCGATGCGGTGCGGGCCGCCGCCGGCACTTGCGCCGGCACCGGCGTCATCACCGCGGCGACGATCTCCGGCCTGGTCTCGCCCTTCGCCGCGTTGCCCTGGCCGATTTCCGGGTAGAGCCGCACGGCGGCGATCGCGAGCACCACGGCCGCGGCGGCCAGCACCAGCGGCCGGCGGCGGTTCTTGAAGATGCCGGTGAGGCGCGAGATCGGCCCGCCGCCGCGGGTCGTCTCGGCGGCGCTCTTGAGGCGCATCGCCGCCGACTCGGCGGCCGCCGCCTGGGCGGCTCTCCGCGCCGCCGCGATGAAATCGGCGCGCCGCTCGCCGGCCCGCGCGGCGTCGTCCTCGGCGTCGGCCTCCTCGGTCGCCGCCGCCGCTGGCAGCGTCTCGGCGAAGGCGGCCGACAGCGACTCGCGCTCCGCGCCCAGCTCCTCGGCCCGCCCGGCGTAATTCGGGTCGCCCTCGAGCGCCGAGAGCCGGCTCACCACGCGGTCGAGCGCGGCCTGCACCGAGTCCAGATTCTCCGCCGTCCGCTGGTCGGCGTTCTCGGCCGCCGCGCGGATCTCGCGCAGGTCGAGCGTCAGCGCCTCGACGAGCGCCGCGCTCTCGTCGGCGCTGGTGATCGGCGTCGCCAGCGTCTGCACCGTCTCGCGCGCGGCCTTCTTGGCGGCCTCGACCGCCTCGGCCTGGCGCTGCTCGACCAGGCTCTCGAGCCGGCCGAGCGTCTCTTCCATCGTCGCGTCGGGAATGCCCCTGCTCAGCCGCTCGGAAAGGCCCTCGATGCGCGCCTCGAGTTGGCTGATCGCGGGATTGGCGCTCTCGGCCGCCTCGACGCGGGCGCGGAGGGCGCGGATCTGCAGGTCGAGATCGGCCGCGCTTGGCCCGTCGGCGATGCGCGGCTCGTCGAGCCGCGAGGCCAGCACGCGGAACTCGGCCTCGAGCTGGCTGACGGTCTGCGCCTCGGCCTCGGCCGTTTCGATGCGCGCGGCAAGCGCGCGGATTTCCGCTTCAAGCTTCTCGTTGCCCTCGCTCCGCGCGCGCCCGAAGGCCTCGCGCAGCGACTCGGCGAGCGCTTCCAGACGCTCCCCGAGCTGGGCCACCGCGCCGCTCTCCGCGCGCCCGGCCTCGACCTGCTGGGTGAGGGCGCGCATCTCGGACTCGAGGCGAAGCTCGCTGCCGCTCTGCGCCTCGAACGCCTGGCGGAGCTCGGCGGCGAGCGTATCGAGGCGCTCGCGCAGCGCCTGCACGCCCGGCGCCTCGGCCGGCTGCGTGTCGAGCCGCGCGGCGAGCGCGCCGATCTGGCTCTCGAGCTGCTGATAGGTGGTGGTCTGCGCCTCGGTCACCGACTGCGTGAGGGTGGCGGCGACGTCTTCGAGCCGCGCCTTCAGCTCGTCGAGCCCGGGCGTTCCCGCCGGCTGCGCGTCGAGCCGCGCGGCGAGTTCGCGGATCTGCCCTTCGAGGCGCTGCGAGGCGCCCGCCTGCGCTTCGTTGAAGGCGAGCGCGAGCCCCTCGGTCATGTCTTCGAGATGCTCGCGAAGCTCGAGGATCGCGGGCTTCGTGCCGGCGGCCTCGATGCGCGCGGCGAGCGCCTTGATCTCGGTCTCGAGCTTGTTCTGCGAGCGCGTCTGCG
Organism: Bauldia sp.; assembly: GCA_020853895.1. Lineage (GTDB taxonomy): Bacteria > Pseudomonadota > Alphaproteobacteria > Rhizobiales > Kaistiaceae > JADYYB01. The sequence goes on from JADYYB010000224.1 coordinate 6,811, forward strand.
CCTCGAGGAAGGCGTGGGTGAGACCGCGCGCGAGATCGCCCAGCCGCTCGTCGATCTGGCTGATCAGCGGCGTCTCGCCCTCGCGCGCGTCGAGCCGCGCGGCGATCGCCTGGAACTCGCTCTCGATCTTGCGCTGGCTGCCGAGCTGGATCTCGGAGAGCGCCTCCTTGAGGCGCTCGATCTCCCCGGTGATCGCCGGGCTCGCCGTCGCGGCGGCGACGCTGTCGATCCGCTCGGCGACCAGCTCCAGCCGGTCGAGCATCGCTTCCACGAGATCGGCGCGCGGCATCCCGGCGAGCGCCTTGTCCATGCGCCCGGCGAGGCTGGTGAGCGCCGCCTCGACCTTGTCGGCCGACTTGTTCTGCCCGATCGCGCCGATCGCGGCGCGGATTTCCGTGAGGCCCGCGCCGAGCGCTTCGAGGTCCGCCTTGTCGGTGCGTCGGGCGAGGTTCTCGCCGATATGGGTCACCGCCGCCGAGAGCGAGCGGATCTGCTCGCTGGCCGGCATCGCGCGCTGCAGCTCGTCGAGCCGGCCGATGAGGTGGCGGTAGCCGGCTTCGAGGCTCTGCAGCGTGGCCTCGCGGGCGATCCCGTCGAGCGCGCCGCGCTGCTCGTCGAGCCGCTCGACCAGCGTTGCGAGGGCCGCCCGGCCGCTCGCCCCGTCCTCCTCGATCAGTTTCCCGATGCGGGCGATCTCTCCCTTGATGGCGTCCGCCTCGCCGGCCTTGCCGGGATCGGTCTCGACCGCGCGGCTGAGCTGCGCCAGCTGTTCCTTGAGCATGACGAGGCCGCGGCTTTCCGCGGCCAGCCCCTCGCGCATCGCGTCGGTGAGCGAGGCGACCTTCCTGCCGAGATCGGCGTCCGGCATCCGCGCCGCGAGCGCGGCGATCTCGCCCTTGAGCTCGACTAGGCGTTCCGCCAGCGCGGCCTCGCGGGCCGGCGTGGAGCGGGCGCGCTCGATCACTTCCTGGCGGGCGGCGATCTCGGCGACGGCCGCGCGCAGCGTGCTGTTGTCGCTTGGCGTCGAGCGGCGGTCGAGCGGCTCGGGGTCGAGGAGCGGCGCCCGCGTCGGCGGCCGGACCGCGGGCGGCCGCGCGGCGATGCGCCCGGCCTCGGCCTCGAGGCCCTTCAGCGCGTCGGCGATCATTTCGAGGGTCGGCGCGTCGGCGCTCGTCGGCGTCCGGCGTCCGCCCTTGGCGAAGGTTTCGGAGGCAGCGGGCCGCTCGTCGATCCGCTCGGCCATCTTGTCGACGGCCTGGGTGAGCGCGCGGAGCTCGTCGGGGCCGACCTTCGGCTCGCCGCGCGTGACGGAGAGCTGGTCGATGCGTTCCTTGAGGCGGGCGACGCGCTCCTGGGTCCAGGTCTCGCCCGAGCCGGCGCGCTCCTCGCGGCTGCCGGCGCGGGCGGCGCGATCGGCCGCCAGCATCTCGTTGAGCCATTCGCCGAACGGCCGGCCGGCGCGTCGCGCGCGCTCCTCGAGGATCTTGCGCGTTTCCTCGCTGAGACCCGGGATGGTCGACGGATCGCCAGAAATCATTGCTCGGCCCCACTGCGCGGGGGCGAAACGGTTCAGAGGCCGCCCCCAACGTTCACCGGTGAATCGCCGGTGCCGTGCCGTCACATTTCGGTAAGCATGGTAAACGCGCGGTTAACGCCGGACTCGCCGCGCGCGTTTTGCGTCGCAGTCTGCAACCGGAGCGCCGTTTGACCGGCTCTCTTCTCTCTTAACCCCGCCTATCCGTTGACGATGGCGATGGTGAAGCCGTCATAGCCTTTCACGCCGACCGTCTGGATCGTCGTGGCGGAGACGCGCTTCTCGCTGCCGAGGATTTCGTTGAGGCGCCGGACGCCGCGCACGTTCGGGTCGTTGCTCGTGGCGTCGATCACCGCGCCCTCGCGGATCACGTTGTCGACCACGATCAGCGAGCCCGGCCGCGACAGCGTGAGCGCGGCCTCGAAATAGCCCGGGATGTTGGCCTTGTCCGCGTCGATGAAGGAGAGGTCGAACGGCCCGGCGTTCTCCGCCACGAGCTCGGCCAGGCTGTCGAGCGCGGCCCCGCGCATCACCTCGATCCGGTCGGCGAGGCCGGCGCGCTCGAAATTGGCTTCCGCCACGTCGGCGTGGCGCGGGTCGAGCTCCAGCGTCAGCACGCGGCCGCCGGCGGGCAGCGCCCGCGCCAGCCAGATCGTGCTGTAGCCGCCGAGGGTCCCGATCTCGAGGATGCGCTCGGCCGCGACCGACCGCGCGAGGATGTTGAGGAGCATCCCCTGCGCCGGCGACACCGCGATGCTCGGCAGCCCCGCCGCCTCGCTGGCGCGCGCCGCCTCATCGAGCACCGCGTCGCCGAGCCCCAGCGCCTCGCCGATATAGCGGTCGACCGCTGTCCAGGCTGTCTCACTCATATCGATCCTCGATCCTGTCCGCTCGCGCCGACCTGCCCCCTCTCCCCGGCGGGGAGAAGGCTGGGGTGAGGGGGCTCCACCCATCCGGGTGAGGCTCTCATTCGGCGCCCTCTCCGGATTGACCTGTACCCCCTCACCCTAACCCTCTCCCCTCCGGGGAGAGGGGACAAGTCGCGGCCAATCCGACCGCAGCCGCTGAAAAATCAATGCGCGGCTTCCCAGTTGTCCGCCGCCCGCGCGTCGACTTGGAGCGGCACGGCGAGCTTCACCGCAGGCTCGGGCGCGTCCTCCATCACCCGCTTGATCACCGGCAGCGCTGCGTCGATCTCCTCCTCCGGCGCCTCGAACACCAGCTCGTCGTGTACCTGGAGGAGCATCCGCGTCCCGAGGCCCGCAGCCTCCAGCGCCTCCGGCATCCGCGCCATCGCGCGACGGATGATGTCGGCCGCCGAGCCCTGGATCGGCGCGTTGATCGACACCCGCTCGTTGAACGAGCGCTCGGCGACGTTCCGCGAATGGATCTGCGGGATGTGGATCTTCCGCCCGAACAGCGTCTTCACGTAGCTGTACTGCCGCGCATAGCCCTTCGAGGCCTCCATGTAGTCGCGGATGCCCGGGAAGCGGACGAAATATTTGTCGATGTACTCCTTCGCCTCCTGCCGCCCGATCGAGAGCTGGTTGGCGAGGCCGAAGGCGGAGATGCCGTAGATGATCCCGAAATTGATCGCCTTGGCGCGGCGCCGGACGTTCGGGTCCATCCCCTCGACCGGCACGCCGAACATCTCCGAAGCCGTCATCGCGTGGATGTCGAGCCCGTCGGCGAAGGCGTTGCGGAGCTGCGGGATGTCGGCGATATGCGCCAGCACCCGGAGCTCGATCTGCGAGTAGTCCGCCGAGATGAGCCTCGTCCCCGGCCGGGCGATGAACGCGCTCCTGATCTTCCGGCCCTCGTCGGTGCGCACCGGGATGTTCTGGAGGTTGGGGTCGGAGGAGGCGAGCCGCCCGGTGGTCGTCGAGGCCAGCGCGTAGGAGGTGTGCACCCGGCCCGTCTCCGGGTGGATGAAATCCGGCAGCGCGTCGGTATAGGTCGATTTCAGCTTCGACACCTGCCGCCAGTCGAGGATGCGAGCCGGCAGCTGGTGCCCCTCGGCGGCGAGGTCCTCGAGCATGTCGGCGTCGGTCGACCATGCGCCGGTCTTGGTCTTGCGGCCGCCCGGCAGCTGCAGCTTGCCGAACAGGATGTCGCCGAGCTGCTTGGGCGAGCCGATGTTGAACGGCTCGCCGGCGAGCTCGTTGATGTCGTTCTCGAGCCGCGCCATGGTCTGCCCGAACTCGCCCGAGAGGCGCGAGAGGATCTGCCGGTCGACGAGGATGCCGGCCCGCTCCATGTCGGCCAGCACCGGCACCAGCGGCCGCTCCAGCGTCTCGTAGACGGTCGTCATCGCCTCGGCCGGGAGCCGCGGCCGGAGCCGCTGCCAGACCCTTAGGATGATGTCGACGTCCTCGGCCGAGTGCGCGGCCGCCTTGTCGATCGGCAGCCGGTCGAAGGTCACCCGGTTCCGGCCCGTGCCGGTGAGGTCGTCCATCGACTTCCGCGTATGCCCGAGCCAGGCGAGGCTGAGCTCGTCGATGCGGTTCGAGGTCCGGCTGCCGTCGAGCACGTAGGCGATCAGCGCCACGTCGTCGTAAGGCGCGACGCGGATGCCGTGCCGCGCCAGGAGCAGCCAGCTCGGCTTGAGGTCGTGCCCGACCTTCAGCACCGAGGGGTCCTCCAGCACCGGCTTCAGCTGCCGCACCACGTCCGCCGCGCGGAGCTGGTTCGCGGCGAGGCCGCCCGCCAGGAGATCGGCCGGCCCGCCCTCGACATGCGCCAGCGGGATGTACGCCGCGCGGCCCGGCTTCGTCGCGAGGCTGATGCCGCAGATGTCGGCGCGCATCGGGTCGCCCGAGGTCGCGCGCGTGTCGATGGCGAGGAGCCCGCCGGCCATCGCCTCGTCGAGCCAGGCCTCGAGCCGATCGGGCGTGCGGATCGTCTCGTAGGCGCCGGGGTCGAAGGCGAGGCCGACGTCGCGCGCGGCCATCGCCGCGGCCAGCGTCGCCGGCGGGCCGAGCTCCATCAGCGAGCCGTTGTCGCCGCGCTCCAGCACGAAGCTCTTCGGCTTCTGCGGCGCCGGCGGCTCGGGGAAGAGCGCGCCCTGCGCCCCCGGCGTGGCCGCCGTCTCCGGCGGCAGCGGGGCGGGGATCGCGGCGCTGCTCGCGCGCGGCGCGCCGCCGCCCTCGAAGCGGACGCCCGGCACCGGCTTCAGCGCCGGGTCGGCCTCGACCGTGTCGGGGTCAACGCCCGAGGCCTCGGCCACGCGCTTGGTCAGCGTCAGCAGCTCGAGCGCCTTGAAGAAGCCGATCAGCTTCTTCGGGTCGCCCTCCGGCAGCTTCATCGCCGCAAGCGGCGTCTCGACCTCGACCTTGGTGTCGAGCGTCACCAGGCGCTTCGAGATGCGCGCCTGGTCGGCATAGGTGACGAGGCTCTCGCGCCGCTTCGGCTGCTTGATCTCTCCCGCGCGCGACAGCAGCGACTCGAGATCGCCGAACTCGGCGAGGAGCTGCGCCGCCGTCTTCGGCCCGATCCCCGGCACGCCCGGCACGTTGTCCGAGGTGTCGCCCACCAGCGATTGGAGGTCGATCACCTTCTCCGGCGGCACGCCGAAATATTCGACCACGCCCGCGACATCGATCCGCCGCTCGGGCCGGTAGCCCGGCTTGCCGCGCGAGCCGGACTCGAAATCGTAGAAATTGATATGCGGGGACACGATCTGCATCATGTCCTTGTCGGCCGAGATGATGAGGACGTCCGCCCCCGCCGCGCCCGCCTGCGTGGCGTAGGTGGCGATGAGGTCGTCCGCCTCGTAGCCCTGCTGCTCGATCGGCTCGAGCCCGAAGGCCTTCACCGCCTCGCGCATCAGGCTGAACTGCGGCAGGAGGTCGTCCGGCACCTCGCTGCGCGTGCCCTTGTAGTCGGCGTAGATCTCGTTCCGGAAGGTCTTCTCGGCCTTGTCGAAGATGATGCCGAGATGGGTCGGCATCACGCCGACCGCGCC
>JADYYB010000225.1 GCA_020853895.1 Bauldia sp.
TGCCGGTCTCCATGGCCTCGGCCTTGCCGCGGCGCTCGGGGTGGCGGATCACCGTGACGCCGGCCTCCTTGCCGACGCGCCAGGTGCCGTCGGTCGACCCGTCGTCGACGAGGATGACTTCGGCGATACCGGGATGGCTTTTCAGGGTGGCGAGAACGGCGCCGACGCGGGCCGCCTCGTTGTAGGCCGGGACAATTGCCGAGACCGTTCGCAGATCGTCCGGAGCCATGAACCCTCAACAAGACCGGGCCGAAGTTGAAGAACTCCGTTGCAGGCGGTGAGGTTCCTCCTCGGACCCAACCCGCTGATTTCATTCAAATGTAGCAATTTGGAGGACGAGGCCGGCCGATATTGGCCGCAAGACGGCTAAGCGGCTGTCGGCGCGGCCTCCGGGCGGCGGCGCCGGCGGCGGGCAAGGGCATCCCGATATCCGCGCTCGATCTCGGCGGCCATGGTCTCGATCGAGAACGGGCCGCGGATCAGCTCGGCGCGGGCGCGCGCCTGCGATTCCAGTTCCTCGCCGGCGCGGATGGCGTCGACCATGGCGCGGGCGACCGCCTCCGCGCTCGGCTCGGCGATGAGGGCGCTGTCGCCGGGCGGGATGATCTCGGGGATGCCGCCGACCGGGGTGGCGAGGAGCGGCTTGGCCGCTGCGACCGCCTCGAGGACGATGTAGGGCATCGATTCCGCGCGGGACGGGACGACGAGGATGCGCGCCAGAGCGAAGGCTTCACGGGCCGGAAGCGGGCCGCGGAAGGTGACGCTGTCGGCAAGGCCGAGCCGCGTGCCGAGGGATTCGAGGAGTGGGCGCCCCTCGCCCTCGCCGATATTGCTGGGGCCGATCATATAGGCGGTCAGCTTGCGGCCGAGCTCCTGCTGCGCGGCGGCGAGGCCCTCGAGGAAAAGGTCGGCCCCTTTCAAAGCCCGGAGGACGCCGATGAAGAGGAAGTCGCGCGCGCCGGGCCGGAGCGGCACGGGCTCGAATTCCTCGGCGCGGAGGCCGTTATGGACGACCGCCGAGGAGCGCTTCGGCCGCCCGATCTTGTCGACATAGGCCTCCTCTTCGAAGCGGCTGACGAAGGCGATGTGGTCGGTGACGCGGCCAAGGGTCCGCTCGATGGCGAAATAGACGCGCGAGCCGGCGCTCCACGGCAGATGGAGGACGCCGCCATGCGGCGTGTAGATGCGCGCCGGGCGCTGGCCGGAGAAGCGGAGCAGCGTGCCGGCGATGCGGGCATAGGTGCCGCCCTTGGCGCCGTGACCATGGATCACGTCCGGCTCGAGGACCTTCGCCAGGCGGGCGACCGAGCGGGCGGACCGGACGTCGCGGAAGCCCCCGGCGCGGGCCATCGGCAGGCGATGGATGCCGAGCGCCAGATGCGGCTCGAGCTGGGCGATCCAGCCTTCCTCGAAGCTCGTCCCGGTCGAGGAATCGCAAACCACGCCAACTGCATGGCCGGAGGCCGCCTGGGCGATCGCGAGGTCCATGACATGCCGGAAGATGCCGCCGATCGGGGCGCGCACGACGTGCAGAATGCGCAGCGGCGGGGCCGCGGAGGGCGATTTTTCGCTGGGCAAGATCGCGCCTTGCGCCCCGGTTCGAGGAAAACGGCTGGGAGCCTAGCCGCCACGCCTTAAAAGGCGGTGACCCTCCCCAGGCGGCGGTTGGGTCACGAATCGGCGAGCGACGGGTGCGGGGTGGAACCTTGTACGGAGCTGCGCCGTTCCTGCCCATGAACGGCGTCATGCCGTTCGCCCCCCATTGCCCGGTCCTTTCCCCCCAAGGGCCGGGCAAACTTTCTGCGGCCGGCTCGCATTTTTTTTCGGGAACCAAAGCCGCGCCGTTGTGTTGTTGGATCGAACGGCCCCCGCCGTTCACACCCAAAGCCCGGTTTCTCTCCCCCCGAGAAGCCGGGCTTTTCTCTTGTTTTCAGCGGATGGGCGGGGCGTATTGCAGGCCGCCCTCGTTCCAGAGGGCGTTGAGGCCGCGCGCCATGCCGATGAGCGAATAGGCACCGAGATTGCGGTCGAAGATCTCGCCGTAATTGCCGACCCAGCGGACCGCCCGGTAGGCCCAGTCGGCACTCAACCCCAGCGACTGGCCGAAATCGCCCTCCAGGCCCAGGAGGCGCTGCACGTCCTGGTTCTCCGAGCTGCGCGAAGACGCCGCATTCGACGCGGTGACGCCGAGCTCCTCCGCGTCGAGGAGCGCGAAATGGACCCAGCGCACGATGTCGAACCAGCGCTCGTCGCCCTCCCGCACGACGAGGCCGAGCGGCTCCTTGGAGATGATCTCCGGCAGGACCGCATGGGCGGCGGGATTGGCGAGGCCGAGACGGGTGGCGTAGAGCGCCGAAGCGTCGCCGGTCAGGGCCAGGCACCGGCCGCCGGCGTAGGCGGCGAGCGCCTCGTCGGCGCGGGAGAGGACGACCGGGACGTACTGCATGTGATTGGCGGCGAAGTAGGTCGCCAGCGTCTCCTCGGCGGGCGTCGAGCCCTGGACGCAGATCGAGGCGCCCGAGAGCTCTAGGAGCGAGGCGATGCCGAGCGAGCGGGGCACCAGGAAGGCCTGGCCGTCGTAGAAACTGGTGCCGGCGAAGTCGAGGCCGAGCGTGGTCTCGCGGGCCATCGTCCAGGCGGTGGTGCGGGCGAGGACGTCGATCTCCCCGTCGCGGAGCGCCGAAAAACGCTCGGCCGCACCCAGCGGGACGAACACCACGGAGCGCGGATCGTCGAAGATCGCGGCGGCGATCGCCCGGCAATAGTCGACGTCGAAGCCGCGCCACTCGCCGTCCTGGTCGAGGGCGGCGAAACCGGCGAGGCCGGTGTGGATGCCACAGCGGAGCGCGCCGCGCTCCATGACGTCGTCGAGCGTGTCGGCAGCGGCCTGCCCGGCAACGAGCGTCGCCGCCAGGCCGAGGGCCGCGCCAAGGAAAAGGTGCCGGAATCTGAGGGGATCCGTTCTCACCATGCCTCGAGCCAAGAGAGCCGGAAGGGCTCTCGCCGAGGCGAATTTCTAGCCCAATCTCAATGATTTGGGAGCATTATTTCTCTCGGCATCGGACCCGGGCCGGTGTCTCATCCATTTTCGTGCGGGAGTGATTCATGGCTTCGAGTGGCGGCGGCGGGAAACGCGGGACCGGGACGCGGCTGGTCCAGGCGGGGCGGGCGAAGGCCTTCACCGGCCGGTTCGTGAATCCGCCGGTCGTGCATGCCTCGACCATCCTCTTCGAGAACACCGAGGAAATGCTCTCGGGCAAGGCGCCCTACGGCTACGGCCGGCGCGGGACGCCGACCTCGCGCGCGCTGGAAGCGGCGGTGGCAGAGATGGAAGCGGCCGAAGGGGCGGTGCTGTGTCCGTCCGGGCTGAGCGCGGTGACGCTCTCGCTGCTCGCCTTCCTCGACGCGGGCGACCATTGCCTCCTGCCCGATACGATCTACGAGCCGGGGCGGCATTTCGCCGACACGGTCCTGACGCGGCTCGGGGTGGCGGTCACCTATTACGACCCCACGCTCACCGACATCGGCGCGCTCCTCGAGCCGCGCACCCGCGTCGTCTACCTGGAATCGCCGGGCTCGCTCACCTTCGAGGTGCAGGATCTGCCGGCGCTGAGCGCTCAGGCGCACAAGGCAGGCGCCGTGGTCATCGCCGACGCGACCTGGCCCACGCCGCTCTTCCAGCGGCCGATCGAGCTCGGCGCGGACGTCTCGGTGCAGGCGGCGACCAAATATCTGGGCGGGCACGCGGACGTGCTTCTCGGCGCGGTCTCGGCGAACAAGGAGGCGTGGCCGCGGCTCAAGAAGGCGCATGGCGCGCTCGGCCTCTGCGCCGGGCCTGACGATGTCTATGCGACGCTGAAGGGCTTGCGCACGCTCGAGGTGCGGCTCCGGCGGCACGAGAGCAGCGCGCTCGAGATCGCGGGCTGGCTCGAGCAGCGGCCGGAGGTCTCGCAGGTCCTCCATCCCGGCCTGCCCTCGCATCCCGGTCATGCGCTGTGGCGGCGCGATTTCAGCGGCTCGACGGGGCTGTTCGGCTTCGTCGGGCGCGGGTGGGGCCGGGCGGAGACGGCGCGCTTCCTCGACGCGCTGACGCTGTTCGGGCTCGGCTATTCGTGGGGCGGGTTCGAGAGCCTCGCCGTCCCGGCGATGGCGGAGAAGAGCCGTACCGCAGTGCCGTGGAAGGCCGACGGGACGCTGATCCGGCTGCATATCGGGCTGGAGGATCCCGAGGACCTCAAGGCCGATCTCCTGGCGGGGATCGAGGCGGCGCGAAGATAGCGACGCGCGTCTCCGGCGATGGCCGGCCGAGGAGCGCAACGGGCAGAGCGCGGGCGATCCGCTCGGTGGCGCGCGGCGCGCGTCGGAGGCGGCGGAGCGTGGGCGTTCGGGTGAGGATGCGGCCGCCGTCCCCTACCTTGAGGCCATAGCCGGCGCGGGCGTAGAGGCGGGCGACCAGGTAGGCGACGGTCGCGCCGAGGAGAAGCCCCGCCACCACGTCGCTCGGGTAGTGCGCGAGGACGATGACGCGCGAGGAAGCGAAGGCGATGGCGAGCACGACGAAGAGGACGCGGAAGCGCGGCAGGAAGAGGCTCGCCACGACCATGAAGACGCCCATGTCGGTCGAATGGCCGGAAGGAAAGCTAGCCGCCGAATAGCCGAGGCTGAAGGGGTCGAAGCCGAAGGGGCCGGTCTCGAGGATGAGGCGCGGGCGCGCGCGGCCGAAGATCGGCTTCAGGATGTTGACGAGGATGCCGGCGCTGGCAAAGGCGACGAAGGCGTAGCCGGCGAGCGCACCGATCTCCCACCAGGCCAACCGGATGCAGTTGCCGACCTTCTGCCAATTGCCGAGGAAGAAGACGAGTCCGACCAGCCCGCTGAGGATTAGGAACCAGACCGAGCGGCCGACCTGCGAGAGGACCCGGCCGAATTCGACGGCAGGGCGCGGCAGCCCGTAGGCCGCGGCGATGGCCCGGACGTCGAAGGCGAGTGCCGCGAGGAGGATGGCGGCGGCCGCGAGGACGAGGGCGGCCGTGATACGGGCGGGCGGCCAGGCGGCCGGGGATGGCTGCCGCCGGACGGCGCGGAGCTGGCGCGCGACGGCGCGCGCGTTGGCGCGGATGTTCGCCGGAAGGCTCATGGCTGGGCGGAAGCCGGCAGATCGGTACGGGTGAAGATGGTCAGCTCGGTCGGCCGCGCGTTGCCGACATTGATGCCCGCGACCTCCCCGGCCGCCTCGACGGTGAGGCCGAGATCGACGGCTCGGCTGAGGAAGGTGTCGATCGAGGCGCGGTCGACGATCGCCACCGCGCAGCCGCCCGCGGCGAGGAGGTCGGCGCTTTCCGAGCCGCCGCCGGAGCGGGTGCGCGGGCCGGCGAGGAAAACGAGGCTCGGCTCGCGGTAGCCGCCGGCGACGATCTGCGGTTCGGGGCACGCGGCGCTCGCCCGGGCGAGATCCAGCGCGCGCTCGCTGAGGCGGAGGCCGCCAAGGCCGGGGGCGAGGGAGGCGAAGAAGGCGAGGCCGGTGAGGAGCGAGCTTCCCGCCGCGGCAAGGCCGATCGACTCGCCGCCCGCGCGGCGGCGCCAGAGGATGAAGGCGAGGAGGCCGAGAACGATCGAAGCAGCCTGCAGCGCGATGCCGACCGCGGGGATGTGGAGGCCGAAGGCGAGCGAGGCGGCGAAGACAGCGATGAGCAGGCCGAGGGGGATGGTGACGAGCGAACTGGCGAGGATCGTGCGGACGGGGGAGAGGCGCGCCAGCCCGCCATCGGCAAGGGCTGCGCCCGCGAGGAGCGCGAGCGCGGGAAGCGCGGGGGCGATCTGGGTCGGCGCCTTGTCGCCGGCGAGCTCGGCGGCGATCCAGACGGGCAGCGCCCAGGCGAGCGCGAAGACCACGACGGGCCGGCGCAGGCGGTCGAAGATCCAGCCGAGGGCGAGGAGCACGATCACCAGGGCCGGGAAGGCGCTGAGCATTCCGAAGAAGAGATGCGTGCCTGGCGGCAGCGCATCCGGCAGGCCGCCCGGCGCGAAGGATTCGAGGCGGCCGAGAAGCCCGATCGCCGCGGCGGCGGGGCCCTGGTCAAGCCATAGCGTGGCGGTCCAGCCGAGGAGGAAGAGGAGGAAGGCGAGGATGCCGGGAAAGGGCGCGAGGGCGCGCAGCCAGGCGGTCGAGCGGCGCTCGGCCGAGAGGATCAGCGCGGAGGCGGCGAGAATCACGGGAACAAGAAGGCCGGCGGCGAGGACGCCGAGGATCGCGGCGCCCCAGAACGCGAGGGCGAGGACGAGGCTCGCGCTTCGTCCGGGTTCGGTCCAGGCGCGGGCGAGCGCGGCCTGGCCGAGGACGAGCAGCACGAGAATGAGGGCGTCGGGCGAGGCCGCGCGGGCGAGCAGCGCGGCAAGAAGGGTGACGGCGAAAAGGCCGGCGGCGAGGAAGGCAGCGGCCGGATCGCCGAAGCTCCGCGCCGCCCACCACAGGAGGAAGACGGCGAGGACCGCGAGTACGAGCGAGGGCAGACGGTGGGCGCCGATCGCGGAGAAGGCGCTCTCCCCGCCCGCGCCGACGGTGAGCGCCTGCAGCCAGTGAGAGCCGAGATAGAGTGGGCCGATGTCGCCGAGATCGGTCTCGGCGGAGAGGTAGTCGCCGGTCGCCAGCATGTTCTGCGTGGCGATGGCGTAGCGCGCCTCCTCGCGGTCGACGGTCTGCACCGAGGCGAGGCCGGGCACGAAGGCGGCCAGCGTCAGGACGAGAAGGACCAGGGCGGAAAGCGTGGGCGAGCGGACCAGCCGCGCGAGCAGGGTCAGCCTGCCCGACGCGGCCGCGGATGTCGACGGCTCGGGGGGCGGGCTCTGGTCAGCCAAGTGGGCGGGAACGCGTTGCCATGGCGGGCTGGATACTCCTCTCCAGCCGCAAACGGAAAGGGCTCATCGGCGCGAGGTGCGGAGTCGGGGCTTACGGTATCGCATTGCCGGGATCGCACAGGGAGTGCTGGCGACCCCGGCAGGAATTGAACCTGCGACCAACAGCTTAGAAGGCTGCTGCTCTATCCGCTGAGCTACGGGGCCGAAAAGCGCCGCCACGATAGCGATTCTCGCGGCGGGCGGACAGGATTTCGCCTAGTGCGTCCA
>JADYYB010000226.1 GCA_020853895.1 Bauldia sp.
GACGAGCCGCCCGCCTCCGACGAGGGGCTGGAGGACACCCTCCCCACGCCCCCGCCCGAGCGCGCCGCGGAGCCGGCGGAGGAGCGCTCGGAGCCTAGAACCCCTGTTTCCTGAGCCAGGCCAGGCACTTGTCGGCGACCTCCTGCCAACGGCTGTCGATGCCGAGGCTGTGGCCGCGATCGGGGAAGTCGATCCGCTCGGTGATCGCCGGGCTCTTCCGGTAGAGCCATTGGGTGACCTTCACGGTCACCGGCGGGATGACGTGATCCTTGCCGCCCGAGGTGAGGAGGAGCGGCCCGCGCGTCGCGTTCCTCGTGTTTACCTTGGTCGGCGAGTTGGGGTTGAAATTGGCGACCGCGCCGGAGAAGAGCGGCTTCCCCGGCGCCGGGATGGCCCAGCGCTGATAGAGCGCGTCCGACTCGGCCTCCGAGACGGTGTTGCCGAAGGCGTAGCGGAACTGCTTCCGCGTCAGCGGCACTGCCTTGTTGACGTTGAGCGGGTTCTTGAGCACCGGGAAGGCCGAGCGGAGCTGCGAGAAGGCCAGCGGCAGCACGCCCTTTATCGGCGCGGGATCGAGCGCGACCGCCGCCGCGACCGCCTCCTCCCCGAGAAGCTTCTGCACGATCAGCCCGCCGAACGAATGCCCGACCGCGACCGGCTTCTGGCTGAGCCGCCCGGCGATGCCCGTATAGTGCGCCGTCACCTCGTTCACGCCCTTGCCGGCGATCAGCTCGGGCCGCTGGTTGCACTCCTCGACCGTGTCGGGGAAGCCCGGCCAGCCCGGCGCGAGCGGCGCGTAGCCGGCCTCGCGGAAATGGTCGACCCATGCGCCCCACGAGCTCGTATGCAGCCAGAGCCCGTGGACGAACAGCACCGGCCTTCGGCCCGAGGCGTTGGCCTCGCGAATGGCGCTCTCGGTCTCCTGCATCGACATAGCGATCCCCTCATGCGGCGCCCTGCCCGGTCCAGGGCGACGCACACTCTACCCCGTTCGCGGGACCGCCTCAGCCCATCCCTTAGGGATAGAGCCGGTCCTTGACCCAGCCCCCGCCGACGCGCGTGAAAACGATGCGGTCGTGCAGGCGGAAAGGCCGTTCGCGCCAGAACTCCACGCTTTGCGGGATCAGCCGGTAGCCCGACCAGTGCGGGGGCCGGCCGATCTCCTGCCCTTCATGGGCGGCCGTGTAGTCGGCCACCGCGCGCTCCAGCGTCTCCCGCGAGTCGAGCCTCCGCGACTGCTCGCTGACCCACGCCCCGATCCGGCTGCCGCGCGAGCGGGTCGCATAATAGGCGTCTGCCTCCGCCGCGGTGACCGTCTCGATCGCGCCGCGCGCCCGCACCTGCCGCTTGAGGCTCTTCCAGTGGAAGACGAGCGCCGCCTGTGGATTCTCGTGGAGCTGCAAGCCCTTGGCGCTCTCGGTGTTGGTGTAGAAGACGAAGCCGCGCTCGTCCCACGCCTTCATCAGCACGGTGCGGACATCGGGCAAACCGGCCCGGTCGGCGGTCGCCAGCTGCATCGCGTTGGGGTCCGACGGCTCGCTCGCCGCGGCCTCCGCGAACCACGCCGCGAAGAGCGGCGCCGGGTCGGAAGCGGCCTCGAGGTCATCCTTCATTAACGGAGACTTCCCAATGATCGCGCCAAGTATGCGCGTGGAGTTGAGTATCGATGGCTGCGACAGCGCTATCAACCGGCGGCCGGCGGTTGGTCAAGCCGATGCCGGTGCTTGCCGCGCTGGCCCTCCTCGCCGGCTGCTCCGGACCGGGCAACCAGTTCGCCCGCGCGCCCGTCGACCCGGTCACCACCGCCTCGATCACAAGCGAGCCCGGCACGAGCATCAGCCTCATCGACCTCGACGCGATGCGCCAGGCGATCAGCGGCTCGCTCGCCGTGCTGGCCGGCGGCACCGTGTTCTGGTCGAACAGCGAGAGCGGGTCGGACGGCATCATCGAGTTCGCGACCATCGAGAGCGAGGCGAGCTGCCGCCCCTTCGCCGTCACCGTGAGCGACCTTCGCGGCATCCGCCGCTACCGCAGCGAGGCCTGCCCCGGCAGCGAGGGCGGCTGGGACTTCGCCGAGATCACGCCCGAGGACAGCGTCCTCCTCTAAGCCTCTCGGCGGCCTTCGAAACTCTGGTAATCGGCCGCCGACACTCCCATCTTTCGATGAAGTGGCGCGCCGACTCGGGCGCCGGCTGCTATGGTTGTTGCCGATGCGCGATCCTTATGAAGTTCTTGGTGTGCCACGGACGGCCTCGGAAGCCGAGGTCAAGAAGTCTTTCCGCAAGCTCGCCAAGAAATTCCACCCCGACCAGAATCCGAACGACCCGAAGGCGAAGGAGAAGTTCGCCGAGATAAACTCGGCCTACGAGATCGTCGGCGACAAGGACAAGCGCGCCAGGTTCGACCGCGGCGAGATCGGCGCCGACGGCAAGCCGCGCTTCCAGGGTTTCGAGGGCGGCGGCGCCGACCCCGGCTTCGGCACCTTCCGCACCGGCACAGGACCCGGCGGCCGCACCTTCCGCTGGTCGACCTCGACCGGCCCCGGCGGCATGGGCGGCGGCGCTTTCGGCAACGACGACCTCCTCAGCGAGATCCTCGGCGGCTTCGCCCGCTCGGGCGGGGCCGGCGCGGGCATGGGCGGCCGCGCGCGGAAGGGCGAGGACGTCACCGCCACGGTGGCCGTGACGCTCGAGCAGATCGCCAGGCGCGAGCGCGTGCGTGTCGACCTCCCCACCGGCCGCACCGTCGAGATCTCGATCCCGCCCGGCACGCGCCCCGGCCAGACCATCCGCCTCCGGGGCCAGGGCCAGGGCGACCCGCTCGGCGGCACCGCCGGCGACGCGCTGGTGACGGTCGAGTTCGTGCCCCATCCGCTGTTCAAGGCCGAAGGCGAGAACCTCCGGCTCGAGCTGCCGGTCGGCCTCGAGGAGGCCGTGCTCGGCGCCAAGGTCCGCGTCCCCACCCTTGACGGCCCGGTCATGCTGACCGTCCCCGCCGGATCGAACGCCGGCCGCACGCTGCGCATCCGCGGCAAGGGCCTTCCCAAGCCGGGCGGCGGCGAAGGCGACCTCCTCGTCGGCCTCCGCATCGTCCTCCCCGAAGGCGGCGACCCCGAGCTCAAGGCCCTCATGGA
>JADYYB010000227.1 GCA_020853895.1 Bauldia sp.
ACCGGCCAGCGTTTAGGTTCTGGACTTCCACAGCTCGGCGCCGCGGAAAAAGAAACCCACTGCCTGTCCGAAAGTGCGCGGAACCTACTGACTCGACCTCAGGGCGTCAACCCCGAAAGCGACCGAAATTCCGCGCCGCAGCCCCATAAATGGGCACGCGGCGGCCACTTATCCAGGGAGGGTGAGAACGAGTGCGCCGTTTCTCGTGGCTATGACGGTGTGCTCGTACTGCACAGTCGGGGCGCGGGGGACGCTGTAGAGGGTCCATTCGTCCTCCCCGTCGCCGGCGAAGCGGGCGCCCAGCGAGAGGAACGGCTCGACGGCAAAAACGAGCCCTTCGGTCATCTTCCGGCGGTCGGAGCGGGTCGGCCAGGTGGCGATCTCGCGCGGCTCCTCATGCAGCGAGCGGCCGACGCCGTGGGAGGCGAGGTTCTCGACCAGCGTGTAGCCGTGCTTCTTGGCGAAGGCGCCGACCGCGCGGCCGATCCCGGCCAGCGGCCGGTCGGTGCGGACCTCGGCGAGGCCGGTCCACAGCGCCCGCTTGCCGTCGCGGCAGAGGCGCTCGACCTTCGGGCTCACCGGCGGGATCGCGAAAGAAGCGCCGGCGTCGGCGAAGAAGCCGGCCTTCTCGGCCGACACGTCGATGTTGACGAGGTCGCCGGCCTTCAGGACGCGCGGCCCGGGGATGCCGTGCGCGATCTCCTCGTTGACGCTGATGCAGGTCGCGCCGGGGAAGCCGTACATCAGCTCGGGCGCCGAGCGGGCGCCCTCCCCTTCGAGGCTGGCGCGGCCGATCTGATCGAGCTCGGCGGTGGTGATGCCCGGCTCGAGCGCCTGCTGCATGGCGGCGATGGCATTGGCGACGATGCGCCCGATGTCCTTGAGAGCGGTGAGCTCGTCGTCGTTGGAGACTGTCATGGGGCCGATGGGGTGAGTGGTCAGCTGTTCTGCCTTATTTAGGCATGCGCCGCCACCCACCCAAGGCCGGGTGGTAAAGCGACGGCCGTGAGCCGCCGCCTCCCGAGCCGGATCGGCCGGACTACTCGACCGTGAAGGCCACGAACTGGGTGATCTGCGTGGCCGAGAAATTGTTGTCGGAGGCGATGACGAGGGTGCGCTTGCCGCCGATCTCGGGGCCGAAGGTCATGGCTTCGACGTTGTCGATGTCGAGGCCGAAATCGCCCTCCCCGATGGTGAGGACGAGCGTCTTGCTCATCGGCACGGCGTCGGCAGGGGCGGTCGCGGCGCCGATTATGTCGGTCGCGCCGGCGAGCTCGGCGACGTAGAGGTTGATCTCGTTGCCGACCCCACCGGCGAAGGAGCGCTCCATCACCAGGAAGGTGTCGGCATCGAGGGCGAGAATCTCGGAAACGCCGTTGTCATTGAACGGCGGGTCGGCGGTGGCCGGGGTGAAGATCGGATCGGTCTCGTAGAGATACTCGGCGGCCGGCTGGCCGGAGGCGATGTCGAAGCGGATGAGGCGCGCGCGGCTGCCAGCCTCGAGCGTCGCCTTCGGGCCGTCCTGGGCGAGCGCGTTCTCGGTCATGGCGTAGAGGCTGGCACCGTCCTCGGAGAGGGCGAGGCCCTCGAAGCCGAGATTGCCGTAGACGCCGGCCGTGCCGTCGGCGGTCGTGACGTAGTAGGCGGGGACCTCGAAGGCGCGCTGGAAGGCGCCGTCGGGGGCGATCGCGAAGAGGCCGGGGACGTTCGCCTCGTCGCGCTCGCTCGACCAGTAGAGGCTGCCGCGGGCGGCGTCGAAGCGGATGCTCTCCCCGTCGAGGCCGAGGCGCGGGATCGCGCCGGCGGCGCCCTTGATCTCGACCGTGGAGACGATGTCGAGGCTGTGGATGCCGGCGTCGTCGATGGCGAGCTTCAGCGTATAGAGCCGGGCCGGGCCGCGCTCGGCGCGGTCGTCGGAGATGGCGTAATAGAGGCCGGTCGCGCGGTCGAAATCGAGGCCGGAGATGCCGCCGAACTCGGCGCCGTCGAGGAGAAGGCCGGTTGGCAGGGTGAAGTCACCGACATAGGCCGGGTTGGCGATCTGGGCGCTGGCGGTCGTGGCGAAGAGCGCAGCCGGGGCCGCGGCGAGGAGCAGTCGGGCGAGAGTCATGGGGGAACCTCCATTCATTCGGAGGTTGGTAGCAACCGCTCGTGACAGGTGTGATACGGCGCGGGACCGGCGCTGGTACCTCCGTCACTCGTCACCTCATGAATGAGGGCTCGTCCCCTCTCCCAGAGGGAGAGGGTTAGGGTGAGGGCTTGCAGGTCCCTCCGGAGGGGGCGCCTGGTTGAGCCTCTGCGGAGAGGTGGAGCCCCCTCACCCCAACCCTCTCCCCGCCGGGGAGAGGGGGCGGGTTGGGCGTTTCGAGCCGTCGTCCGGATAGGAAAGGGCGGCGAAGGAAAAGGGCCGCCCGATGGGCGGCCCTTGATGTCGTGACCGGGGGGGGACCGGCTACTTGGCGCCGGCCTCGCTGAGGAGCGGCTCGGGGGAGCCGTCGGCCGCGGTGCGGCGGCGCTCCTCGAGGATCAGCTTGTCGCGGTGGCGCGCAATCTCGCGCACCTTGCTGATGACCGAGCCGGTGCCGGCCGGGATGAGACGGCCAACGATGATGTTCTCCTTGAGACCCTCGAGCGGGTCGACCCGGCCGTTGACGGCGGCCTCGGTGAGGACGCGCGTCGTCTCCTGGAAGGAGGCGGCCGAGAAGAACGAGCGGGTCTGCAGGCTCGCCTTGGTGATGCCGAGAAGGATCGGCTGCGCGACGGCAGGCTTCTTCTTCTCCGCGACGGCCTTCTCATTGGCGGCGTCGAAGTCGAGCTTGTCGACCTGCTCGCCCGAGAACATCTCGGTCTCGCCGGGATCGGTGACCTCGACCTTCTGCAGCATCTGCCGGACGATGACCTCGATGTGCTTGTCGTTGATGGTCACGCCCTGCAGCCGGTAGACGTCCTGGATCTCGTTGACGAGGTAGGCGGCCAGCGCCTCCACGCCCTTGATGGCCAGGATATCGTGCGGCGCCGGATTGCCGTCGAGCACGTACTCGCCCTTCTCGATGGGGTCGCCTTCCTGGAGATGGAACGGCTTGCCCTTCGGGATGAGATACTCGATCGGCTCCTCGGACTCGTCGCGCGGCTCGATGATGATGCGCCGCTTGTTCTTGTAGTCGCGCCCGAATTTGATCGTGCCATCGGTCTCGGCGATGATGGCGTGATCCTTCGGACGGCGAGCCTCGAAGAGCTCGGCGACGCGCGGCAGACCGCCGGTGATGTCTCTCGTCTTGGCGCTCTCGAGCGGGATGCGCGCGATGACGTCGCCGGCCTTCATCTCGGCACCCGGCTCGACCGAGAGGATCGAGTCGACGGACAGGAGGTAGCGGGCCTCGCCGCCGCGGGCGAGCTTGCGGACCTTCTTGTCCTTGCCGAGGATGACGATCGAGGGACGGAGGTCGGAACCGCGCGGGCTCGCCCGCCAGTCCATGACCACGCGCTTGGTGATGCCGGTCGACTCGTCGGTCGACTCGGACACCGAGAGACCCTCGACGAGGTCCTCGAAGGCGACCACGCCGTCCATCTCGGTGATGATCGGACGGGTGTACGGATCCCACTCGGCGAGGCGCTGGGCGCGCTTCACGTGATCGCCGTTGTCGACATGGAGACGGGCGCCGTAGGGCACGCGATGGGTCGCGCGCTCGGTGCCGTCCTTGTCGAGGATGGCGATGGCCATGTTGCGGCCCATGGCGATGAGCTTGCCCTCGGAATCGCGGACGATGTTGCGGTTCCTGATCTCGACCTTGCCCTCGAAGTTGGACTCGACGAAGGACTGGTCGACGACCTGGGCGGTGCCGCCGATATGGAAGGTACGCATCGTGAGCTGGGTACCCGGCTCGCCGATCGACTGGGCGGCGATGACGCCGACCGCCTCGCCCATATTGACGGGCGTGCCGCGGGCGAGGTCGCGCCCGTAGCACATCGCGCAGACGCCGTTGGTCGACTCGCAGGTGAGAGGCGAGCGCATGCGGGCGGACTGGATGCCCGCCTTCTCGATCCGCTCGACGTCACGCTCGTCGATCAGCTTGCCGGCCTTGACGATGACCTTGCCCTTGCCCGGCTCGACCATGTCCTCGGCCGCGGTACGGCCGAGGATGCGCTGGCCGAGCGAGGCCACGACCTGGCCCGAGGCGATGACCGCCTGCATCTGCAGCCCCTTCTCGGTGCCGCAGTCGTCGCTGGTAATGATGCAATCCTGCGCAACGTCGACCAGGCGACGGGTCAGGTAGCCCGAGTTCGCGGTCTTCAGGGCGGTGTCGGCGAGGCCCTTGCGGGCGCCGTGGGTGGAGTTGAAGTACTCCAGCACCGACAGGCCTTCCTTGAAGTTCGAGATGATCGGGCTCTCGATGATCTCGCCCGAGGGCTTGGCCATGAGGCCGCGCATGCCGGCGAGCTGCTTCATCTGCGCCGGCGAGCCGCGGGCGCCCGAGTGGCTCATCATGTAGATGGAGTTCATCGGGCGGGTGCGGCCGTTGTCGTCCTTCACCACCGCCTGGATGCGCTTCATCATCTCGTCGGCGACGCGGTCGGTGCACTTGGCCCAGGCGTCGACGACCTTGTTGTACTTCTCGCCTTGGGTGATGAGGCCGTCATTGTACTGCTGCTCGTAGTCCTTCACGAGCTCGGCGGTCTCGTTGACCAGGCGGTGCTTGGCGTCGGGCACCTGCATGTCGTCCTTGCCGAAGGAGATGCCGGCGCGGAAGGCATGGGTGAAGCCGAGCTGCATGATGCGGTCGCAGAAGATGACCGTCTCCTTCTGACCGCAGTAGCGGTAGACGTTGTCGATCAGGTTGGAGATCTCGCGCTTGGTCATCAGCTTGTTGACGAGGTCGAACGGGAGCGTCGCCTTGCGCGGCAGAAGGTCGGCCAGGAGCATGCGACCCGGGGTGGTGTCGTAGATCATGGTGACCGGCTTGCCGTTGGCGTCGACCGTCTGGAACCGGCCCTTGACCTTGGCATGGAGGGTCACGGCCTTGGCGGCGAGCGCGTGCTCGATCTCGCCGATCGAGCCGAACATCATCCCCTCGCCCGGCTCGCCATCGGCGATGATCGAGAGGTAGTAGAGGCCGAGCACGATGTCCTGCGAGGGCACGATGATCGGCGCGCCGTTGGCCGGGTGCAGGATGTTGTTGGTCGACATCATGAGGACGCGCGCTTCCAGCTGGGCCTCGAGGCTCAGCGGGACGTGCACGGCCATCTGGTCGCCGTCGAAGTCGGCGTTGAAGGCCGAGCAGACCAGCGGGTGAAGCTGGATCGCCTTCCCTTCGATCAGCACCGGCTCGAAGGCCTGGATGCCGAGGCGGTGAAGGGTCGGCGCGCGGTTGAGAAGGATCGGGTGCTCGCGGATGACCTCGTCGAGGATATCCCAGACCTCCGGCTTCTCCTTCTCGACCAGCTTCTTGGCCTGCTTGACGGTCGAGGAGTAACCCTTGGCGTCGAGGCGCGAGTAGATGAACGGCTTGAAGAGCTCGAGCGCCATTTTCTTCGGCAGGCCGCACTGGTGGAGGCGCAGCTCCGGGCCGACCACGATGACCGAGCGGCCCGAGTAGTCGACGCGCTTGCCGAGAAGGTTCTGGCGGAAGCGGCCCTGCTTGCCCTTCAGCATGTCGGAGAGCGACTTCAGCGGACGCTTGTTGGCGCCGGTGATGACGCGGCCGCGACGGCCGTTGTCGAACAGCGCGTCGACCGCCTCCTGAAGCATGCGCTTCTCGTTGCGGATGATGATGTCCGGCGCGCGCAGCTCGATGAGCCGCTTCAGGCGGTTGTTGCGGTTGATGACGCGGCGGTAGAGGTCGTTGAGGTCCGAGGTCGCGAATCTGCCGCCGTCGAGGGGGACGAGCGGACGGAGGTCCGGCGGAATGACCGGGACGACCGTCATGATCATCCACTCGGGACGGTTGCCCGACTCCATGAAGGCCTCGACCAGCTTGAGGCGCTTGCCGAGCTTCTTGGGCTTGAGGTCGGAGGTGGACTCGGCGATCTCGACGCGAAGGTCGGCGGCGAGCTTCTCGAGGTCCATGGCGATGAGCATGTCGCGGATCGCCTCGGCGCCGATGAGGGCGGTGAAGGAATCCTGGCCATACTCGTCCTGGGCGCGGAGGTAATCCTCCTCGCTCAGCAGCTGACGCTCCTTGAGCGGGGTGAGGCCCGGCTCGAGGACGACGTAGTTCTCGAAATAGAGGATGCGCTCGAGGTCCTTCAGCGTCATGTCGAGCAGCATGCCGATGCGGCTCGGGAGCGACTTCAGGAACCAGATGTGAGCCACCGGCGCGGCGAGCTCGATATGGCCCATGCGCTCGCGACGGACGCGCGCGAGGGTGACCTCGACGCCGCACTTCTCACAGATGATGCCCTTGTACTTCATGCGCTTGTACTTGCCGCACAAGCACTCGTAGTCCTTGATCGGCCCGAAGATGCGGGCGCAGAACAGCCCGTCCCGCTCCGGCTTGAAGGTGCGGTAGTTGATGGTCTCCGGCTTCTTGATCTCGCCGAAGGACCACGACTTGATCTTCTCCGGGCTGGCGATGGAGATGCGGATCTGGTCGAAGATCTGCGCCGGCGTGGCGACCGGGCTGAAAATGCTCGCAAGCTCCTGCTTCATACTTTTTCTCCTCGAAGGATGAGGGCCAGACCGGGGGCGGCGTCCCGCCCCTCACGGCCCGGCTTTGCTTTCTTCACGATTCCAGATGCCATGCGGGCGCCCTACTCCGCCGCGTCCGCAGGCGATTGCCCCTCGATCTCCGGCGTGCGCTGACGCGAATTGGTCAGCTCCACGTCGAGGCCGAGGGAGCGCATCTCCTTGACGAGAACGTTGAAGCTCTCGGGAATGCCGGCCTCGAAGGTGTCGTCGCCACGGACGATCGCCTCGTAGACCTTGGTGCGGCCCGCCACGTCGTCGGACTTGACCGTCAGCATCTCCTGCAAGGTGTAGGCGGCGCCGTAGGCCTCGAGGGCCCACACCTCCATCTCGCCGAAGCGCTGGCCGCCGAACTGCGCCTTGCCGCCCAGCGGCTGCTGGGTGACCAGGCTGTAGGGACCGATCGAGCGGGCGTGGATCTTGTCGTCGACGAGGTGGTGGAGCTTCAGCATATAGATGTAGCCCACCGTCACCTTGCGATCGAAGGCGTCGCCGGTCCGACCGTCGTAGAGAACGGACTGACCCGAGGGATCGAGACCCGCGTCGTTGAGCATCTCCACGATGTCCGGCTCGCGCGCGCCGTCGAAGACCGGCGTTGCGATCGGCACGCCGCTGCGGAGCTGGTCGGACAGGCGGAGCAGCGAGTCGTCGTCGTAGTCGCCGACCTTCTCCACGCTCCCCTTGGTGTCGTAGAGCTCGTGCAGCATCTTGCGCAGCGGCTTGATGTTGTTGCTCTTCTTGTAGGCCTCGACCATCGTGCCGATCTTCAGGCCCAGCTCGGCGCAGGCGCGGCCGAGATGGGTCTCCAGGATCTGCCCGACATTCATGCGGCTCGGCACGCCGAGCGGGTTCAGCACGATGTCGACCTGTGTGCCGTCCTCGAGATAGGGCATGTCCTCGATCGGGACGATGCGCGAGACCACGCCCTTGTTGCCGTGACGGCCGGCCATCTTGTCGCCGGGCTGGATCTTCCGCTTCACCGCCACGAAGACCTTGACCATCTTCATGACGCCGGGCGGCAGCTCGTCGCCGCGCTGCAGCTTCTCGACCTTGTCGATGAAGCGCTGCTCGAGACCCTTGCGGCTCTCGTCGTACTGGGTGCGCAGCGCCTCGACCTCGGCCATCACCTTCTCGTTGGAGACGGCGAACTGCCACCACTGGCTGCGCGGATATTCCTCGATCGCGTCGCGGGTGATGCGGCCGTCCTTCTTGTAGCCCTTGGGGCCGGCGACGGCGGTCTTGTTGATGAGCACGTCGGCGAGGCGGCCGTAGACGTTACGGTCGAGGATCGCCTGCTCGTCGTCGCGGTCCTTGGCGAGGCTCTCGATCTCCTCGCGCTCGATGGCCATCGCCCGCTCGTCCTTCTCCACGCCATGGCGGTTGAAGACACGCACTTCGACGACCGTTCCGGTGACGCCGGGCGGGACGCGCAGCGAGGTGTCGCGGACGTCGGAGGCCTTCTCGCCGAAGATGGCCCGCAGGAGCTTCTCCTCCGGGGTCATCGGGCTCTCGCCCTTGGGCGTGATCTTGCCGACCAGGATGTCGCCGGCGACGACCTCGGCGCCGACATAGACGATGCCGGCCTCGTCGAGGTTCTTGAGCGCCTCTTCCGAGACGTTCGGGATATCGCGGGTGATCTCCTCGGGCCCGAGCTTGGTGTCGCGGGCCATGACCTCGAACTCCTCGATGTGGATCGAGGTGAAGACGTCATCGCGCACGATGCGCTCGGAGAGGAGGATCGAGTCCTCGAAGTTGTAGCCGTTCCACGGCATGAACGCGACGAGCACGTTGCGGCCGAGCGCGAGGTCGCCGAGATCGGTCGAGGGACCGTCGGCGATGATGTCGCCCTTCTGAACGAGATCGCCGACACGGACCAGCGGGCGCTGGTTGATGCAGGTGTTCTGGTTCGAGCGCTGGAACTTCATGAGCCGGTAGATGTCGACGCCCGAGCGGGTCGGGTCGAGGTCCTCGGTCGCGCGCACGACGATGCGGGTGGCGTCGACCTGGTCGACGACACCGGTCCTACGGGCGCCGATCGCCGCGCCCGAGTCACGCGCCACCACCGGCTCCATGCCGGTGCCGACGAGCGGAGCCTCGGCACGCACGAGCGGCACGGCCTGGCGCTGCATGTTCGAGCCCATGAGGGCGCGGTTGGCGTCGTCGTTCTCGAGGAATGGGATGAGCGCGGCCGCCACCGAAACGAGCTGCTTCGGAGAGACGTCCATGAAGTCGACCTTGTCGCGCGGCATCATCAGGACGTCGCGCGCCGGCCCGACGCGGCAGGTCACGAAGTCCTCGGTGAGGCGGCCCTTCTTGTCGAGCTCGGCGTTGGCCTGGGCGACGGAGTATTTGGACTCCTCCATCGCCGAGAGGTAGACGACCTCGTCGGTCACCTGGCCGTCCTTCACGCGCCGGTACGGGCTCTCGATGAAGCCGTATTTGTTGACGCGCGCGAAGGTCGCGAGCGAGTTGATGAGACCGATATTCGGCCCTTCCGGCGTCTCGATCGGGCAGATGCGGCCGTAGTGCGTCGGGTGCACGTCGCGCACCTCGAAGCCGGCGCGCTCTCTTGTCAGACCGCCCGGACCAAGGGCCGAGAGGCGGCGCTTGTGGGTGATCTCCGAGAGCGGGTTGGTCTGGTCCATGAACTGGCTGAGCTGCGAGGAGCCGAAGAACTCACGCACCGCCGCCGCCGCCGGCTTGGCGTTGATGAGGTCCTGCGGCATCACGTTGCCGATCTCGACCGAGCTCATGCGCTCCTTGATCGCCCGCTCCATGCGGAGGAGGCCGATCCGGTACTGGTTCTCCATCAGCTCGCCGACCGAGCGGACCCGGCGGTTGCCGAGATTGTCGATGTCGTCGATCTCGCCGCGGCCGTCGCGAAGATCGACCAGGGTCTTGATGACGGCGAGGATGTCCTCCTTGCGGAGGATGCGGACGGTGTCCTCGGCGTCGAGGTCGAGGCGCATGTTCATCTTCACGCGGCCGACCGCGGAGAGGTCGTAGCGCTCGGCGTCGAAGAAGAGCGAACGGAACATGGCTTCGCCGGTCTCGACCGTCGGCGGCTCGCCCGGGCGCATCACGCGATAGATGTCGAAGAGGGCCTCCTCGCGGGTCTCGTTCTTGTCGACCGCGAGCGTGTTGCGGATATAGGCGCCGGTGGTGACGTGGTCGATGTCGAGGACCGGGATCTCGTCGTAGCCGAGGTCGAGGAGAGCCTTCAGCGACTTCTCGGAAATCTCGTCGCCGGCCTCGGCATAGACCTCGCCGGTCTCGACGTTGACGATGTCCTCGGCGAGGTAGTGGCCGACGAGATCGTCGTCCGACACGCGGAGGGCCTTCACGCCCTTCTCGGCGAGCTGGCGGGCGGCCCGGACGGTGAGCTTCCGGCCGGCCTCGATGACGACCTCGCCACTGTCGGCGTCGACGAGGTCGACGTTCGACTTCAGGCCGCGCATGCGCTGCGGGTCGAAGGGCAGGCGCCAGCCTTCACCGTCCCGCTCGTAGCGGATGGTGTTGTAGAAGGTCGAGAGGATCTCCTCCCCGTCCATGCCGAGGGCATAGAGGAGCGAGGTCACCGGGATCTTGCGGCGGCGGTCGATGCGGGCGTGCACGATGTCCTTGGCGTCGAACTCGATGTCGAGCCAGGAGCCGCGATAGGGGATGATGCGGGCGGCGAAGAGGAGCTTGCCGCTCGAATGGGTCTTGCCCTTGTCGTGGTCGAAGAAGACGCCCGGCGAGCGGTGCATCTGGGAGACGATCACGCGCTCGGTGCCGTTGACGATGAAGGTGCCGTTCATCGTCATGAGCGGCATGTCGCCCATGTAGACTTCCTGCTCCTTGATGTCCTTGACCGACTTGGCGCCGGTCTCCTCGTCGACCTCGAAGACGATGAGGCGGAGGGTGACCTTGAGCGGGGCGGAGAAGGTCATGCCGCGCTGGCGGCACTCGTCGACGTCATATTTCGGGGGGTCGAACTCGTAGCGCACGAATTCGAGGAGCGCGGTCCCGGAGAAGTCCGAGATCGGGAACACGGAACGGAAAACGGCCTGCAACCCCTCGTCCGGCCGGCCACCCTCGGGTTCGTCGACGAGCAGGAACTGGTCGTAGGACGCCTTCTGAACCTCGATGAGGTTCGGCATCTCGGCCACTTCCTTGATCGAGCCGAAAAACTTGCGGATGCGCTTGCGACCGGTGAACGCCTGGGTCATGTTCACTCCTTGAGACTTCCAGAGACAGCTGTCCTGAAGGCCGGGGACCGGCACTCAGGACAGACGTCGGACATGTGACTGAAGCGAGCGGAGAGGCCGTGACCCCTGCCCTCGTGCGGTGGTAGCTCGACCCCTTCGTCGTGCCGGTTGCCGCTTTGCTGAACGCGTGTTGCCCGCATCAGCGCCTTGCAAATCCCGTCAGGTTCCCGCTCCGACTCTTTCGACGCCAAAGGCCCGCGCAAAGATGCGCGAGCCTTCTCGTCCCAACTTTCCGCTGGCGTGAGCCAGCTTAGATAGGTGCGGGCAGCGCCCGCAGCAAATCACTTCAGGTCGACCTTGGCGCCAGCGCCTTCGAGCTGGGCCTTGATCTTGGCGGCCTCGTCCTTCGACACGCCTTCCTTCACCGGCTTGGGCGCGCCTTCGACGAGATCCTTGGCCTCCTTGAGGCCGAGACCGGTGATCGCGCGCACTTCCTTGATCACGTTGATCTTCTGGGCGCCGGCATCGGTCAGGATGACGTTGAACTCGGTCTTCTCCTCGGCGGCCGGAGCGGCACCGCCGCCACCACCGCCAGCAACCACCGCGACCGGAGCCGCGGCCGAGACGCCCCACTTCTCCTCGAGCAGCTTGGAGAGCTCGGCGGCTTCGAGAACCGTGAGCTTGGAGAGGTCGTCTACAATCTTGGAAAGGTCTGCCATTTTCTTGTTCCTATCGATTCGAACCGTTGTGGATGAGGGGCTTACGCCGCCTCTTTCTTCGAGTAGGCCGACACGACGCGGGCGAGCTGAGCCGCCGGCGCGTTGACGACCTGGGCGATGCGCGTGGCAGGCGTGTTCAGCATGCCGATGATCTTCGCCCGGAGCTCGTCGAGCGAGGGCAAGGTCGCAAGCGCCTTGACCCCGGCGGGATCGAGCCTGATCTCACCGAGCGCGCCGCCGAGAACGATGAGCTTCTCGTTGGTGGCGGCGAACTCCGAAAAGACCTTCGAAGCCGCGACCGGATCGCCGGAATAGGCGATGACGGTCGGACCCTTGAGGAGGTCCCCGATATGGGCGGCCTTGGTGTCCTTGAGCGCGAGCTTGGCGAGCCGGTTCTTCGCGACCTTCATGCTGCCGCCCGCGGCCTTCATGCGACCGCGAAGGGTCGTCATCTCGGCAACGGTCAGGCCGGCATAATGGGCCACGACGATCGAGCTCGTGTCGGCCAGAACACCATTGAGCTGCGCGACGAGGTCGCGTTTTTCTGCTCTGTCCACTTCACTCTCCATCTGGCGGGCCTGGTCGGGACCGCCGGCTGTCTAGACGCCGCTGGATGCGAAACACCCGACGACGACACGGAGCCTGTCCCGACCCGCCGGGCACGCCCGGAGGTCTCTTACGGTTCGAACCGATTTGGGCCGCCCGAGGGCGGCTTGACCGGCATCTCTCCATCTATGCAGGCGAGTTTTAAGCCGGTTAGGGCGCCTGCAGTCTCGGACAGGGATTGCCGGCGTCGACTTCCCGTCGCCGGCAGCCTTGCCGCCCCCTCGCGGAGGCGGAAGTTCGTTCGCCCTACTGGGCGCTGAAGATGCTCGAGGGGTCGATGCGGAGGCCGGGCCCCATCGTCGACGACACCGAGATCTTCTGGATGTAGTTGCCCTTCGCGCCCGTCGGCTTGGCCTTCTGGACGGCGTCGGCGAAGGCGCGGATGTTCTCGACGAGGGCCTTGGCCTCGAACGAGGCCTTGCCCACGCCGCCCTGGACGATGCCAGCCTTCTCGACGCGGAACTCGACCGCGCCGCCCTTGGCGTCGCGGACGGCCTGGGCGACGTCGTTGGTCACCGTGCCGACCTTCGGGTTGGGCATCAGGCCGCGGGGCCCTAGCACCTTACCGAGACGGCCGACGAGCGGCATCATGTCGGGCGTGGCGATGCAGCGATCGAAATCGATCGTGCCGCCGTTGACGATCTCGACCAGCTCCTCGGCGCCGACGATGTCGGCCCCGGCGGCCTTGGCCGCGTCGGCGCGGTCGCCGCGGGCGAACACCGCGACGCGGACCTTGCGGCCCGAGCCGTTGGGCAGCTGGACGACGCCGCGGACCATCTGGTCGGCGTGGCGCGGGTCGATGCCGAGATTCATCGCGATCTCGATGGTCTCGTCGAACTTGGCGGTCGCCCGCTCCTTGACGAGGCCGATCGCCTCGGCGAGCGGGTAGGACCGGTTACGGTCGAGACCCTCATGGGCCTTGCGGGTGCGCTTGCCTTCGGTCGCCATCGGTCTAGCCCACCACCTGGATGCCCATCGCGCGGGCGGAGCCTTCGATCATCTTGGCCGCGGCCTCGACGGAGTCGGTGTTGAGGTCCTTCAGCTTCTTGGTCGCAATGTCGCGGACCTGGGCGGCGGTGACCGTGCCGGCCGAGCCGCGGCCCGGCGTGCCGCTGCCCTTCTGGATATTGGCTGCCTTGCGCAGGAAATAGCTGACCGGCGGGGTCTTCGCCTGGAAGGTGAAGGACTTGTCCTGGTAGTAGGTGATGACCACCGGGACCGGCGCGCCCTTCTCCATATCCTGGGTGCGGGCGTTGAACGCCTTGCAGAATTCCATGATGTTGATGCCGCGCTGACCGAGCGCCGGTCCCACTTTCTGGGACGGCGCCGCCTGGCCGGCGGGCACTTCGAGCTTGATGAAGCCCGCTACCTTCTTTGCCATATTCCCTATCCTCTCATGCGCCGGTCACCCGGCAAGGACGGCCTTGGTGCGGGTCAAGGCGTTGGCGGCGCCCCTCCCCTTCCACGGCCAGTGCTCGGCTCAGGTCTTCTCGACCTGGCCGTACTCCAGCTCGACCGGCGTGGCGCGGCCGAAGATCGACACGGCGACCTTGAGGCGGCTCCGAACCTCGTCGACTTCCTCGACGATGCCGTTGAACGACGCGAACGGGCCATCCGACACGCGGACCTGCTCGCCGACCTCGTAGCGCACCGCCGGCTGCGGACGCTCGACGCCCTCCTGCACCTGCTGCAGGATGTGCTGCGCCTCGCGCTCGGAGATCGGCATCGGCTTCGAGTCGGAGCCGAGGAAGCCGGTCACCTTCGGGGTGTTCTTGATGAGGTGATAGGCCTCATCGGTCATCCCCATCTTCACGAGCACGTAGCCCGGGTAGAACTTCCGCTCGGCGTCGACCTTGCGGCCGCGGCGGACCTCGACGACCTTCTCGGTCGGGACGAGGATCTCGTCGAACAGATGGCTGAGGCCGCTCTGCTCCGCCTTCTCGCGGATCGACTCGGCGACCTTCTTCTCGAAATTGGAGTAGGCGTGGACGATATACCAACGCTTCTCCATGGCTCGGGCCCCACTGACGTTCATCGATGCCGCCGCCTCAAGCGCCGATGCTGAGCAGCGTGCGCACGACCCAGCCCAGGAGCTGGTCGGCGGCGAGGAAGAACAGAGCGGCGAGCGTCACGAAAATGAACACCATCACCGTGGTAATGGTGGTCTCACGGCGCGAGGGCCAAACGACCTTCGAGACCTCCTGGCGGACCTGCTGGAGGAACGTAAACGGGTTGGTTCTGGTGGCCATCTCTGCTCACGACTAACGGCGCGCGGACAACGCCAACTGCCCGCACGCCCTGTCTGGAAGGGGTTACATAGGCCGTCGCGGAACTTTTCTCAAGTGGCGTTTTGTCGGGCGTGGATAAGCTGTTAGCAGCCGGACCGACACAAGTTTCGACCCAAGCCCCGACCCGACGCGCCGGCCCCGCGGGAAATGGCAGGGGCGGAGGGATTCGAACCCCCGGCCTACGGTTTTGGAGACCGTCGCTCTACCAACTGAGCTACACCCCTATCGGCTTGCCGTCAGGTATCAGGACTGCGCGCAGAGCGGAAGAGGCTCGTGGGGCGTCACGCGCGGTTTAGGGAGCGACCATTCGACGGCGGCCCGGGCGATTGACGGCATCACCTCTGGAAGGTGGCGGCCACCCGTTTCGACGTGAGGAAGTAGGGGATCCAGACCAGCGCGTTGAAGAGGCTGACGACCGTCCAGGC
>JADYYB010000228.1 GCA_020853895.1 Bauldia sp.
CCTGTCGCCCGGCGCGCCCTCGCGCACCACCATCCTCAACACGCTCCGCGCCCGCATCGTCTCGATCGAGCCGCTGGCCGGCGGTCAGGTAAGCGTCGGGCTCGCCCTGGACTCGGCCGAGCCGGACGCTCCGCGCCTTCTCGCCCTCATCTCGCGCCGCTCGCTCGAGACCCTCGGCTTCACGGTCGGCCAGGAGGTCTTTGCCCAGGTGAAGTCGGTCGCCATGCTCACCGCCCGCCAGCCCTGAGCGGGCGGCGCCGCTCAGGCCACCGCGATCGCCTCGATCTCGACGAGCAGCGAGGGGTCGGCGAGGCCTTTGACCACCAGCAGCGTGGTGGCCGGCGGCGGCTCGCCCAGCGTGCCGCCGGCCGCGGCCATGAACTCGGGAAGATGCGCTCCGTCGGTGAGGTAGATCGTAAGCTTGACGATGTTGCCGGTCGTCATGCCCGCCTCCGCGAGAAGCGCGTTGACGTTGGCGACCGCGTGCGCCGCCTGCTCGCCGACACCCGCCCGGACCTGCCCATCGGGACCCACGCCCACCTGCCCGGAGATGAAGAGGAACCGTCCGACGCCCGACGCCTCGATCGCCTGGCTGTACGGAGCCGGGGGAGCGCCCGCCGGATTGACCGCCTTCAGTTTCGGCTGGCTCATCGTCTTCTCCTTGTTCTGGGGTTCGTCCACCGCACATTGCAGACCGGTCCGCGTCTGACAAAGCCTCCATTGCGGTTTTGCTCCCGCCGGACGGCCGCCCAACGGCCGGAACGCGGCCCTACAACCTCTCCCGCGATCGACCTCGAACGGCTCTCAACCTGAGGCCTCGCCTCAAGTTTTCCCCTGCATCTTATCTAGGCAAAGCCCTTTGCCGGCTCTTGGAACGGGCCTATGGTGGCCGCGTAAAAATCGGGCTGGCCGGATGATTTATCGGCTCCTCGGAGGTGGGGACCGGCCGCCCATGGGAGGATTGGCATGAGCCTTTCGGAAATGAATTCCGCAGAATCGATGAACGAGGCGGCCGCCAGCAGGCTCGACGAGCTTGCGGCCATCGAGGTCGGCCGCCGTGGTTTCCTCAAGGGCGCGAGCCTTGCCGCGCTCGGCGTCGCCGCCGGCGTCGGCCTGCCGCGCGCCGCCTCGGCACAGGCGCCCGCCGCGCCGCCGGCAGCCGCGGCTCCGGCCGCTCCGGCGCCCTTCAACTTCCCCGGCAAGGACCCCGGCCTCGTCTCCCTCGGCGACAACCCGCTGAATGTCGAGACGCCCGCCGCGATGCTCGACGACGACACGACGCCGGCCTCGAAATTCTTCATCCGCACGCACGGCATCAACCCGGAGATGCCGGCCGACCCGGACGCCTGGCAGATCGTCATCGACGGCGAGGTCGACAACCCGCTGACCATCACGCTCGGCGAGCTGAAGAGCCGCTACGAGAACGTGACCTACCGGATGGTGCTGGAATGCGCCGGCAACTGGCGCTCCTTCTTTGTGCCCGCCGCCTCGGGCAACCAGTGGACGACGGGCGGGGTCGGCTGCGCGGAGTGGACCGGCGTCCGCCTCCGCGACGTCCTCAACGATGCCCGCCCGAAGGCCAGCGCGATCTACACCGCGCACTACGCCGCCGACCGGCACCTCTCTGGCGAAGCCGACCGGCAGGCGCTCTCCCGCGGCGTGCCGATCGCCAAGGCCATGGACGAGTATTCGCTGATCGTCTGGGCGATGAACGGCGAGCCGCTGCCCTCGATCAACGGTGGCCCGGTCCGTCTCCTCTATCCGGGCTTCCCGGGCTCGGCCTCGGAGAAGTGGATCCAGCGCATCCAGCTCCGCGAGGTTGTCCACGACGGCTCGGGCATGACCGGCCTCTCCTACAAGCTGCCGATCAACCCGGTCGTCCCCGGCACGCCGGCCGCGGACATCGACCCGGCGACCTTCGCCATCATCGAGAACATGCCGGTCAAGAGCCTCATCACCAGCCCGGCCCACGGCACCACGATCAGCGGCAACCGCATCGAGCTCCGCGGCGCGGCCTGGGACGGCGAGGACGAGGTCGCCTCGGTCGACGTCTCGATCGACGGCGGGGTGACCTGGCAGCCGGTCGACCTCCAGGCGCCGAGGAACAAATACGACTGGCGCCGCTGGACGGCGAGCGTCGAGGTGCCGGCGCCCGGCTACTACGAGGTCCGCTCGCGCGCGACCGACTCCAACGGCCGCTCGCAGAGCATCGTGCCGACCAACTGGAACCCGTCGGGCTATGGCGGCAATTCCATCCGCCAGGTCGCCGTGCTGGTGACCGCCTAGGGCGATGGATTCCGGTTTGCGTGCAATCCTGATCGGAGCGGCCTTGGCCGCTCCGATCGCCTTTTCGGCGCCGACGATCGCGCAGAACTACCAGCCGCGCATCCCGACCATCGACGAGCTGCCCGAGGGCGTGGGCCGCGAGGAGGTGTTCTACACCTGCACCGCGTGCCACGGCCTCGACGTGATCAAGGCCCAGCACAAGGACGAGGCCGGCTGGGACGAGATCGTCGACTACATGATCACCGTGCAGGGCCTCTTCCCGCCCACGCCGGAAGACCGCGCCCGGATCGTTAGCTATCTCGCGGCGAATTTCCCGCCGCTCCCCGCCGCCCCCGGCTACACCAACCCCTTCCTGCGATAGCCCTGCCCTGAAAGGGGGAGGTCGACGGCGAAGCAGTCGGGTGGGGGGAAATGTCCGCCCTATGCTGCTCCAAGCGAAGCCGGGTCACACCGCTCCCGCGAGTCCGGGGGCCAAGCCCCCTCTCCCCGGAGGGGAGAGGGTTGGGGTGAGGGGGTACAGGTCCATCCGGATAGCGCGGACCCCCTCACCCGGATCCCGCCTCGCCTCCGGCGAGCCGGTGATGCCGACCTCTCCCCGCCGGGGAGAGGTGAAGGTGAGGCTCGCTCATAACGGTCGGGGCACGGCCCGCCCGTTACTCCCGCCCCCAGGTCGCGCGGGCGTGGTCGTCGGCCTGCTTGGGCGCGACCCATTCGGTACTGGTGCCGTCGGGAAGGTGCTCCTTCTTCCAGAACGGGGCGTCGGTCTTGAGGAAGTCCATGATGAACTCGGTCGCCTTCAGCGCCTCGCGGCGGTGCTCGGCGATGGCGATGACGACCACGATCACCTCGCCCGGCACGACCTTGCCGGTGCGGTGCATGATGGTGAGCCCGGCGATCGGCCACCGCGCCGCGGCCTCGGCGGCGATCCGCTCGAGCTCCTTCTCGGCCATCCCCGGATAGTGCTCGAGCTCGAGCGCGGCGATCCGCCCGCCCTCGTCGCGGCAGTGTCCGGTGAACACCACCGACGCGCCGAAATCCGTCCGCCCGGCGATCAGCCGGTCGATCTCCGCCCCGACGTCGAACGGCGCCGCCTGCACGGCGACCCGCGGCATGATCGGCGCGCGCATCGGGATCAGCCGCCGGTCATCGGCGGAAAGAGCGCGGCCTCCGCCGCCCCGCGGATCGACGCGCCGGGCGCCGCGTGCACCTTGTCGAGGGCGACCCGCACGGCCTGCGCCTCGGAGAGCGCCGCCTCGTATTCGGGCCCGCGCGTCCGGAGCCAGCCGACGAGATCGGCCACGGTCTCGACATCGGCGGGCACGGCGAGGGTTTCCTCCCCGCGCCCGATCCGCTCACGCACCCAGGCAAAATAGAGAAGCTTCATCAGCCAATTATAGCCGCCCGCCAAGGCGCTTGGCACCCCCCACGGCGGCTCGACAACGACCGAAGAGCGTGGGAAACGTGCCGCGTTTTGCCGCCCCGGCACCACCCGCACCGCGGAGGCTCGATGAGCCCACTCACCCATCTCGACGCGACCGGCGCCGCCTCCATGGTCGACGTCTCGGACAAGCCGGAGACAGAGCGAACGGCCACCGCCGAAGGCCACGTGACGATGCGCCCCGAGACCCTCGCCGCGATCCTCGCCGGCGACGCCAAGAAGGGCGACGTGCGCGCGGTCGCCCGGATCGCCGGGATCATGGCCGCCAAGCGGACGCACGAGCTGATCCCGCTCTGCCATCCGCTGGCGCTGAACAAGGTCGCGGTCGAGATCGAGCCCGACGAGAGCCTGCCCGGCCTCCGCGTGACCGCCACCACCCGCGTGACGGGGCGCACCGGCGTGGAAATGGAGGCGCTCACCGCCGTCTCGGTCGCCTGCCTCACCATCTACGACATGGCCCAGGCGCTCGACCGCGGGATGACCATCGGCGGCATCCGCCTCCTCGAGAAGGCCGGCGGCCGCTCCGGCCACTGGCAGGCGCCGTGACCCTCCTGCCCGTCGACGAGGCGCTCCGCCGCGTGCTGGCGGGCGTGCAGCCGACGCCGG
The DNA here is from genome assembly GCA_020853895.1 of Bauldia sp. Classification (GTDB taxonomy): domain Bacteria; phylum Pseudomonadota; class Alphaproteobacteria; order Rhizobiales; family Kaistiaceae; genus JADYYB01. Next base: position 4,331 of record JADYYB010000228.1, read on the forward strand.
CCGAGACGGTGCCGATCGGGGCGGCGGCGGGCCGCACGCTCGCCGGGCCGCTGGTCGCCGTCCGCACCCAGCCTCCTTTCGCCGCCTCGGCGATGGACGGCTACGCGCTGCGCCTCGCCGACGCGACCACCGGCGCGGCGCTGACGCTGATCGGCGAGTCCGCCGCCGGCCGCGGCTTCGCCGGCCGCGTCGGCGCGGGCGAGACGGTGCGCATCTTCACCGGCGCGCCGATCCCCGACGGCGCCGACGCCATCCTCATCCAGGAGAACGCCGCCGCCTCGGACGACCGCGTCGAGGTCAGGGAGCCGCCGCGCGCCGGCCAATACATCCGGCCCGCCGGTCTCGACTTCGCGTCCGGCGCCACGCTCCTGCCCGCCGGCCGGAAGCTCGGCACACGCGAGCTCGCCCTCGCCGCTGCCTCCGGCGTCGCGCACCTGACCGTGCGGCGCTGCCCGCGCATCGCCTTCCTCTCGGTCGGCGACGAGCTCGTGCCGCCGGGCACGCTTCCCGGCCCCTACCAGATCGTCGCCGCGAGCGCGCTCGGCCTCGCCCACCTCGCCGCGGCCGCCGGCGCCGAGGCGACCGATCTCGGCATCGCCCCCGACCGCACCGAGACGGTCGCCGCCCTCGCCGCGCGCGCGGCGGCCGACGGCACGGACGTCCTCGTCACCATGGGCGGCGCGTCGGTCGGCGCCTACGACATCATGCGCCCCGCCCTCGGCGAGGCCGGCATGACGCTCGACTTCTGGCGCATCGCGATGCGCCCCGGCCGCCCGCTGATCCACGGCCGTCTCGGCGCGATGGCCGTGCTGGGCCTCCCCGGCAATCCGGTGTCGAGCCTCGTCTGCGCGCTCCTCTTCCTCCGTCCGCTGATCGGCGCCCTTCTCGGCGAGCCGACGGCCAACCCGCGCGAGCCGGCGACGCTCGGCGCCGACCTGCCCGCCAACGACGACCGCGACGACTATCTCCGCGCGAGACTCGCGCCGGCCAAAGGCGCCCTCCCCGTCGTCACCGCGCTCCCGCGCCAGGATTCCTCGATGCTCTCCACGCTCGCCGAGGCCGACTGCCTGCTCATCCGCCCCGCCCACGCCGCGCCGGCCCGCGCCGGCGACCCCTGCGAGATCATCCGCCTCTAGCGGGATGCCGCTCAACAACCTTAACCTCCCCCTTGCGGGGAGGTTAAGGGAAAGAGCGACTGCCCGTCAGAGCATCAAGCTCTAGTAGGTGAGCTCGCCGAGATCCGGCGCGATGTCGCCCGGCGCCGCCTTGCCGTTGCCCTTGACGCCCGCCTTCCGGCGCCGGCCCGGGGCCTCGGCTTCGGGGACCGTGACCCGCCCGGTGTCGCGCCACTCCTTGAGGATGAACTCGATGAACGCCCTCACCTTGGCCGGCGCGCCGCGCGAATAGGGGTGGAGGAGACCGAGCTCCATGCGCGGCCATCGCACATTGCCGAGGAGCGGCTGCAGCGCGCCCCTGGCGATGTCCTTGTCGACCATGAACTCGGGCAGGAAGCCGATCCCCCGCCCGGCCAGCGCCGCCTCGCGCACCAGCACCTTGTTGCCGAGCCGCACCGGCCCCTGCAGGCCGAGCTCGGCCGCCACCGCGCCGCGCGAATAGGTGCGCGCGCCGCTGCCCGGCCGGACGAGGAAGTTGTGCCGCTTGAGGTCTTCCTTGGTCAGCGGCTCGCCCATCCGCGCGATGTACTCGGGCGAGGCGACCATCAGCGAGGCCGCGGAGCCCGCCCAGCGCACCACCAGGGAGGAATCCTCGAGCGTGCCGACGCGCACCGCCACGTCCACGCCCGACTCGATGAGATCGATGCGCCGGTCGTTGACCGTGAGGTGCACCTCGAGCGCGGGGTATTTCTCCTGGAAGGCGAAGATCGAGGGCAGGAGCAGGAACTGCGCGACCATCGCCGAGGCGTCGATGCGGAGGATGCCGGCCGGCGAGTTCTGCGCCCGCTTGGCACTCGCGTCGGCCTCCTCGAGATCCAGAAGGATCTTCCGGCAGCGGCGATAGTAATCCTCGCCCGCTTCGGTCGGCGTTATCTTGCGCGTCGTCCTATTGAGGAGCCGAACGCTGAGCCTTTCCTCGATCGCGGCTATCGCCTTGCTGACTTGCGATTGGGAGAGCGAGAGAAATTCGGCAGCGGCAGTGAAGCTTCCCGCCTCGACGACGCGGGTGAATGCACGAAGTCCTGTCAGGTGGTCCATGCCGGCCACTCTTTTGCAGTGGGAATGACTCTTATTCTGGCCCTTGAGCGCCTTGGCAAGTGCAAACTTCGCTTCTTAGATGCGTGTGCGGCGCGCGCGGGCCTCATCAGAACTCCTCCCTGAGTTTCCGTGACAGGCTCAGACCGTGCGATAGTTGGACTAGTGGAAAGGGCCGGCGCGCGCCGCTCTCTCCAAATTGCTCCTTCGTCAGAAGCAATTGAGAGGCGGGGCACCCACCCCGCCTCTCGCTTTTCGTGGGGAGCGCGTCAGCCTGCGTATTGCGCGACCCCGTTGCCGAACGACCAGTTCTCGCGGCTGACCTCCACGAGGCTGATCACCACGTCCTCGCGGCGCACGCCGAGCATGGCGTGGAGGTCGCCGGCGATGCGCTGGTAGAGGCTCTTCTTGAGCTCGACCGTCCGCCCCGCATTGAGCGTGATCTGGATGAGGACGAGGCCGTCCGAGTAGCTCGCGCCGAGATAGGAATCGGCGTGGTTGAGGCCGCCCGGCGGGTGCTCGGTGATGACCTGGAACTTGTCGTTCTCGGGCACCGAGATGGTCGCCCGCATCGCCTCGTAGACGATCTCGCCGGCCATCTTGCCGAAGCCCTCCGGCCGGCCCTTCAGGAAATCGATCCGCACCAAAGGCATGTCCGCCTCCTCTTGCGCCCCTCAGTCACCAGTCAGTCGCACCACCATTCGTCCCCGTCCGGCCAGCGTCGGGCGAGCCCTTCCTCGATGAGGATGTCGCCGACATCCTCGCCGCGGATGCGGATCGTCGCCAGCGTCCGTCCGTTCGGGTCGAGCCCGAAGCGCTGCACCGTCCAAGGATTGCCGTTGAGGAGCTCGAGGAGCCGCGCGCTCGCGCGATGGGCGAGCGCGACCTCGCGCTTGCCGCCGCAGACATTGTCGCGCGGCTCCGGCGTGTCGAAGGATTCGAGGCGGAGGCTTTCCCCGTCGAGCCACACAGTGTCGCCGTCGACCACGCAGGTCCGCCCGCCATCGTGGCTGCGCGCGCTGGTGCACATCGTCATGCGCGGATTGTCGGCACTCTCGGCCGCGACCGGCAGCGCGTCGATGACATTGCACCCGGCGAGGAGCGCGGCGGCGAGGACGAGGCCGACTGCGGGCCGGGCCGCGCGCGTCCGATTCACGGCCGGCTCCTCGGTCCCTACGGGCAGCCGGTGCTGCTGACGCTGCCGTCGGGCATCGTCGTGCGGCAGAGGATCGCCGAGCCGAGGCTGGTCGCGGTCAGCGTCGCGCCGGCGAGATTGGCGTCGGTGAGATTGGCGCCGCTGAAGCCGGTCCGCCCGATCGTGGCGCCAGCGAGATTGGCGCGCGTGAGATCCGCCCCGCTCAGCACCGAGCCGCTGAAACTCGCGCCCGACAGGTCGGCGCCGACCAGAACCGCGGAGCGGAGATTGGCGTTGGTGAACTTGGCGCCGACGAGGACGGCGTCGGTGAGATCGGCCCCGCTCATCGTCGCCTGCTCGAAGCCCGCCCGGGTCATCGCCGCACCGGCGAAATTGGTGCCGACCGCGCTCGACTCGAGGAAGACGGCATCCTCCATGATGACGCCGGCCATGTTGGCCCCGTCGAACTTGGTCAGCCGCAGGAACTTCCGGCTGAGATTGGCGCCCGAGAGATTGGCACCGGTGAGGTCGACATAGCCGAGCATCCCGCCGGCGAGGTCGATGCCCGCGAGGTCCGCGCCCGTCAGATCGCAGGGGTCGCAGGTTCCCGTCGCGCGGAGCGTGTCGACGTCGGCCTGGTTGAAGGCCCACGCGCTCGCGCCACCCATCGCCAGCGTGACCAGCACCGCGCCGAACTGCCGTTTTCTCACCCTCGCCTCCACCGCGCTTCCCCCTCGTCCGGGAGGCTGCCACTCGCGGGCACTCGTTGCAACACGGCCCGCCCTGGGACCAAGCTACCGCGCCCGCCCCTCGCGCTCGCGGAGATGCTGCCCGGTGAGCGAGCTCTTGTGCCTGGCGAGCGCCGCGGGGGTCCCCTCGAAGACGACCCGCCCGCCCTCGTGGCCGGCGCCGGGGCCGAGATCGATCACCCAGTCCGACCGCGAGATCACGTCGAGATTGTGCTCGATGACGATCACCGTCGAACCGGCGTCGACCAGCCGGTCGAAGAGGCCGATCAGCGTGTCCACGTCGTTCATGTGGAGGCCGGTGGTCGGCTCGTCGAGGACATAGATGTTGCCTTCCTTGCCGAGCTCGGCGGCAAGCTTCAGCCGCTGCCGCTCGCCGCCCGAGAGCGTCGAGAGCGGCTGGCCGAGGGTGAGATAGCCGAGCCCGACGTCGACCAGGCCCTGGAGGATCTTGGCGACCGCCGGCTCGGTGAAGAAGGAGGCGGCGTCAGCGACCGACATCTCGTAGACCTCGCTGATCGACCGGCCACGCAGCTTGTGGCGCAGCACCTCGTCGGTGAAGCGCTTGCCCTGGCAGGTCTCGCAGGTCGTGACCATCGGATCGAGATGCGCGAGGTCGGTGTAGATGACGCCCAGCCCGTTGCAGTCGGGACAGGCGCCCTTGCTGTTGGCCGAAAAGAGGGAAGCGTCAACCTTGTTGGCCTTGGCGAAGGCCTTCCGCACATTGTCGAGGATCCCGGTATAGGTCGCCGTGTTCGACCGCCGCGAGCCGCGCGCGAGGTTCTGGTCGATGATGATCGTCTCGGGATAGGCCGACGGCAGGCAGCCCTGGATCAGTGACGATTTCCCCGAGCCGGCGACGCCGGTCACCGCCGTCAGGACCCCGCGCGGGATCGTCACCGAGATGTCGCGGAGGTTGTTCAGCCTGGCGTGCTCGATCTCGAGCTCGCCGGTCGGCGTCCGCCCCTTCTCCTTGATCGGCTGGTGCTTATTGATGTGGTTGCCGGTCAGCGTGCCGGACTTGAGGAGCCCCTTGTAGTCGCCCTCGTAGACGATCTCCCCGCCCTTCCCGCCGGCGAGCGGCCCCATGTCCACGACGTGGTCGGCGATGGCGATCATCGAGGGCTTGTGCTCCACGATCAGCACCGTGTTGCCCTTGTCGCGGAGCTGCTGCATCAGGCCCGCGAGCCGCCCCACGTCGTGCGGGTGGAGCCCGACCGAGGGCTCGTCGAACACATAGGTGATGTCGGTCAGCGAGGAGCCGAGATGGCGCACCATCTTCACCCGCTGGCTCTCCCCGCCCGACAGCGTCGAGCTCTCGCGGTCGAGGCTGAGATAGCCGAGCCCGATGGTGACGAGGTTGTCGAGCCGCGCCGCCAGCGCTTCCAGCATCGGCTGGACCTCCTTCGCCTTCACCCCGCGGATGAACGGCGCGAGGTCGGAGACCTGCATCGCCGAGAGCTCGGCGATGTTCCTGCCCTTGAGCCTGCTGCCGAGCGCCGCCTCGTTGAGGCGCGCGCCCTCGCATTTCGGGCAGAGCTTCCGGGTGAAGATCTTGTCGTACTCGGCCCGCACATGCGGCTGCAGCGTCTCGGGGTCCTTGGAGCCCAGTCCGCTCTTGAGCTTGGCGACCACGCCCTCGTAGGTGAGGCCGATCTTCCCGACCTTGATCTTGCGGCCGTCACTGAGGTGAAGGAGGTTCTCACGCTCCTCCTTGGTGAACTTCCTGACCGGCTTGTCCATGTCGAAGAAGCCGGAGTTCTTGTAGATCTCCCAGTACCAGGTATCGACCGCGAAATCCTTGGGCAGGAGCGCGCCCTCGTTGAGCGACTTCGACTCGTCGATCACCGCGCTCATGTCCATCGCCGCGACCTGGCCGATGCCCTCGCATTCCGGGCACATGCCGCGCGGGTCGTTGTACGAGTAGAGGCCTGGCGAGGGCAGCCGCGGCTCGGCGGCGCGCGAGAAGATCACCCGCAGCATCTGCGCGGCGTCGGTGACGGTGGCGACGGTCGAGCGCGAATTGCCGCCGAGCCGCTGCTGGTCGACGATGATCGCCGCCGAGATGTTGTCGAGCCGGTCGGCGTCGGGCTGGCCGTAGTGCGGCATGAATTGCTGCACGAAAGTCGGATAGGTCTCGTTGATGAGGCGCTGGCTTTCCGCCGCGATCGTGCCGAACACCAGCGAGGACTTGCCCGACCCCGAGACCCCGGTGAAGACGGTGATCTTCCGCTTCGGGATATCGAGCGAGACGTTCTTGAGGTTGTTCTCGCGGGCGCCCCTTATTTCGATGTTGCCGTACATCCTCGCTCCTTGGCCTGGGGTCGGGTTTGGTAGCGGGCCTTCGCGCCCTCCTCAAGCGAAACCGCATGCCCGCGGCCCATAGGTAAATCCGTCGTCATCCTGTGGGGAACACGCTGGTGGATCGTGTCTATCTTCCCGGCGCGGATCGTTCTCGAACCAGAAGAACCCGGGAGAACCCACTTGAGGACCCTAGCTTTCGCCGCGCCGGTATTCCTGCTGGGCGCAACTGCCGCCCTGGCGCAATCCGGCCCGACCCAGGAAGAGCTGAACAGCGCGGCTTCGAACACGCGGGACTGGCTCTACGCCACCCACGACTACTCCGGACGGCGCTACGTCGCCGTGAACGAGATCAACGCCGACAACGCAAGCGAGCTGCGCCCGCTCTGCATGAACCAGCTGGCCGTGGTCGAGACCTTCCAGACCAGCGGCATCGTTTATGACGGCGTTATCTACGTCACCACGCCCAACATCACCGCGGCGATCGACGCGACCAGCTGCGCGCCGGTCTGGCGCCACGAATGGGAGAGCCGCCGCCAGGGCGGCATCGCCGCCCAGCGCGGCCTCGGCATGAAGGACGGCCTCCTCTTCCGCGGCACGTCGGACGGCTACCTCGTCGCCCTCAGCGCCGCCGACGGCGAGATCGTTTGGGAGGCCAACGTCGCCGGCGAGGACACCGGCGACAGCATCAACGTCGCCCCGCTGGTCTATGAGAACATGGTGATCGTCGGCCCGGCCGGCACCGTGAACGGCTGGGTCGGCGCCTTCGACATCGAGACCGGCGAGCCGCTCTGGCGCTTCAACACCATGCCGCAGCCCGGCGAGCCCGGCCGCGAGACCTGGGGCAACCACGAGGGCCTCACCACCGGCTCGATCGGCGGCGGCTCGGTGTGGACCATCATGTCCTTCGACCAGGAGGCCGAGCGCCTCTACGTGCCGGTCGGCAACGCCAACCCCGCCTTCTATGGCGGCGACCGGCCCGGCGACAACCTCTACACCAACTCGGTCCTCGTCGTTGACGTGAACACCGGCGAGCGCCTCTGGCACTACCAGATGGCCCCGCACGACGTGCACAACTGGGACACCAGCCAGGCCGGCCCGCTCTTCACCGCCACGATCAACGGCACCGAGCGCCAGCTCGTCGCCGCGACCGGCAAGAGCGGCATCCTCCAGGTCCTCGACCGCGCCACACAGGAGGTGCTGTTCCAGACGCCCGTCACCACCCAGCTCGACGCCGGTTCCCCGCTCACCCGCGAGGGTGTGCGCATGTGCCCCGGCTATCTCGGCGGCGTGCAGTGGAACGGCCCGGCCTTCAACCCCGACACCGGCCTCCTCTACACGCCCTCGATCGACTGGTGCTCGGTGTTCTTCGAGCGTCCGGAGACCGCGCGTGGCGGCGGCTACGAGATGGATGCCTTCGATGATGCAAAGGGCTGGGTCAGCGCGGTCGACCCGGCCAGCGGCGAGATCGTGTGGCAGTACGAGGCTGACGCGCCGATGCTCGCGGCGGTGACCACCACCGCGGGCGGCGTGGTGTTCGCGGGCGAGCTCGACGGCGACTTCATCGTGCTGGACGCCGCGACCGGCGACAGGCTCTACAGCTTCCAGACCGGCGGCGCGCTCGCCGGCGGCATCGTCACCTACGAGATCGACGGCAAGCAGTACGTCGCGGTGATGGCCGGCAGCGAGTCCGGCCTCTGGGGCTCGCACGGCTCGCCCACGGTCGTGCTCTTCGGCCTCCCGGATATCCCGTAGACGCCGTTGGAGGGGCCGGCTCGCCGGTCCCTCCGCTTGCAGCGTCGGGAGGCTGGTGCCAAGAGGAGGTGCCCCCTTCTTTCGAGAGCCTCCCATGACCATCGACTACCGCCAGCTCGGCAAGAGCGGCCTCAGAGTTTCCCCGATCTGCCTCGGCGCGATGATGTTCGGCCGCGAGACCGACGCCGCCACCTCGCGGCGCATCATCGACAAGGCGGCCGCGGAGGGCGTCAATTTCATCGACACCGCCGACGTCTATACGAACGGCGAATCCGAGAAGATCGTCGGCGAGGCGATCCGCGCGAACCGCGACCGCTGGATCCTCGCCACCAAGGTCGGCCAGCCGGCCGGCGAGGACCCCAACGAGCGCGGTGCCTCGCGGAAGCACATCCTCCGCTCGATCGACCGCAGCCTCGGGCGCCTCGGCGCCGACTATGTCGACATCTACTACATCCACCGCGAGGACCATCTGGCGCCGATCGCCGAGACGGTGCGGACGCTCGGCGACCTCATCCGCGCCGGCAAGATCCGCTACTACGGCCTTTCCAACCATAGAGCCTGGAAGCTCGCCGAGTTCGCCCGCACCGCCGACGCGCTGGGCGTCGACCGGCCGATCGTCAGCCAGCCGCTCTACAATCTCGCCAACCGCCAGATCGAGTTCGAGCATCTCGACGCCGCCGACCACTACGGCCTCGGCGTGGTACCCTACAGCCCCCTCGCCCGCGGCGTGCTGACGGCCAAATACGAGCCGGGCGCGACGCCCTCCAAGGACACCCGCGCCGGCCGCAACGACCCGCGCATCATGCAGACCGAGTGGCGCCCGGAGTCGCTCGACATCGCCCAGCGGGTGAAGGACCACGCCGCCGCGCGCCGCATCACGCCGGGCCAGTTCGCGGTCGCCTGGGTGCTCAACAACCGCCTCGTCCCCTCGGCCATCGCCGGCCCGCGCACCGAGGCGCAATGGGACGACTACCTGCCCGCCGCCAACTACGCCTTCACCGCCGAGGACGAGGCCTTCGTCGACACCCTCGTGCCGAGCGGCCATAGCTCGACCCCCGGCTACTCCGACCCCGCCTACCCCTCATTCGGCCGCCGTCCGCGGTCGGATGGCAACGCAGGGTAGCAGCGGCCGGCCCGATCCGTGCCCCTCACGCAACAGTGTGACGATATCGTTTCGACAC
>JADYYB010000229.1 GCA_020853895.1 Bauldia sp.
CGCGCAGATGGTCCGGAAAGACCCGTGCCAGGTTCTCGAGCTTCGGCAGGTCGTTGTAGACGATGTAGGGCTGGCTCGGATTATTCAGGAGATAGTCCTGGTGATAGTCCTCGGCGGCGTAGAAGGCGTCGAGCGGCTGCACCGTGGTCACGATCGGGTCCTTGTAGACCCCGGTCGCGTCGAGCTGGGCGATATAGGCCTCGGCCACCGCCTTCTGGTTCTCGTTCGTGTAGAAGATCGCCGAGCGGTATTGCGGCCCCCAGTCCGGTCCCTGGTAGTTGAGCTGGGTCGGGTCGTGCGCGACCGAGAAATAGATCTGCAGAATCTCCCCGTAGGAGATCTCCTGCGGGTTGAAGCGGATCTCGACCGCCTCGGCGTGTCCGGTCTGCCCGGTGCCGACCTGGCGGTAGGTCGCCGTGTCGGCCGCCCCGCCCGAGTAGCCGGAGATCGCCATCTCCACGCCCTTGGTGAACTGGTAGATCGCCTGCACGCCCCAGAAGCAGCCGCCCGCCAGGACCGCGACCTCGGAGGTTCCGGTCGAGGCCGGATCGACCGCCGGCGCCGGGATGATGAACGGCTCCTCCGCGGCGCCGGGGCGCGGCGCCAGCATCAGCGCGGCGGCGAGGAGGGCGGCCGAAGCCGCCACGATCCACGGCCAGCGGCTTGCGGAGGCCAGCGTCGCGGCCCTGGCCAGCGCGCGGCGCGGGTTTCTGTCGTCGGGTGAGGGTCTCATCGGTCGCCTCGAAGGTCTCGGGAGTCTGCGCAAGATATAGGTCAGAGGGCTCTCAACTCACAGTCACATTGCACGGAAGCGCGGCCAATCCGCGGTTTCGGCTATCGATACGCGGCAATCGGCCCGCCGGTTTCACGTCCTGCTATCCGTCGAGCTTCGCGGCGCGGAGCCGCAGCGCGTTGCCGATCACGCTGACCGAGGAGAGCCCCATCGCCGCCGCCGCGATCATCGGCGAGAGGAGGATGCCGAAGGTCGGATAGAGGACGCCCGCCGCCACCGGCACGCCGAGTGCGTTGTAGATGAAGGCGAAGAAGAGGTTCTCGCGGATGTTGCGCATCGTCGCCCGGCTGAGCCGCCGCGCCCGCACGATCCCGGTGAGCTCGCTCTTGAGGAGGGTGACCCCCGCGCTCTCGATGGCGACGTCGGTGCCCGAGCCCATGGCGATGCCGACATCGGCGGCCGCGAGCGCCGGCGCGTCGTTGACCCCGTCCCCCGCCATCGCCACCGCGCGACCCTCGCGCCGCAGCGCCGCCACCACCGCGGCCTTGCCGTCGGGCAGCACCTCGGCCTGCACCTCGGTGATGCCGAGTCCCGCCGCGACCGCCTTTGCCGTGGCGAGGTTGTCGCCGGTCAGCATCACCACGCGCAGCCCTTCGGCCCGGAGCGCCGCGAGCGCCTTGGGCGTGGTCGCGCGCACCGGATCGGCGACGGCGATCGCGCCCGCCGCCTTGCCGTCGACGGCGACGAACACCACCGTCGCGCCGGTCCCGCGCAGCGCCTCGGCCTCGTCGAGGATCGGCGCGAGGTCGGCGCCGCTCTCGCCCACGAAGGACGCGCTGCCGACGAGGATCGTCTTGCCCTTCACCACCCCGCGCACGCCGCGCCCGGTCGGGCTGTCGAAATCCGCCGCCTTGCCGATCGAGAGGCCGCGCTGGTCGGCGGCCGAAAAGATCGCGCGCGCGATCGGGTGCTCGCTCGCCCGCTCAACGCTCGCCGCGGCGCGGAGAACCTCGTTCTCCGAGAAGCCGCCGGTCGCGACCACGCGCGTCACCGCGGGCTTGCCTTCGGTGAGCGTGCCGGTCTTGTCGACCACCAGCGTGTCGACCCGCTCGAGCCGCTCCAGCGCCTCCGCGTTCTTGATGAGGACGCCCACTTCCGCGCCGCGCCCGACGCCGACCATGATCGACATCGGCGTGGCGAGCCCGAGCGCGCACGGACAGGCGATGATCAGCACCGTGACCGCCGCCACCATCGCGAAGGCGAAGCGCGGCTCCGGCCCGACCAGCATCCAGGTGACGAAGGCGAGCGCCGCGACCACGATGACCAGCGGCACGAACCAGCCCGCCACCTGGTCGGCGAGGCGCTGGATCGGCGCGCGGCTCCGTTGCGCGTCCGACACCATCTGCACGATGCGCGCCAGCATCGTGTCGCTGCCGACGCGGTCCGCGCGCATCACCAGCGTGCCGGTCTGGTTGATCGTGCCGCCGATGACGCGCGCGGCGACCGTCTTGGTCACCGGCATCGACTCGCCGGTCACCATCGACTCGTCGACCGCCGAGCGCCCGTCGACGACGCTGCCGTCGACCGGGATCTTCTCGCCCGGCCGGATGCGCAGCTGGTCGCCGACGGCCACCGCAGAGAGCTCGATCTCCTCCTCCGCGCCGTCCGAGCGGAGGCGCCGCGCCGTCGTCGGCGCGAGCTTGAGGAGCGCCTTGATCGCCCCCGATGTCTTCTCCCGTGCGCGTAGCTCGAGCACCTGGCCGAGCAGCACCAGCACGGTGATCACCGCGGCCGGCTCGAAATAGACCGCGACCGCGCCTTCCATCATCCGGAAGGCGGGCGGGAAGAGGCCGGGGAGGGCGGTGGCCACCACGCTGTAGAGCCAGGCGACGCCGGTGCCCAGCGCGATCAGCGTGAACATGTTGAGGTTGCGCGTGACCACCGACCGCCAGCCGCGCTCGAAGAACGGCCAGCCGGCCCACAGCACCACGGGGGTCGCCAGCACCAGCTGCAGCCAGTTCACCGTCTGCCCGCCGAGGAGGCGCGTGAGGCCGAGGAGCTCGCCGCCCATGCCGAGGATCAGCACCGGCACGGTCAGCGCGAGGCCGAACCAGAACCTTCGCGTCATGTCGGCGAGCTCGGGGTTGGGCGCGTCGTCGGCCGTCGCCACCAGAGGCTCGAGCGCCATCCCGCAGATCGGGCAGGCGCCGGGGCCGATCTGGCGGATCTCCGGGTGCATCGGGCAGGTGTAGATCGTGCCCGCCGGCACCGGCGTTGCGGGAACCGGCTCGTCCGCGAGGTAGCGCTGCGGGTCGGCCTCGAACTTGGCCTGGCAACCGGCCGAGCAGAAATAGTAGGTCCGCCCGTTGAACTCGGCGCGGTACTTGGCGGTGTGCGGGTCGACGTCCATCCCGCAGACCAGATCCTTCAACAGGCCCGGAGCGGGCGCCGCATCGCTCCGACCGTGAGGCGCATGGCCGTGCTGCGAATGGTCGTGATGGTCGTGGGTGTGCGCCATTGCCCGAAGCCTCGCTCTTAACCCGGGGAGGGTATCCCTGAAGTTGACATGTATACCCATGAGGGGTATCTATCAAGCATGCAGCATGAGACAAAATCGGCCGTTCACAAGCGGCTCGTCCGGATCGAGGGCCAGGTTCGCGGCATCGCCCGCATGGTCGAGGACGACCGCTACTGCATCGACATCGTCACCCAGATCTCGGCCGTCCGCGCCGCGCTTCGCCGCGTCGAGGAGGAGGTGCTGCGCGACCACGTCGCGCACTGCGTCGAGGACGCCATCGCTTCCGGCAATCAGGGCGTTCAGCGGGAGAAGATCTCCGAGCTGATCGACGTTCTCGGCCGCACCAGCCGCTAGCCAGACCTCGCGCAGAACGAGAGGGTCCATCTTCCGAATCGCGTGCAGGATGCTAGTCTGCCGCAGCGAAAGCGGCGGACGATGGTGCACAAGCGGGCGGTAATCACCGGCGCGAGCGGGCAGGACGGCTTCTATCTGGCCCAGCTCCTGGCGGCCAAGGGCTACCGGCTCGATCTGGTGAGCCGGCAGGTCCCGTCTGCGTACCCGCGTGCACAGGATGTCGCCTGGCATCGGCTCGACGTCGCCGAGGAGGGCGCTCTCGAGGACCTTCTGACGCGCGCGCGGCCGGACGAGGTCTACAACCTCGCAGGCGTCTCGCGTCCGGTCGAGAGCTGGGCCATCCCGCTCGAGGCCCTCTCCGTGAACGCCGCCGTGCCGCTCCGCATTCTCGACGTGGTGAGGACGAAGCTGCCCGGCTGCCGCGTCTATCAGGCCAGCTCCTCGGAGATATTCGGCAACGCCACCGGGGAATCGCAGGACGAAGCGACCCCGATCCAGCCGGAGAGCCCCTACGCCGTCGCCAAGGCCGGCGCGCACTGGCTGATGGGGGCCTACCGCGTGAAGCACGGCGTCTTCGCCTGCAGCGGCATCCTCTTCAACCACGAGAGCCCGCGCCGCGGCATCTCCTACGCGACCCAGAAGATCGCCACCGCCGCGGCGCTGATCTCGCTCGGCGCCGCCGACGGCGGGCTGACCGACGAGGTCGGCCGTCCGCTCCTCGTCGAGGGCCGCGTGGCGCTGGGCAATATCGAGGTGACCCGCGATTTCGGCTTCGCCGGCGACTATGTGCGCGCGATGTGGCTCATGCTGCAGGCCGAGCGCCCCGGGGACTACGTCATCGGCACCGGCGAGACCCATTCGATCCGCGAGGTCTGCGAGGTTGCCTTCGCCCATGTCGGGCTCGACTGGCGCGACCATGTCGTGGTCGACCCATCCCTCATCCGCAGCGTCGACTCGCGCCGCACCAGGGCAGACGCGACGCGCGCGCGGACGGTGCTTGGCTGGGCGCCGACGGTCTCCTTCGAGGCGCTGATCCGGATGATGGTCGAGGTGAACCTGAAGCGCTTCCGCGGCGAGCGCGCCGCCGCCCGCCCGTTGCTTGCGCTAGGCGGCTTTCACCACTGAATGCCACGGCCGGTCGAGCCGCGCCTCGATCAGTTCCACCGCGCAGCCGAGCCCCGAATAGAGCGCCGGATTCTCGCCATAGGCGAGCCCCCTGGCCGATTGCGCCGCCCGATCTGCCATGATCGCCGCCACCGCCTCGCGCCAGCGCCCGGCCTCGAACGGTCCCTCGAGCACCGCGCCGGCCCCGCTTCGCTCCACGTGCCTGGCGTAGCCGCAGATCGAGCTCACCGCCGCCGGCAGCCCGTTGACGACGGCTTCGAGGATGACCGTGCCGGTGGTGTCGTTGCGCGCCGGATGGACGAGCAGATCGGCGGCCGCGAGGATGTCGTGGAACCGGTCGCTCTCGTTCGGCACGAAGCCGAGGCAGCGCACCCGGTCCTCGACGCCGAGCTCGCGCGCCTGGCGGAGGAGGGGCTGCATCTTCTTGTTGTCCGCGTCGATCCCGCAGACGAGGAGCCGCGCCCCCGGCGAGCGCGCCAGCACCTCCATCGCCCGGTCGAGGCCCTTGACCATCGGCTGCAGTCCGATCCACAGCCACACCGGCGCCTCGCCGGGCGCGCCGAGCCCCGCCCGCAGCGCCGTCCGCTGCTCGACGGTCAGCGCCCGCGGACGGCGGACGCTCGGCTGCACGGTCGGCGGCAGGACCGCGATGCGGCCCGGATCGATCCGGTAGCGCTCGACGAACGGTTCCATCTGCGCATGGCTGAGCCCCATCACCCGCGTCCGGCTGCGCGGCCCCATGCACGCCTTCTCACGGCCGACGAAGGCCCGGTAGCGGGGGCCGATCCGGGTCAGGAAGGAGAGGTCGCCCTGGTCGAAGGGATTGTCGACGAGGAGCGCGAGATCGGCGGGCATGGCGTGAAAGGCGACGCTCCGGTCGAAGCCGCGCCGCGTCGCCCAGCGGAAGGCATAGGCGAACATGCGGATGCGCTCAGGCTTGTAGGCGACCAGCGCCGGATGGACGATCCGGATCGCGTTGGCCGGAAGGCCGGGCGAGTCCTCGGCGACCATGATCCTCACCTTGTGCCCGCGCGCTTCGAGGCGCGAGGCGAGCTGCAGGCAGAGGCTCTCGCGCCCGCCGCGCGGGGAGAGACGGAAGATGCCGAGGGCGATGGAGAGCGGCCGCCCATCGGAGACGCCGGGGGAAATCTCGCTCTGGCCGCCATGCACGTTGCGTAGCCGCATTTCTTCTTGTCGCCGCCGAGCGCCGCCCGAGCCGCAAATCAACCTCTGTCTGTACCCTCCCGGAAGACTCGCGCATGGCTTTCATAGCAGAGTGCGCGACCCGCGTCCGATCAACTTCCCGCCGATGAGCACGATAGTCTTCGCCGACCGGACCTCGGCCTATGATGGCCATGCGCTGGACGAGCGTCCGCTCGGCGGCACCGAATCCTCGGTCACGCGCCTCGCGCGCGAGCTGGCCGCGCGCGGCCACGCCGTCTCCGTCCACACGCGCATAGAACGGGCCGCGACGATCGGCGGCGTCGATTGGCGTCCGCTGACCGAGCGCCCCGCCCCCGGCGCCGACCTCTACGTGCCGGTGCAGCAGCCGAGCCTTCTCGGCTTCGCCCCGCGCCCGCGAAAGCGCGCGCTCTGGGTGCTGTGGATGCCCAACAACCTCAAGCATTACAAGCAGATCGGCCGGATGTGGCGGTACCGGCCCATCCCCGTCCTGATGAGCCGGGTGCAGGAGGACACCTATTCGCGCTGGCTGCCGGCGCGGACCGGGCAGGTGTTCCTGCCGCTGGCGCTGCCCGACGAGGTGCGCAACCTCGCGCCGCTGGCAAGCCCGCCGCGCCCCCGCGCCATCTTCGCCTCCAATCCCAGCCGCAACCTCCACCGCCTGGTCCGCATCTGGGCCGACCGCATCCTGCCGCGCGTTCCCGGCGCGGTCCTCGATGTCTACGGCGTGAGCGGCCTCGGCCCCTCGCAGGACCCGTGGGAAGCCTGGAAGGGCCGCCACCTGCCGGACGGCCTGCCGGCGCAGGCCAAGACGTCGGTCCGCATCCACGAGCCGGTCGGTCGGGCCGCGCTGAAGGAGGCGATGCGCGCGGCCCGCGTGATCCCCTATCTCGGGCACAAATCGGAGGCCTTCTGCCTGACCCTTGCCGAGGCCCAGGCGCTCGGCGTGCCGGCGGTCGTCGCGCGTATCGGCGCGCTGCCCGAGCGGGTGGTCGACGGCGTCACCGGGTTCCATCGCGACGACGATGCCGGCTTTGCCGAGGCGACCGTCGCCCTCCTCACCGACGATGCTCTCTGGCGGCGCCAGCACGAGGCAGCTATCCGTCTGCAGCAGGGCTGGTCGTGGCGCGACTACGCCGATCGTTTCGAGGCCGAACTGATCCATGCGCGTCCTTGAGTTCGGTCCCTCGCGGCTGGTCCACGACGTGTACCCGGCGGAGACCGTCTTCGTGGCCACCGGCGCCGATTCGGTGGGCACGGCGGACCCGAGCGCGCTCGACTTCTCGCTCCGCAACATCCCGCGCATCCGCGCCCTCCTCGGCGACCCGGCCTTCGACGCGGTCTTCGTGACGCGCTTCTCCAGCCAGCGCGACGCGCTGCGGGTCGCGACCCTCGTTCGCCTTCTCGCCAACCGCCGCATCTTGAAGCGCGGCGTGCCCGCGGTCCGCATCTTCGGCGACCGGGTCCTCCGCCTCGGGGCGGCGGCTCCGATCATCCTCCACGATCCCGCCGACGCGCCCTTCGTGCCGCGCAACGCGCTGTGGCTGTGGCGGCGGGCGGCGGCGATCTTCAAGCGCGAGCTGCCGCTCGATCGCTGGTCGATGTTCATGCGCACCGCGCACGAGGACGTGCCGACCCCGCGCTTCCGGCGCCTGGACCGCTACCGCTCGATCCTCCGGAAGGTCCGCCCGATCTCGCTCGGCCTCTCGCGGCAGAAGGAGAGGGCGATTCCCGAACACGCGGTCGAGAAGCGGGTCGACGTCTTCTTCGCGGGAAGCGCGGCGGCCAATTCCTATCTCCGCGAGACCGGCCTTCGCGAGCTCGCCGCCCTCCGCGACGAGGGGCTCAGCATCGACCTCGCCGAGGAGCGCCTTCCGCCTGACGAGTTCTACCGCCGCTGCGCCGCGGCCCGCCTGGTCTGGTCGCCGGCGGGGCTCGGGCACGATTCCTTCCGCCACTACGAGGCGGCCGCCAGCAGCGCGGTGCCGCTCATCAGCCGCCCGACCATCGAGCAATACGCGCCCTTCGCGGAGGGCGAGACCGCGATCTTCTACGACCCCGAGCAGGGCGGCCTGACCGCCGCCGTTAGGCGCGCCCTCGCACAGCGCGAGCGCCTTCCCGCGATGGGCCGCGCCGCCCGCGCGCACGTCCTCGCCCACCACACCGACAAGGCCCGCGTCGACCGGATGCTCGCCGCCGCCCGCCGGAGCGCGGACTAGCGCGGCGGGGATGAAGAGGGAGTCGACTCCGGGGATCCGTCTAACCTCCCCCTCGAGGGGAGGTCGAAACCGCGCGAGCGGTTTCGGGAGGGGGGCGTCGCCCTCTCGATCCGCACTGAGCGGGTAGGACCGTCGCCCCCTCCCGAAGCTGCTCGGCCGTAGGCCTCGCACCTTCGACCTCCCCTCGAGGGGGAGGTTACTTCAATTCATCGCGCTCTATCACGGCGGGAAGGGCTCGGTAGCGGTGGCGAAAAAACGCTCGCCTGCCTCCGCCCAGCTGATCGGCCGGTGGGCGCGCGCCTTGGCCGCCCATTCCTCGCGGTAGGCCGGATCGAGGATCATCCGCCGCATCTCGCGGTACCAGCCCTCGCGGTCCTTCGGGTCGAGGCGGATACCGTTCCCGCCGACCACCTCGGCCAGCGCGCCGCCGGTCGAGGCGATCACCGGCGTCCCCGCCTGCATCGATTCGGTCGGCGGCAGGCCGTAGCCCTCGTAGATCGACGGATAGAGGCTGAACGCGGCGC
>JADYYB010000230.1 GCA_020853895.1 Bauldia sp.
GTGCCGCGCTTCGCGGACGCTCGTGCGCAGCCCTGCGCTGCCGCGGGCCGCTTGCGGCCGGCCGCCGGTTCGGGCGCGGGGTCCTGAGCCTTCGGGCTCGGACCCCGCATCTTCTCTCCTCTCTCCTCGCTCCTCGACACCGACTTCCGCCTCCGGCCTTGCCGGCGGAGGGAGGGACTCGGCTGTCCGGAGACGCGATCCTCGAGGTTCGATTGATGCCCATCCCATCGAAGAACACGAAGCCGGAGCCGGACTACTTCGCGGATCTCATCCCGGCTCCGCGGAGCTCGTCCAAGACGCCAAAGGAGACGAGCGCCTCCTCGCGCTCGTCGGTGCGCAACACCCACGAGGCTCCGCCGAGCACCTCGAGCCGGAGCGCCTCCTCCCGTTCGTCGCATGAGCCCGAGGAGCGGTACGTCCGCTCTTCGTCGCCCGCCCCGGCCTCTCCCGAGCCGGACGAGTATCTGTGGGAGGAGAGCAGCGAGGATCCGGCCACGCGCCGCCGCGCGGCCCAACGGCGTGCCGACCAATCGCTCGACCGACAGCTGTCGCAAGCGCTCGGGACTGGAGCGTTCGGTCCGCCTTCCGACGCAACGCCCCTCGACCGTGAGCTCTGGGCCATCGCGACGCGCTCGCAGGAGCGCGCTCCGCGGCTATCATCCGGGCCGATCGCTCTGACACGTAGGACGACTGGACTTCAGCGCACATCGTCGGAGGCCGACCCGGATGCCGAATACCGGCATGCCTACAACCGCGCCATCGCCCGTCAGACTCAACCCGCAGCACAACTCTCCTACGACACGTCAACGTCGCTTCCGGCCAATCGAGCGAGGCGTGCGGAATTGCCTAGCTCGAATCCGTCCCGGGATGTTGCAGGGACACAATTCCTATCGCAAGTCGCTCAAGCGTTTCCCCAAGCGGCAAGTGAGCCGCAGGTCGACCCATACCAGGGCTTTCTGGATCTTGCGTTGCCCGTCCAGTACCAGGACCTCGCCACCGACCTGCCGAGTCAGAGTCAGCTCGGGGGACTTGATTGGCAGGCCAACTCGGATATCTCCGGGCAGGCCAGACAGCTCATGGATACTGAGTACTATGATCAGGTTCGACGACTAGCCAATGCGCTTTCGACTCCCGGCCGCGATTCCGAACATGCACTTGCTGCGGCCCGCATGGTTCTAGCGCAGCACGGAGTTCTCGATCGATCCACCCTCGGCGGTCCCGTGGATCCCTTCGAGCAGTACCTCGGCTTCCTCAGCAGCCCGCATTCGAGGGGGAACGCTGACGTAAGCGTACCGAACTACAGTCTAAACGATGAGGCGGCCAATAGGATCCTCGACGAAATCGCTAAGCCTGAATCCGGTGGCCAATATAATATCATGGTCGGAGAAGTAGGAAGTCCTGAGAATGCGCTGACAGCCATGACGCTCGACCAACTTCGAGATTTTCAGGACGAATGGCTGGCAGCAAATGGCGATGGAACAGCGGCCGGTCGCTACCAGATAGTGCAGGGCACGCTTAACTCCCTGATCAACATCCTGAACCTCGACCCGAACGAAATGTTCGATAAGGGGATGCAGGACAGGTTAGCGCTCGAGCTCATGCGCGGCCGCGACTTTGATAGTTGGGTCGCTGGGGAGATCAGTGACGAGGATTTTGCAAATCTTCTTGCAAAAGAATGGGCATCTCTTCCGATAGTAACGGATGACGTCGCCGACAGCTATGGGCGCACTGGTCGTCGCGGCATCAGCTACTACGCTGGTGTGGGCAACAATGCGGCGTTGGTGACGCCGGAGGAGATACTGGCGGCCCTTGCGGATGCGCGGTCCCTTCTCAAGGCGCTGCCGGTCCCCAGGCGCCGGCCGTAGTCTCTTACGTTCGATCACTCGGCAATGGTGACGACGTTGCGGATCTCGTTGATCGTTCCCACCCTGAAGAAGACCTCGCCGCGCCTCCACTGGAACACGCAAGGGGCTTCTCCAGTGCCGGCGCATGCGACCGCCTCAGGATAGCAATCGCCGTAGCAGCCAGTTCCGTCCTGTGCAACGGGCTGGAAGCCCTTGGCGATCAGCGCGGGCCGCGCTTCTTCATAAGGCTGCCCCCACCGAATGCCGTATGACTCCTCGAATGATGGAGCCCGTAGCGGCCGCGCGATTCGAGCAAAGTCAGAACTGGTCTGGATCTCGAAGACCGAAGACCCCTTGCGCCAGGTGTAGAGGCAGAGATTTGGGAGCGCGCACGCGAAGAGTTCTGAATGGCAGACCGGCGCTGAGCAAGCCTCAGCGGAGTTCAGCCGGACAGGCTCAAACCCTTGAGCCACGAGCTCCTCGCGCAAGTCGGCATAGGGCGTGCCCCGCGATGTGCTTGGTGTCCAGGTCGGCGCTTCGGGCGCGGTGGACGGGCTAGAGACGCAGGCAGAAAGAGCGGACACGAGAAGCAACAGGATTCCAGACCGTCCCATCAAATCCCCCAATACCAGAGCCCGTCACCTTCATCGCTGACCCAAGAGGCTATAAGACTTGGGCATTGCTGTGGCGGTATCACGAGACACTGCCTAGCGTGACGCGAGTTCATCTACCTCGACGGCTTCGCTAGTGGCGTTGTCGGTTCGGTGACGAGGTGGCCGACGAGTACGGCTGGTACCAGATCGAGGGCAAGGCCGTGGGTAGGGCGCTCGCGTCCTATGCCGACAATGGCCTGGTCTTCCTAACGGGCACGGCCGGGAGCGTCGACGACGCGGTGGTCGATGGCGACATGGTGCACCTTGCCAAGGGCGCTTCGGCTGTCGATACGCCCTCGATCGGCCTTGCCGAGTTCGAGA
>JADYYB010000231.1 GCA_020853895.1 Bauldia sp.
GCGCCCGGCCTCGTGATCGAGGCCACCGCGCCCGACGGCACGGTCGAGGGCGTGAGCGTGCCCGACGCGCCGGGCTTCGCTGTCGGCGTTCAGTGGCACCCGGAATACTGGGTCCGCACCGATCCGGCCTCCGCCCGCCTCTTCGCCGCCTTCGGCGACGCGGTCCGGAAACGGATGGCCGAGCACGCCTAAGGCGTCAGCCGCAGCGGATCGTGATCCGGTTGGCGAGATCGACGGCGGCGGCGAGGAGGTTGGGCGGCACGGCCTCGCCGATCGGCACCTGCGCGATCAGCGACTGCACCGCGGGATCGAGCGCCGAGGGTCCCTTGAACTCGGCCGTGCAGCCAGCCGCCGCACCGGCCAGCACGACCGGGTCGTCGTCGACATAGGTGAAATCGACGAAGAACTCGGGGTCGTAGACCTCGATCGCCGCGGCCTCCCCGACCGGCCAGGGCGATGACAGCGGCAGGGTGAAGAAGAGCGTCAGCTGCTGCTGCTCGAAGGTCAGCCAGTATTCGGTCGGCATCACCCATGCCGCCGGCAGGCTGCCGAGATAGGTGAAGAAGCCGTATTCGGCGAGCGACTCGACGTTCACCCTGGCGAGCGCATCGAGCTCCTCGCGCGAGAGAACGCCGTCCCGGTCCCCGTCCAGCCCCTCGGTCGCGTAGAGCGAGAACGCCTCGTCGAACCGCCATACATGCTTGATGGCGACGATCGCGTTTGCCTCGATCACCACCTCGGAGCGCGCGTCGACGAACACATGCGGATGCGCGGCGGCGGGCGCGGCCGCGGCGAGCGCCGACGCCAGAAGGAGGCACAGCAGATGAATTGGCCGCATGGGTCGTGCTCCTCGCCGCCCGAGGGCCGAGCTTAGCTGCCGAGGACCTTCCGCGCGAGCGCAATCAGCGCGCGGTCGCGGCCCGGCGGCCCGATCAGCGAGAGGCCGAGCGGGGTCCCGGCCGACTCGGCGATCGGCAGCGAGATCTGCGGGAGTCCGGAAAGCCCGGCGATGCAGAGCGCCGAGAGCGCCCCGCCGCGATAGCGCTCAAGCGCCAGCTCGCTCGAATCGAGCCACGGCGCGAGATTGGGAACGGTCGGCAGCACCAGCACCCCGTCCTCGCCGAGGAGCGAGACGACGCGCTCGCGGATGCCGACCCGCTTGGCGCGCGCCTCCTCGGCCTGCGCGGCGGTGACCCGGCTCGCCGCCTCGAACCGCTCCTTGACGCCCGGTCCGAGATGGGCGTCGCGGCTGCGGATCCACGCCCCGTGCTCGTGCCAGGCCTCGAACCCCTGGATCGACTTCAGCACCCATTGCCAGGCCAGGAGTCCTTCCGGCGCGACGGTCACCGCGCCGGCCGGCGTCACGTGCTCCGAGACGCGCGAGGCGGCGAGGCGGAGCGCCGCGTCCTCCTCCTCGCCCGTGACCAGCGCCCAGGCATCCTCGGCGATCATCATGCGGGCGAGCGGCGCCCCGGCCGAGTCCTCTCCGAGCAGCACCTCGCCCACTTTCTCGGCGACCACGCCCTTGTCGGCGAACCAGCCGACCACGTCGAGGCTCGGCGCGAGCGTCAGCATGCCCCTGACGCTGACCCGCCCATGCGTGGGCCGGAAGCCGATCAGCCCGCAATAGGCCGCCGGCGTGCGGATCGACCCGCCGGTGTCGCTGCCGAGCGCGAAATCAACGAGGCCCGCGGCCACCGCCGCGGCCGAGCCGGAGGACGAGCCGCCCGGCACGCGGCCCGGCGCGCGCACGTTGAGCGGCGTGCGGTAATGCGCGGAGCGCCCGTCGAGCGAATAGGCGAACTCGGAGGTCTGCGTCTTGCCGAGGAAGCGCGCGCCCGCGTCGAGGAGCGCCTGCACCGCGTCGGCGCTGGCCGTCGCGGGCTTGGCCTCCGAGAGCCACAGCGGGTTGCCCGCGCCGGTCGGATAGCCGGCGACGTCGAGGACGTCCTTCACGCCGAAGCCGAGCCCGTGCAGCGGCCCGTCCGGGGCATGCGCCGGCTCGGCGTCGGGATAGTAGACAAAGGCCCCGACCGGGTCGTTCTTCAGGAGCATGGAGCGTCGTAAATCTCGGGAGAGTCGAGGAGATATACCGCTAGCGACAAAGCAAAGGGCCAGCAAGGCCGGGAGCGAAATCGCCGCGCCGGTGGGCCCCCGGGTCCCCACGTCCCCCTCTCCCGCTTGCGGGGGAGGTAGCGGAGCTTGGGCCGAAGGCCCTGGCGTAGCGGGAGGGGGAACCGCCGCCAGCGACCCTCAATCCGTCGCTCGCTCCCCTCGCAACCTCCTCTTCACTCCGTTGCATTCTGCATCAACAAAGCCCTTGTACCCCCGGTCGAATCCTCCTATTTACGCGCTGCCCAATTTCGCACGTGCCTGTGGCTGCACATCGTCCGAGGGCGAACTACCGGGATGATCCCGGATGCTTCGAAGGACGCAGCTTAAAGCAACGACGTAGCGGGCTTTTTTGGTCTCTGCCGGCTCCTCCAAAGGCCGGGGTTACTGAAGAGGCATCTACATCTTGCCGGGCGTGCGGAGCGGGTTCTCCCGATCCAAGCGAAGGCGGCGACGAGACGGACTGCCCTGTCCGGCTTGCGCGACCCCACCCGCAAACCAGCTGGCGCCTGCCAGCGAACCGGTACGCTTTTCTTGCGGACGGCCGTGTCCATATCGGCCCTCCGAGGGATCGGCGCTCCGGCGGTTCGCAACCTTTCGCTTGGGGAGTGCCCTGGGAATGACTGACCGTATCCGCGATTTCCTCCGTGACCGACGTCCCGAGGGCCCGTGCCTCGTGGTCGACCTCGATGTCGTGCGCGAGAATTTCCAGGCTTTCGCACGGGCCCTTCCCGACACCCGCGTCTTCTACGCCGTGAAAGCCAATCCCGCGCCGGAGATCCTGAATCTCCTCGCCAGCGCCGGCTCCTCGTTCGACTGCGCCTCGATCCCCGAGATCGAGATGGTGCTGGCGACCGGCGCCACCGCCGACCGCATTTCCTTCGGCAACACCATCAAGAAGGAGCGCGACATCGCCCGCGCCTTCCAGATGGGCGTGCGCCTCCTCGCCGTGGACAGCGTCGAGGAAGTGGAGAAGGTCGCGCGCGCCGCTCCCGGCGCCAAGGTCTTCTGCCGCATCCTCTGCGACGGCGCGGGCGCCGAATGGCCGCTCTCGCGGAAGTTCGGCTGCGTGCCGGAGATGGCGATCACCGTCCTCGAGCACGCCCACCGTCTCGGCCTCGACGCCTACGGCCTCTCGTTCCATGTCGGGTCGCAGCAGGCCAATACGCAGGCCTGGGACGCCGCGCTCGCCTCGACCTCGGCGATCTTCCGCACCCTCTCGGACCGCGGCATCCAGCTCCGCATGGTCAACATGGGCGGCGGCTTCCCGGCCAAGTACCTCAAGAAGGTGCCAGTCGTGCAGGCCTACGCCAAGTCGATCAACGAGAGCCTCCGCCGTCATTTCGGCAACCGCATCCCGGAGACCATCATCGAGCCGGGCCGCGGCATGGTCGGCGACGCCGGCGTGATCAAGGCCGAGGTGGTGCTGATCTCCAGGAAGGCCGAGGAGGACCAGGTGCGCTGGGTCTATCTCGATATCGGCAAGTTCGGCGGTCTCGCCGAGACGATGGACGAGGCGATCCGCTACCCGATCCGCACCGAGCATGACGGCGACGAGAAGGCGCCCTGCGTGCTCGCCGGCCCGACCTGCGACTCGGCCGACGTCCTCTACGAGAAGACGCCCTACGAGCTGCCGGTCTCGCTCTCGATCGGCGACGAGGTGCTGATCGAAGGGACCGGCGCCTACACCACGACCTACGCCGCGGTCGCCTTCAACGGCTTCGCCCCGCTGAAGTCCTACGTGATCTGAACGAGCGCGCGGCTTTCCTCCCCCTGAAAGGGGGAGGTGGCGCGAAGCGCCGGTGGGGGTACCTGCCCACCCGCGCTTCTGCTTCCATTTACCCCCAACCCGCCGGCTTCGCCGCCGGACCTCCCCCTCTCAAGGGGGAGGAAAGATCCAGAGATCGGTGTGAGGGGGCTTCGCTGGCCCCGCCGCGCGTATGCGGTGCGTCGCGCGGCGTCGAGCCGGCGGCGCCCCCTCACCCACTCCCTTCACGCTCACAGGCTGTAGAAATGGGCCGCGCCGGGAAACAGTAGCTCCCGGCGCGGTTCCTACCTGTCGGCCGATCCGGGCCTCGAGCCCGGGCGACCGATTTCCGTGCTAGTTCCCCTCGCTCAGCGCGAAGTTCACCGCCGCGTCGACGAGCGCGAGGCCCTCTTCCGTCATCAGATTATAGGTGCCGGGGCCGTTCTCGTTCTCGACGAAGAACTGGATGCGGAGCCCCGGCGCGGGCGAGCCGTCGGCCAGCTGCCCGCCCTCGGGGACGAAGTAGATCACCGCCGCCGAGCTGTAGTCGCCGGAGATCCGGGGATCCGCATCGCCGGCGGCCTCGACGGAAGGCGCGAGGGTCGCCACCACTTCGGCCCCGGGCGCCAGGGCGACGCCCCAGTTCATCTCCCGCGCGAAGTTGTAGACGTGCACGCGGCCGGTGAGCCCTGCCGCGAGCGGATGATCGGGGTTGGTGATGATGACATCCAGCTGGCCCACGGTGACGCCGTGGGTGGGTGGCGTGGCGCCCGCAAGGGCCGCCTCGATGGCGGCATCCACGGCGTCGTCATAGGCGTCCTCGGCGGCATCCTCGGCCGCCGCGATCTGCTCGGGCGTCGCTCCCGGGGGCAGCGCCGCGACGGGCGGCTGCTCGATGACCTGGATGCCCATGTCGGTGAGCATCTCGATGGCGTCCCCCAGCTGACCCGCGGTCGGGCCGCCGGGATAGCCGGGGTCGACGGGCGCGAATGGCGGGACGATGAGTCCGAACTCATCCTGCAGGAACGACTCGGAGCTGATGATCGGGGTCGTGCTCGGCGTGAGGGCCGTGCCGATCGATCCGGAGCTCACCGACTCCGGAATGACCACGAGGTCGGCCGCGTTGGCCGCCGCCAGCATTTCGGCGTCGTCCGCGTCGTGGGGCATCGTGGTGACGCGGTGTCCCATGACGAGTTCCAGGCGGTTCTTCCAGGTGACGTCGTCGATGCTCGTGCAGTTGATGACCGTGTTGTTCTCGTTCCCGCAGACCATCAGGATGTTCTTGCCGCCTGGGACGCCCTGGGCGAACGCCAGCGGCGCGGAAAGAAAGATTGAGAGTCCGACAGTGCCGAGCGTGAACGCGTGCTTTCTGTTCATCTCATCCTCCCTTGAAGTGTCGCCAGTTCAAGTCTCGCCATGTCCGGCCACGGGCCGCGCGCTTCCTCCTCCGGCGACGGTTACCCACAGCCGGATTGCCCGCTGTGGTGCCGGATCATTTCGGCTTCCCGGAAAGGTCGTCAAGTGAATCCGGGTCCAGGGGCGGAAGCCCCTCACCCATTCCATTTCATGTCCTCATCGCCTCGGCCGCCCACCATGCGGCAACGAACGGCACCGCCGAGGGTTGACCTCCCGGAAGCGTTCCGCTGATCTCCCGCCCGGCTCGAGTTTGATGGAGGCGCTGCGATGGCGAACTGGCCCGTCTACGGCAAGATCGATGGACCGATCGTCATGGTCGGCTTCGGCTCGATCGGGCGCGGCACGCTGCCGCTGATCGAGCGCCATTTCGAGTACGACCGCTCGCGCCTGGTGGTCGTCGACCCCGACGACGGGAACAAGGCCATCCTCGACAAGCACGGCGTCCGCTACGTCCACAAGGCGGTGACGCGCGAGAACTACCGCGCGCTGGTCGGCGGCCTCCTCACCCAGGGCGAGGGGCGCGGCTTTTGCGTCAACCTCTCGGTCAACGTCTCCTCGCTCGACATGATGGAGCTCTGCCGCGAGCTCGGCGCGCTCTACGTCGACACCGTCATCGAGCCCTGGCCCGGCTTCTATTTCGACCCCGCGCTCGGCCCCGAGGGGCGCTCCAACTACGCGCTCCGCGAGACCGTCCTCGAGGCCCGCCGCAAGAGCCCCGGCGGCACCACCGCCATCTCCTGCTGCGGCGCCAATCCCGGCATGGTGTCCTGGTTCGTGAAGCAGGCCGCGCTCGACATCGCCCGCGACACCGGTCTCGACGCGCCCGAGCCGAAGACGCGCGAGGAGTGGGGCCGCCTCCTCCAGCGCCTCGGCGTGAAGGGGATCCACATCGCCGAGCGCGACACCCAGCGCGCGAAATCACCGAAGCCGATGGGCGTCTTCGTCAACACCTGGTCGGTCGAGGGCTTCGTCTCCGAGGGGCTGCAACCGGCCGAGCTCGGCTGGGGCACCCACGAGAAGTGGATGCCCGAGACCGCCCGCACCCACGATTTCGGCTCGGGCGCCGCGATCTATCTCCTGCAGCCCGGCGCCGACACGAGAGTCCGCTCGTGGACGCCGACCCCGCGGGCGCAATACGGCTTCCTCGTCACCCACAACGAGTCGATCTCGATCGCCGACTACTACACCGTCCGCGAGAACGGAGAGGTCGCCTACCGCCCGACCGTCCATTACGCCTATCACCCGGCCAACGACGCGGTGCTCTCGCTGCACGAGCTCTTCGGCGCCGGCGACAAGAGCGAGCCCGACGAGTGGCACATTCTCGACGAGAACGAGATCGTCGACGGCATCGACGAGCTCGGCGTCCTCCTCTACGGCCACGCCAAGAACGCCTACTGGTACGGCTCGCAGCTCTCCATCGAGGAGACGCGCCGGCTCGCCCCCTACCAGAACGCGACCGGCCTCCAGGTCACCTCCGCCGTGCTGGCCGGCATGGTCTGGGCACTGGAGAACCCCGAGGCCGGCATCGTGGAAGCCGACGAGCTCGACTTTCGCCGCTGCCTCGAGGTCCAGCGCCCCTATCTCGGCCCGGTGATCGGCACCTACACCGACTGGACCCCGCTGAAAGATCGCCTCCGCCTCTTCCCCGAGGACCTCGACGAGTCCGACCCCTGGCAGTTCAAGAACATCCTCGTGCGGCGGTAGCTCTCTCCCCCTACCCGCTTCCCCGGCGAAAGCCGGGGCCTATACGGCCCTTCAGCCCAGCGGCTCCGTTGCATGGACCCCGGCCTTCGCCGGGGAAGCGTTCTGATATTGGGCCCGGCCTGCAAAGCTTGGCGGGGCAGCAAACTCATCCAGGGTAAGCAAGAGCCCGTCGGTAGAGCTCCGCCATCGGCTCATCGAAGCAGCAGAAGATTGCGATCTCGGGCAAGGCGTTCCGTTCCTGAAACGCCCCGACCGTCGCCACCGCGAGGCCCGCCGCCTGGTCCTTCGGATAGCGATAAACGCCCGTGGAGATCGCCGGAAACGCAACTGTCCGGAACCCGTTCGCCACGGCGATCTCAAGGGAGCGCCGGTAGCACGAGGCAAGCAGCTCCGCCTCCCCCTTCCCGCCGCCCTGCCACACCGGCCCGACCGTGTGGATGATGTACCGCGCCGGGAGCCGGTAGCCCTTGGTCAGCTTGGCGTCGCCGGTCTTGCAGCCGTTCAGCATCCGGCACTCGAACTCAAGCTCCGGCCCCGCCGCGCGATGGATCGCGCCGTCAACCCCGCCACCGCCGAGCAGCGAGGAGTTGGCGGCATTCACGATGGCATCCACGGCGAGCTTGGTGATGTCGCCGGTCCGAATGCGGATACGGTCGCCATGCGCGCTCATCCCGCCGCCTTCGCTCGCTCGCGGTCCACCCAATCCGCCCGGAAGCGAACGTTCCATCGCCGATCCTCGCGAACGATTGCCAGGAGCTGGTCGAGGTTGCCGAGAGTCGCGCGGTGTTTGACCATCCCGTCGGCGGCGGTCCGCCTGACGCTCGCGACCCGGTCGACGACCGTCCGCGCGAGGAGCCCCTCGATGTCCACATTGCAGGTCAGCGGCCGCTTGGCCAATCCCGGCACCCATCGATACTGACCCAGCGACTTGTCGATCCAGCGTTTCTGGAGACCGCTCGGCCAGAGCGCCATGCCTTCGGTCAGCGCATGCACAGCGATACCCCTGACGGCTGGAGAAAGAGCCTCCACCGCAAGACGGGCCAGATGTCGGTCGATCGCCGGGAACATCAGGGCGAAGCGTATGACCCGTGTCGCACCGGCTCTTCGGACAGTGCAGAGAAAGTCCGCGACCTTCTCCATGACCTCCGGCCGGCCGAAGGCCGCGATGAGGACGTCAGGCGGGCGGGCGCCCCACCGCCTCCACTCGCCGATCCCCGGGGAAAGGGCGATAAGCGAATCCGCGACGACGCCCGCATTGGTGAGGGGGAAGGTCCGCTGCGCGGCATCCTCCGCCGCGCGGCGCACAGCAGGCACCCAGTCGTTGAGACGAGCGGCGACCCGGACAAACGAGGCGGACTCCGAGAGTGCCCCCGCGAGCCGCTTGAGCGCAGCCTCCCGGAGGAAGCCGTTTTGGCTCGATATGTCGCTGGGGAAGCCGCCCGCCGGAGGCGACCCTTTCCGGTCCCGATCGTGCTCGCCCGTCATTCGCTCACCACAGGCTCGGCTGTTCTCTTTTCAGAGCCGCGCGGCTAGAATTGGCCATCCACCTGCAATTGAAGCTCGGAGGCAACGTGACCGCGAGCAGACCGTTTACCGCGACCCTCGCCGCAATGGCCATAGGCGCCGCTCCCGGAGCCCTCCCCGCCCTCGCCAACGACTCCACCGCCCAGCTCGGCGCGGGCGGCCTCGAACTGATCCGGAATGAGGTCATCCGCCTCCTCTCGGAGGACCTCTACGTCTCGGCCGACGAGGTCCGCGTCCGCTACCGGTTCGAGAACATCTCGAAAGCCGCGGCCCGCTACCTCATCGCCTTCCCGCTCCCGGCGCTCGACGCCAAGGTGCCGGAGGAGATGAACATCGTCCTCCCCAA
The DNA here is from genome assembly GCA_020853895.1 of Bauldia sp. Taxonomy (GTDB): domain Bacteria; phylum Pseudomonadota; class Alphaproteobacteria; order Rhizobiales; family Kaistiaceae; genus JADYYB01. Next base: position 8,850 of record JADYYB010000231.1, read on the forward strand.
CTCGGGCTCGGAGAATTTCGTGAACTTCGAGGTGACGGTCGACGGCGCGCCCGTGCCGGTCGAGCTCTACGAGCGGGCGACCGCCTTCGGCATCGACCACAGCGACACGCTGCGCGCCCTCGGCCTCTCGCTGAACCCGATCGCCGACGGCGCGTGGGAGGCGGTCGAGGCGCAGTCGCCCTCGACCATCGCCGAGCTCAACCGCCTCGGCCTCGTCATCGACGACCCCTATGCCACGATGCCGGCCTGGCGCTACGAGGCGATCTTCCACTGGGACCAGACCTTCCCGGCCGGCCGCGAAGTCACGGTCGAGCACCGCTACCAGCCGGTCACCGGCTACAGCCTCTTCGGCGAATGGGCGCTCGAGGACCCGTACTATATCGAGCACTACTGCATGGACGAGCCGTTCATCCGCGCCGCGCGGAATCGCCTGCAGGCGATCGCCGGCTCGCCGAACCCCTATCTCGAGGAGGTGCGGCTCGAATACATCCTCACCACCGCCAACAACTGGGCGACGCCGATCGGCGAGTTCCGGCTCGTCGTCGACAAGGGCAGCACCGAGGCGCTGGTCAGCTTCTGCGGCAGCGGGATCACCAGGATCGGGCCGACGCAGTTCGAGATCACGGCGGAGAACTACTACGCCGGAGAGGAACTGGAGGTTCTGATCATCCGCCCCTCGCGCCAGAACTGAGTTGTCGAAGGTCGACGACTACGCGGCGACTCTTCGTGGCATCGCCAGCTGGGTCCCTTATCTCCGCAAGGAATCGAATCTCCCGGGGCCGCGCGGCAATCTCGAGCTCGCGCACGCCGTCGCCCGAATCGGCACCCGCTCGCGCTTCGAGGAGCTGCTCCGCACCGAGCCGGTCGGGACGAACACGCCGGAGGAGTTCCTGCTCTTCTGCGGCGTCCTCGGCCTCGGCAAGCTGGTGGCGGAGGGCGAGGTCGGCGAGCTCCCGCGCCTCAGAAGCTACGCGAGCCACGGCAGCTGGCGCGTCCGCGAGGCGGTCGCCACCGCGCTCCAGCTGGTCGGCGATACCGACCCGTCCCTCCTCGCCCGGACGGCGGCGAGCTGGACCAAGGGCAGCTGGCTGGAGCAGCGTGCCGCCGCGGCGGCGCTCGCCGAGCCACGCCTCCTGAAGGACGCGAAGGCCGCCAGGAAGGCTCTCGCCGTCCTCGACGGGATCACCGCGGCGATGGCCGAGGCTTCCGCCGCCGAACGCGCCTCGGCGGACTACAAGGTCCTCCGGCAGGCTATGGGCTATTGCTGGAGCGTGGTCGTCGCCGCGCTTCCCGAAGAGGGCAAGGCCGCGATGGAACGCTGGCTCGCCTCGGACGACAGCGACATCAGCTGGACGATGCGCGAGAACCTCAAGAAGTCCCGCCTCGCCAAAACCGACGCCGCATGGGTCGCCCGCTGGTCCAAGCGCCTCGCGAAATAACTCCGGGAGGCAGATCGGCCCTCCGACCGTTTCGCAATCTTAACCTCCCCCTTGCGGGGAGGTCGAAATCGCGCCGCGATTTCGGGAGGGGGTGAGCCGGATGATCTCAGCCGAAACGGAAGGAACGCGGGCTTCGCCCGCTACCCCCTCCCGTAGATGCTCCGCCAGAGGCTCCGCATCTTCGACCTCCCCGCAAGGGGGAGGTTAAGATTGTGGTGCTGCTCGCGGAAAGCGGACGCCCAGCGGGCTTAGATCTCGACCACGGCCCCGAAACCGCCCTCGGTCCCGAAGGCCAGACGCCGCCCCGCGGCGTCCCAGGACAGCGCCGTGACCGGCCCGTCGCCGGGGTCGCGGAGCCCGCCGAAATCCACGCCGTCGAAGGCCGCCAGGCCGACCGCGCCGTCGGCGTAGCCGATCGCGACGATCTCCTGCCGCGGATGGCAGGCGACCTTGGTGACGAAGGCGCTCCGCCCGCCGAGCTGCAGCGGCTGCTTGCCCTGCGGACCCTCCTTGGTGAGGAACGGCCAGAGGATCGCCGCCTCCGAGCCGGAGGTCGCGAGATACTTGCCCTTGACCGACCACGACATCGATTTCGGCTTGGCCGGATAGCCCGACATCCGCAAATGCCCGCCCTCGGGAAGCCGCCAGCCATGCAGCGAGTTCTCCTGCATGGTGCTGATCACGTATTTGCCGTCGGGCGAGAACATCACGCCGGTATGGGCGCCCTTCCATTCGAGCGAGAGCGCCGGCGCCTCGGTGTTGATCCAGCGCAGCGTCACGCCCTCGTAGCGCGCGACCGCGAGCCGAAAACCCTTCGGCGCGAAGGCGAGCCCGCCGATCGTCCGCTGCTCGGGAAAGCTCTTCTCCTTCCCGTCGGCGAGCCGCACCAACGCCTCGCGCCCGACACCGAAGGCGACCGCCCCCTGCGGCCCGGCGGCCAGCTGGTCGATCCATTTCTTCGGCCGCTCGGCGAGCGTCTCGATCTTGCCCGCGGCGTCCGTCGCGGCGACGCGCCCGTCATCCCCGCCGGTGATCAGCTTCTCGCCGTCCTGCGTCCGCACGGCCGACAGGATCGCGCCGGCATGGACGCGCACGGTCTCCGCCGCGACGCCGGTGACGAGCCGCACGGTGCCGTCGCCGAGGGCGAAGGCGGCGGTGTCGCCGAGGAAGGCGGTCTCGACCACGAACGCGCCGAAGGGAAAAGGCTGGATGGTTGGCATGGCGGGCGGAGGAGTAGCGAGGATTCCCTCCCCCTGAAAGGGGGAGGACGGCGCGCAGCGCCAGGTGGGGGTAAGTGCCGGAGAAAGGGTGCCGGGTGACGTACCCCCACCCCGTCAGCGGGCGCTGACGGACCTCCCCCTTTCAGGGGGAGGAAAGAGTCAGGGCAAAGCGAACCTACGCCGCCGTGGCCTCGAACCCCGCCCGCAGCTTCTCCTCGTCGAGGTTGCGGCCGATGAAGACGAGTTTCGACTTCCGCGCCTCGTCGTCCTTCCACGCCCGCTGGTGGTTGCCCTCGAGCAGCATGTGGATGCCCTGCAGCACGTAGCGCTCGTCGTCGCGGTCGAACGACAGGATGCCCTTCAGCCGGAGGATGTCCGGCCCCTGCTTCTGGGTCACTTCCTGCACCCAGGGGAAGAACTTCTCCGGGTCCAGCGTGCCGCTCACCAGCGCCACGCTCTTCACCGAGTCGTCGTGCGCGTGGTCGTGATCATGATGATGGTGATCGTGGTCGTGATGATCGTGGTCATGGTCGTGGTCGTGATGATCGTGGTCGTGCCCGTCGGCCTCGAGGAAATCCGGGTCGAGCCCGAGGATACGATCGAGATCGAAGGCGCCGCGGTCGAGGACCTTGTCGATGGCGATCGAGCAGCGCTCGGTCTTGTGGACCGTGGCGTGAGGGTTGATCGCCTTGACCCGCCGCTCGACCTTGGCGATCTCGGCCGGGGTGACGAGGTCGGTCTTGTTGAGGAGGATGACGTCGGCGAAGGCGATCTGGTCCTCGGCCTCGGGCGCGTCCTCGAGGCGCGAGAGGAGGTGCTTGGCGTCGGCCACCGTCACCACCGCATCAAGCTTGGCCTTGGCGCGCACGTCGTCGTCCATGAAGAAGGTCTGCGCGACCGGGCCGGGATCGGCGAGGCCGGTGGTCTCGACGAGGATCCCGTCGAAATTGCCGGGCCGCTTCATCAGCCCCTCGACCACGCGGATGAGGTCGCCGCGCACGGTGCAGCACACGCACCCGTTGTTCATCTCGTAGACTTCCTCGTCGGATTCCACGATCAGCTCGTTGTCGATGCCGACCTCGCCGAACTCGTTGACGATGACGGCGTATTTCTTCCCGTGCTCCTCGGTGAGAATTCGGTTGAGGAGGGTCGTCTTGCCGGCGCCGAGATAGCCGGTCAGCACGGTGACGGGGATCTGCGTATTGGCCATGGAAAGGGCTCCCGAAGCGGTTCAAGGCCGCGCGGACGGTTGAAAGCCAGCCTGATATAGGCGC
>JADYYB010000232.1 GCA_020853895.1 Bauldia sp.
ACCCGGCGCAGACCGATGCGGCGGGCGACTACGCAGCAGCGCTCCGGGCGGCGATGGAGCCGCGGGCGGTGCCGGTCCGCGGGCGCGCCGCCGAGAAGGCGGATGCGGCCCAGGCCATCGACATCGAGTCCGAGCTGATGCACGAGCTGCAGTCCTCGTTCGACTCGATCCGCCGGCCGTTCGAGCCCTACGCGGGCGATCCCTCGCTGACCGGAACGGACTATCCGAGCGATCCGGTCGAGCAGGCCGATGCCTTCATCCGTGGCCAGTACGCTCAGGATCCCTTCTCGGGGATGAACCTTCGCGGGGGCGGGCCGCCGCCACCACCCACGCCGGCTGGCAGGTTTGCCGACGATCAGTTCGCCGACGACGAATTCTCCGACATGAGCGAGCACGCGGCGCTGCCGCCGGACGACCGCGGGTTCGACCCGTATCGCTTCCGCGACGATCCCTTCACCGGGATGCGGCTTCGCAGCGGCGGGCCGCCGCCTCAGCCGGCGCCGCGGCTTCCGCAGGTGGGCGCCTGGGAGCTGCCGCAGGCCGAGCTTCCGGCGGAGCCCGACCTTCCGCCCGAGAACGATCTCGGCATCGGCGATTTCGACTGGCAGGGCAGGGACGAGATTCCGCCGGCGCCGGTCACGATCGGCCGCGCCGCGCACCGCTACCAGCCGGCCTCCGCGGCCGAGGCGCATCGCTACGCCGGAGCGGGCCAGCACGACACGCTCCACTTCGGGGACGCGCGCGCTGCCGAGGACGAGGGGCTCTTCCCGGCCGACGGCAATGTCGATCCCGACGCCGAGGACCAGGCCTACGGCATGCCGCTCGGCCGCGAGTTCCAGGCGCAGGAAAAGCGCGCCAACCGGCGCTCCGGACGCGCCACGCTGATGATGGGCACCGTGCTCGGCCTCGCGCTGGTGGGCGGGGCGGCGGCGCTGGCGTGGAGCCGCTCGGACGATGTCTCCGTCAGCAGCGGGCCGCCGCGGCTGATCACGGCTGATGCCGGGCCGACCAAGATCATCCCGGAGACCGTCGCCTCCGCCGACGCGAACAAGATCATCCTCGACCGGGTCGAGGCCAATACCGGCGTCGTGCTCGCGCCGACCAGCGCCGAGCCGGTCACCGCGCTGGCGCCCTCGCCGGTCGAGGTCGCGGCCAACGACGACATCTCGCGGATCATCGAGCCGACCGGCTCCACGCCGGTCGCCGCCGCCGCGCTCGACCCGAGCGGCTCGCTCACGCCGCGCACGGTCCGCACCCTGACCGTCCGTCCCGACGGGACCGTGCTGAGCAGCGGCACGGTGCCGGCCGCATCGGACTCGGCGGCGGCGCGCCTCGCGGCAGCCGCCGCGGTGCCGACCGCGAACGGGCTGCCCGCCCGTCCGGTCGAGGTCTCGCCGATCACCACCGGGTCCATCCCGGCAGCGCCGGCTCCGACTCCGGCGGCCGCCCCGACAGCGGCCGCGCCGGTCGTTCCTCCGGCTCCCGCCGCGGCGGCGCCGGTGCAGGTGGCGGCGGTCGAGCCGTCGGCCACGGGCCGGATCACGGTGACGCCGGGGCAGAGCGGGTTCGTGGTCAGCCTGGTCTCGCATCGCACCGAGGCCGCGGCCGCGGCCGCCTATGACGAGATGCAGCGGCGCTACCCGACGCTCCTCGGCAATCGCGACCCGAGCATCGTCGCCGCCAATCTCGGCGAGCGCGGCATCTACTACCGCGTGCGCGTCGGGCCGGTCGTGGCGACCCAGGGCGAGGCGCAGAGCTTCTGCAACCAGCTGAAGGCCGCCGGGCAGGATTGCTTCGTCGTCACCAATTGATGCCGGCTGGCCGAATTCCGGTACAAGGGCTCGTTTCCATTGGGGAATCGGCTATCCTGGCGCGATGATGCGCTGCGCCGAAAGCCGCTGAGATGACCGCGCCGACCAGTCCGCAGAAGGAGCTCTGGCCCGATCCCGAATGGGAGGCGCGGGCGGAGGAGAGCTTCGTCATCGACGTCGAGGGCTTCGAGGGGCCGCTCGACCTCCTCCTCTCGCTCGCGCGGACGCAGAAGGTCGATCTCGCCCGGATCTCCGTGGCGGCGCTGGCGGAGCAATATCTCAGCTACATCGCGCAGATCCGTGGCCTCAAGCTCGAGCTCGCGGCCGAGTATCTGGTGATGGCTGCGTGGCTGGCCTACCTCAAGTCCCGCCTCCTCCTGCCCGAGCCGGCCAGCGACGACTCCCCGTCCGCCGAGGACCTCGCGGAGGCGCTGACCCAGCGCATCCGCAAGCTCGAGGCGATCCGGGCGGCCGCGGCCAAGCTCGCGGCGCGCGACCGGCTGGGGCGCGACGTGTTCGCGCGCGGCGCGCCGGAGCAGATCGCGGCGATCACCCATCCGCGCTACGCGGCCTCGCTCTACGACCTTCTCAGCGCTTACGCCGATCAGCGGAAGCGCACCGTGCAGCGCTCGATGCGCGTCGGGCAGCGGACGGTGTGGTCGCTTGGCGAGGCGCGGGCGATCCTCCAGAAGCTCATCGGGCGGATCGCCGAGTGGACCCCGCTCGAGGTGTTCCTGTCTCCCTATCTGGCGGACGCCGAGACGCGGAAGACCGTCACCGCGAGCGCCTTCGGGGCCAGCCTCGAGCTGGCGCGCGAGGGCAAGATCGAACTCAGGCAAGCAGCTCCCTTCGCGCCGATCCATCTTCGGGATCGGGTGCGAGCAGTCTAAGCGAGGCCCCACAATGGCAGAACGAGCCACCGCCGAGATCGTGCCCTTCGGGCCGCTGGCCGAGCGCGAGGCGGAGGACCGCCAGCGCCAGATGCGGATCGTCGAGGCGCTGCTCTTCGCCGCCGCCGAGCCGCTCGGCGAGGACGTGCTGGCCGAGCGCCTGCCGTCCGGCGCCGACGTGCCGGCCCTGATCCGCGACCTCCAGGCGACTTACGCGGGAAGGGGTGTCGAGCTGCGCCACGTCGCCGGCAAGTGGGCGTTCCGCACGGCGGGCGACCTCTCCTATCTGATGCGCCGCGAGGTCGAGGAACTGCGGCGGCTGTCGCGGCCGGCGCTCGAGACGCTCGCGATCATCGCCTACCACCAGCCTGTGACCCGCGCCGAGATCGAGGAGATCCGTGGCGTCTCCACCAGCCGGGGCACGGTCGACGTGCTCCTCGAGACGGGCTGGATCAGGATGCGCGGGCGGCGCCGCACGCCGGGGCGGCCGGTGACTTACGGCACGACCGAGGCCTTCCTCGACCATTTCGGGCTTGCAGCGCTCGCCGATCTCCCCGGTCTCGAAGAGTTGAAAGGGGCCGGCCTCCTCGACATTTCGGGCTCGCTCGGCCCGCCGCTGCCGCGTCCGCCGGCCGGCGACGAACTCACCGCCGACGAGGACCCACTGGACGAAACGCTGCTCTTTACCGATATCGAGCCGGAACAAGAGCGTTAAGGCGTATCCTTTGTGGCAATGAGCGAGACTGCGGAGCGGCGCGTCTGGGGCCGGCGCGGCACGGCGGGCGCGACCATCGCGGCGCGCCTCTCCTTCGATTCGGTGACGCACGGCTATGACGGCGTGCCGGCGCTGCGCGGGGTCAGCCTCGTGGTCGAGCCGGGCGAGATCCTGTGCCTCCTCGGCCGCTCGGGCTCGGGCAAGACCACGCTCCTTCGCGTCGCCGCCGGCCTCGAGCGCCCGGCCAGCGGGCGGGTGCTGATCGACGAGCGCGAGGTCTCGGGGCCCAAGAGCTTCGTGCCGCCCGAAAAGCGCGGCGTGGGGCTGATGTTCCAGGACTACGCGCTCTTCCCGCACCTCACCGTGCTCCGCAACGTGATGTTCGGCCTGACCGGCCTGCCCAAGGCCGATGCCGAGCGCGAGGCGCTCCGCGTCCTCGGCCGGGTCGGGCTCGAGAAGCATGCGCACGACTACCCGCACGCGCTTTCCGGCGGCGAGCAGCAGCGCGCCGCGCTCGCGCGGGCGATCGTCCCGCGGCCGGCGGTGCTGCTCATGGACGAGCCGTTCTCGGGGCTCGACCGGAGCCTGCGCGAGGAGGTGCGCGAGGAGACGCACGCCATCATCAGAGAGACACGAGCGACCTGCATCATCGTCACCCACGACCCCGAGGAGGCGATGCGGATGGGCGACCGGGTGGGGCTGATGCGCGAGGGGCGGCTGGTCCAGCTCGGCACGGCCGAGGCGCTCTATCGCCGGCCGAACGACCTCTCCGCGGCGCGCTTCCTCAGCGACATCAACGAATTCGAGTGCGTGGTGAAAGAGGGAGGCGTGACGACCCCGCTCGGGCGCCTCGTCTGCGACCATCATCAGGAGGGCGCGGCGGTAGTGGTCGGCATCCGCCCGCAGGGGGTGCGGCTATCGGCTCCGGCCAATGGCGGAGCGACCGGCAGGGTGATCGCGGAGAACTTCCTCGGCGAGGTCGATCATCTCGAGATCGCGATTAACGGGGTCGAAGCCCCGATAAGGGCCAGAGTCCGCGCCGATATGCGGTTTTCCGAGGGCAGCGAAGTCAGCGTTTCGGTCGATCCGCGCGAGGTGGTTATATTTGCCAAGGCAGGTGAATGAGCCTACATGACCTTTAGCGACAAGCGGGCGTTTGCGGACGCCCCGGAACGGGTCAAAGGCAGAGTTTCGGAGAGTTTAGAATGGGTCACTTGAGCATCTGGCATTGGCTGGTCGTCCTGGTCATTGTCCTCCTCCTGTTCGGCCGCGGGAAGATTTCCGAGGTCATGGGAGACGTCGCCAAGGGCGTGAAGAGCTTCAAGCGGGGCCTCGCCGAGGACGACGACGCGCCGGCGACGGCAAGTGCGTCGGCCAAGCCGGTCGAGCAGCTGCCGCACGGTACCGTGGTCGATGCGGCGGACGAGCGCCGGAAGGCCACCTAAGCCCCCGCTCGTAACCTGGCCCTCCAGGGCCTAGTCTTCGCCAATGTTCGACATCGGCTGGTCTGAGCTGTTGGTGATCGCCGTGATCGCGGTGATCTTCGTGGGTCCGAAAGACCTGCCGCGGATGCTGCGCGCCTTCGGCAAGACGATGGGCAAGATGCGGCGCATGGCCGGCGATTTCCAGCGCCAGTTCAACGACGCGCTCAAGGAGGCCGAGCTCGACGAGATCAAGAAGTCGGTCGAGTCGGTGGGCAAGGACACCCAGCGCGACCTCGAAGCGGTCAGCCGTGGCCTCGACGTCCAGCCCGCCGCACTCGCGTCAAGCACGCCGGTGAAGCCGCCGGCCGGGATGACCGGCCCGCGCGCCGTCAACCCGGCGATCATGACCGGCGGGTCCGCAGCCGTGACCGCTGCGCCCGCCAACGGGGCAGCGAAGCCCGCGCCTGCCACGCCGCAGATCGTCTCCGAGCAGGAGGCGAACGCGCCGCCCGAGCCGGCCAACAGCGAGGCGCCGCCGGCGCCCGCGGCGGCGGGAGGGCGCTGATGGCCGCGGTCGAGGATGACGAGGTCGAGTCGAGCCGGGCGCCGCTGATCGACCACCTCATCGAGCTCCGCTCGCGGCTCATCAAGACGATGATCGCGATCGTGATCGCGTTCTTCTTCTGCTTCTATTTCGCCGACGAGATCTTCAACATCCTGGTCCAGCCCTACAAATGGGCGACCGGCAACGACCCGAGCCGCGGCCT
>JADYYB010000233.1 GCA_020853895.1 Bauldia sp.
ATCCCCAGCACCTCGTGCGCGGTCGAGTGGTAGTGGTGGAAATCGTAGATCCCGTCGGTCCACATCCCGCCCCAGCCATGGGCCCTGAAGATCTCCTCGAAGGCCTCCTCGGGGCTGCCGTCGAGCGGGTCGATGACGCGCGCATAGAGGATGACCGGCAAGCGGCTGTTGGGGATGTCGCCGTCGTCGGCGAAGGGGTGACCCGTGTACAGCATGGCGTCTGGTGCGACACCTTAGCGTCACACTCCGGCGGGTGGTCCCGCCGCTCCGGCATCGCTGCCTTGCTGTGAGGGACGGGCTCGGCGCTCAGTCGAGGAGGGCGGCCCCGCGCGGCATCGCCGCCTCGGCCTCGGCGGCTTCGGTTTCAAGCGACTCGACCGCGAGCCGGCTCTCCCAGACCAGCAGGAGCGCGGCGTTGACGAAGGCGCCGAAGCCGACCAGGCCGACCAGCGCCGCGCCCCCGATCACCACGTCGAGCAGCGCGCCGAGCGAGCTGAACTCGGCCACCACCGCCCCGCTGATCGAGAGGAGCGTCGCCAGCGAGAACATGGCCGCGGCGAGATAGAGCCGCGACATCGCGTTGGCGATCAGCCCGACGCGCTTCCGCACCACGCGAAGCTCGTGCGCGGTCGATTCCGCCGGGCGCGAGGAGGTGTTGTCGGTGAGCATCGAGGAAAGGTGGCGCGAGCGGTCGATGGCGCGCCCGAAGCGGCTCGACGTGCTGCCGAGGAAGAGGGCGGTGGCGTTGGTGAGGAACGCCGGTCCGGTGACGTAGGAGAGGACGATGAACGGATTGCTCGCCAGCGACAGCTCGTCCACGAAAACCCCCGATCGGCTCGACTCAGGCGGCCGCGATCATAGTGTCGGCGCGCGGCCGGCGGAACATGCCGCCGTACCCCCGAGTTTCAGACTCGGCAGGCTTTTCCTGAGGAGGTCCCGATGAAGACCACGGCTCCGCCCGCGCCGACCGATCCCGACAGCGCGAGTCCCGCCCGCGCTGCCCTCGACCCGGCCGACCTCCCTCGGCTCAACATCTCGACCGACAAGGTGTGCTTCATCGTCGTCAACGAGCGGCGCTACGCCGTGAAGGACGTCGACACCGAGCTCGACTCGGGCGGCAACGCGTCGGACGACAGGATGATCGACGTGCTCGAGAGCAGCCGTCGCGACCCGGTCCGCCAGGAGCTGGTGACCTTCATCCACACGCTCAACGTCGACGAGCAGCTGGATCTGGTCACGCTCGCCTGGGTCGGCCGCGGCGACGGCGGTCTCGACGACTGGCACCGCCTCCGCGCGCTTGCCGGCCAGGAGCACAACAGCCGGGTCGCGACCTATCTCCTCGGCATGCCGCTCCTCGCCGACTATCTCGAGGAGGCGCTGGCGCTCTTCGGCGGCTCCTGCGCCGATTTCGAGGAGGGCCGCCTGTAGCCTGGTCCCCCAGCGCACCAAAATCTCAACCTCCCCCTTTCGGGAGGGGGGTAGCGGGCGCAGCCCGCGTATCTCCGGTCTCGGCAAGGCCTCTTCCGGCTCACCCCCTCCCGAAAATCGCTCTCGCGATTTCGACCTCCTCTCAAGGAGGAGGTTAAGTAAAGGAGCGAGGGCGGCTCAGTCTATTGGACGTCAAGGCGCGGCGACGGCGCGCCTGGGGTCGAGGAGTCCGAGCCGCTCGCGCCCGATCCAGCGGACGGTCATCAGCACCGCGACCACGGCGAGGCCGAGCGCGAGCCCCGTCCACACGCCGACGCCCCGCCACCCCGCCGAGAAGGCGAGCAGCACGCCGACCGGGAAGGCGACGCCCCAATAGCCGATCGCGGCGAGGATCATCGGCACGCGCGTGTCCTGGAGGCCGCGCAGCATGCCCGCCGCCACCGCCTGCGCACCGTCCACCACCTGGAAGAGGCCGGCGAAGGCGAGGAAGGTGACGGCATAGGCGATCACCGCCGCGTTCTCCGGCGCGCTGAGGTCGAGGAACGCCCCGACCAGTACGTGCGGGGCGGTCAGCATGAACACCGCCATGCAGCTCATGAAGCCGATGCCGAGGGCGAACGCCGTCCACCCGGCGCGGCGGATTCCCTCGCGGTCGCCGGCGCCGAAGGCGAGGCCGACGCGCACCGTCGCCGCCTGGCCGAGGCCCATCGGCACCATGAAGCTGACCGACGCGATCTGCAGCGCGATCTGGTGCGCGGCGAGCATGTCGGCGCCGAACCGGCCGACCAGGAGCGCGGCGACGTTGAAGACGCCGACCTCGAAGAGGAGCGTCGCCGCGATCGGCAGCCCGAGCGCCCAGAGCGCGCGGAGCCGCGCCCAGTCCGCGCGCCACCACCGCCCGAAGAGATGGTAGCGGCGGAACTTCCGGTCGATGGAGACGACCGCGGCGAGGCTGAGGAAAACGACGGTCGTCGCGATCGTCGTGCCGATCCCCGCGCCGGCGAGCCCGAGCGCCGGGAAGCCGAGCTTCCCGAACATCAGGCACCAGACGAGGAGCGCGTTGACCGCGATGCCGACCACGCCCGCGCCGACCGCCGCGAGCGGGCGCTCGAGGGCGGAGACGAACGAGCGCAGCACGATGTAGCCGAGGAACGGCAGGAGCGACCATTGATAGGTGTGGAGATAGTCGCCGGCGACGCGTGCCAGCGCCGGGTCCTGCCCGAGCGCGACCAGGATCGGCTCGGCGAACCACACCACGCACCAGATCGGAATGGCGAGGAGCATGACGCTCCACAGGCCCTGCCGCACGGTCCGCCGCACGTCGCGCACCGAGTGGCGCTTCCGGCCGAGCTCGACCGCGATCATCGGCGCGGTGGCGCTGGCGATGCCGATCCCGAAGATCAGGAACACGAAGTGGAGATTGGTCGCGAGCGCGCCGGCGGCGAGCGCTTC
>JADYYB010000234.1 GCA_020853895.1 Bauldia sp.
AGGAACGCCGACGGCGACATCGGCACGCTTGCCTCGACCTTCAACAAGATGACCGCCCAGCTGCGCGGCCAGCGCCGCGACCTCCTCGACGCGAGCGAGCAGATCGACTCGCGGCGGCGCTTCACCGAGGCCGTGCTCTCCGGCGTCACCGCCGGCGTGATCGGCGTCGACGGGGCAGGGGTGGTGCGCATCGTCAACCGCGCCGGCCTCCGCCTCCTCGCCTGCAGCCAGGAAGCCATGCTCGGCCGCCCGGTCACCAAGGTGGTGCCCGAGCTCGGCCCGATCGTTTCCGGCGCGCTCGCCAGCGACAAGCCCGAGACGCGCGGGCAGATGATGATCAGCCGCGCCAACCGGGACCGCACCATCAATGTCCGCATGACGCGCGAGAAGACCGCCGCCGACGGGCAGGGCTACGTCATCACCCTCGACGACATCACCGATCTCGTCAGCGCCCAGCGTACCTCGGCCTGGGCCGACATCGCACGCCGCATCGCGCACGAGATCAAGAACCCGCTCACCCCGATCCAGCTCTCGGCCGAGCGCCTCAAGCGCCGCTTCGGCAAGGTCATCGTCGAGGACCGCGCGATCTTCGACCAGTGCACCGACACCATCATCCGCCAGGTCGGTGACATCGGCCGCATGGTCGACGAGTTCTCGGCCTTCGCCCGCATGCCCAAGCCCGAGTTTGAGGACAAGGACCTCTCCGAGGTGGTGCGCGAGGCCGCCTTCCTGCAGCAGGTCGCCCATCCCGACCTCGCCATCGAGGTCCATATCGAGCCGAAGCCGCTGCTCGGCCGCTTCGACCTTCGCCTCCTCACCCAGGCCTTCACCAACGTCGTCAAGAACGCGACCGAGGCGATCGCTGCCGTGCCGGCCGACCAGCGCGGCCCCGGCCGCATCAGCGTCGAGGCCCGCCACGCCGACGACTGCATCGTGGTCGAGGTCACCGACAACGGCGTCGGGCTGCCCAAGGAGAACCGCGACCGCCTCCTCGAGCCGTATATGACCACCCGCGAGAAGGGGACTGGGCTCGGCCTCGCGATCGTGCGGAAGATCGTGGAAGAGCACGGCGGCAAGATCGAGCTCCTCGACGCCCCCGCGGTCGCCGATGGGGGGAGGGGAGCCCTCGTCCGGATCACGCTGCCCGGGCTTGCCCGCCCGACCCCGGTGGGCCAACAAGCCAATGCCAACCAGACCAGCGAACCAGCTCTGACCGGGACATAATGGCCTCTGACGTTCTCATCGTTGACGACGAAGCAGACATCCGCGAGCTCGTGGCGGGCATCCTCGAGGACGAGGGCTACACCGCGCGCACGGCCGCCGATGCGGACGGCGCCATCGCCTCGATCGAGCGCCGCCGGCCCTCGCTCGTCTTCCTCGACATCTGGCTGCAGGGGAGCCGCATGGACGGGCTGGCCCTCCTCGACGTCATCAAGCTCCAGCATCCCGACCTGCCGGTGGTGATGATCTCGGGCCACGGCAACATCGAGACAGCGGTCGCCGCCATCAAGCGCGGCGCCTACGACTACGTGGAGAAGCCCTTCAAGGCGGACCGACTGGTGCTGATCGCCGAGCGCGCCATCGAGACCTCGAAACTCCGCAAGGAGGTCAAGAGCCTGAAGGAGCGCGCCGGCGACGGCTGGCGCCTCGTCGGCCAGTCCTCGCCGGTCAACCACCTCCGCCAGATGATCGAGCGCATCGCGCCGACCAACAGCCGCATCATGATCTCAGGCCCTTCGGGCTCCGGCAAGGAGCTGGTCGCCCGGCTCATCCACGAGCACTCGCAGCGCGCCGCGGGGCCGTTCATCGTCCTCAACGCGGCCGCGATCACGCCCGACCGCATGGAGGCCGAGCTCTTCGGCACCGACCAGTTCGACGGAAGGCCGCGCAAGATCGGCGCGCTCGAGGAAGCCCACACCGGCACGCTCTACCTCGACGAGGTCGGCGACATGCCGCGCGAGACGCAGAACAAGATCCTCCGCGTCCTCGTCGACCAGACCTTCCAGCGCGTAGGGGGCACCGAGCGCCTCAGCGTCGACGTGCGCATCGTCTCCTCGACCGCCCGCGACCTCGAGCGCGAGATCGGCGACGGCACCTTCCGCGAGGACCTCTTCCACCGCCTCTCGGTGGTCCCGCTGCGCATCCCCGCGCTCGCCGAGCGCCGCGACGACATCCCGTATCTGGTCGACTATTTCCTCGACCAGATCTCCAAGCAGACCGGCCTCCCGCACCGCAAGGTCGCGCCCGACGCGATGGCGGTGATCCAGGCCCATGACTGGCCGGGCAACATCCGCCAGCTCCGCAACAACGTCGAGCGCCTCCTCATCCTCGCCCGCGGCGGCGCCGAGGAGGAGATCTCCGCCGACATGCTGCCCGCCGAGATCGGCGAGATGCTGCCCGCCACGCCGGGCCGGGCCGGCGGCGAGCACCTGATGTCGCTGCCGCTAAGAGACGCCCGCGAGATCTTCGAGCGTGAATACCTCACCGCCCAGGTCGCCCGCTTCGGCGGAAATATCTCGCGCACCGCCGAGTTCGTCGGCATGGAGCGCTCGGCCCTGCACCGCAAGCTGAAGTCGCTGGGCGTCGGATGATCCGCCTGGGCTATCCTCCCCCTGAAAGGGGGAGGTCGGCGCGCGCCAGCGCGCCGGGTGGGGGTAAGTGAAAATGATCTCACTGGACGCCGAGCGATGGTGCACGGGCGCTGACCCCCACCGGCGCTTCGCGCCACCCCGGATCAAGTCCGGGGCAGGCTCTCCCCCTTTCAGGGCAGGCTTGTCGCATGTGGCGGGCAGCGTTCCTCCTCCCCCCTTGTGGGGGAGGCCGGGAGGGGGCCTCGCGGCAAGCGAGGCACCCAAATCCCACGGTAGTCACAAGCGTCAGCGTGGGATTCTTGACCAAGCCTCGCTTGCCGCTCGGCCCCCACCCCTTCCCCCTCCCCACAAGGGGGAGGGGGAAACGGGAGCATGTCTGTCCCTTCGGTTATCTGCGATAGCCCTGCCTTCCAGGGGGAGGAAGGACCGACCATGCGCGTCGTGATCTGCGGTGCCGGCCAGGTCGGCTTCGGCATCGCCGAGCGCCTCGCCGCCGAGCAGAACGAGGTGTCGGTCATCGACACCTCCCCGCAGCTCGTCCAGGCGATCCGCGACACGCTCGACGTGCGCGGCTTCGTCGGCCACGGCGCGCACCCCAACGTGCTCGCCCAGGCCGGCGCCGAAGGCGCCGACATGCTGATCGCGGTGACCCTCTTCGACGAAGTGAACATGGTCGCCTGCCAGGTCGCGCACTCGCTCTTCAACATCCCCACCAAGATCGCGCGCATCCGGGCGCAGTCCTACCTCGAGCCGCGCTGGGCCGACCTTTTCTCCGGCGAGCACCTCCCCATCGACGTCGTCATCTCCCCCGAGATCGAGGTCGGCGAGATGGTGCTGCGCCGCCTCGCGCTGCCCGGCGCGGTCGACACCGTGCTCTTCGCCGAGGGCGCCGTGGCGGTAGTCGGCATCCTCTGCGAGGAGGACTGCCCGGTGGTGGACACCCCGCTCTCCCAGCTCACCGGCCTCTTCCCCGACCTCGAGGCGGTGGTCGTCGGCATCGTCCGCGACGAGCGGCTCTTCGTCCCGCACTCCAACGACGTCATGCTGGTCGGCGACCTCGTCTATGTCGTCGTCGCCAAGGAGCAGGTGCGGCGCACGCTCGCCATCTTCGGCCACGAGGAGCAGGAGGCGGCGCGCGTGATCATCGCCGGCGGCGGCAATATCGGCCTCTTCCTCGCCGAACGCCTCGAGGCGCGCGACAGCCGCACCAAGGTCAAGATCATCGAGAACTCGCGCGAGCGGGCCGTCGCCATCGCCGAGCGCCTCAAGCGCACCGTCGTCCTCCACGGCAGCGCGCTCGACCGCGGGATGCTCGAGGAGGCCGACATCGCCGACGCCGACACGCTGGTCGCGCTGACCAACAACGACGAGGTCAACGTGCTTGCCTGCATGATGGGCAAGAAGCTCGGCGCGCGGCTCACCATGGCGCTCGTCAACAACCGCACCTATCCGGCCTTCACCCGCACGCTCGGCATCAACGCCATCATCAACCCGCGCTCGGTGACCGTCTCCAAGGTCCTGCAATATGTCCGGCGCGGCCGCATCCGCGGCGTCCACAGCGTGCAGAACGGCCAGGCCGAGGTCATCGAGGCCGAGGCGCTGGAGACCTCCGAGCTGGTCGGACGGTCGCTCCGCGACCTCGATCTCCCGGACGGCATCCGGATCGGCGCGGTCTATCGCGAGGGGAGGATGATCGTGCCGACCGGCGACACCGAGATCGCGGCCCGCGACCGCGTCATCCTCTTCGTCACCGCCGATCAGGTCCGCCAGGTCGAGCAGATGTTCCGCGTCAGTCTCGAGTTCTTTTAGCCCGCCCGATGTCGGGCCTGGTCCTCCTCGCCGGCGGCCTTCTCGGCGTGCTCGCGGCGGCGCTCCTTCTGCCGGCCGTCGCCGCCGTGCTGACCGGCGCGCACGAGGACGCGACCGTCTTCCTCGCCACCGCGGGCTTCGTCGCCTTCCTGGCGGGCGGCCTCGTCCTCTCGGTGCGCGGCCGCGTCCAGCGGATCAGCCGCCTGACCCTCTTCGGGTTCGTCCTCTTCGCCTGGATGGCCCCGGCGCTGATCGGCGCGCTGCCGATCGCCAACCTCGGCGGGATCTCGTTCTTCGAGGCCTCCTTCGAGGCGATCTCCGGCCTCACCACGACCGGAGCGACGGTCTTCCGGAGCATCGACGCGCTCAGCCCGGCGCTGATCTTCTGGCGCGCCGAGCTCAACTGGCTGGGCGGCCTCCTGACGCTCCTCCTCATCTTCACGCTGCTCGGCCCCGCCGGAATCACCAGCGCCACGCCGCCGGTCGCCTCGCTCGGCGACCTCCGCCGCTCGGCCGGCACGGCCCTCGGCCTCGTCGCGATCTACGCCACCGCCACGCTGGCGGTAGTCCTCCTCCTGCTTCTCGCGGGCCTGCCGGCGCTCGACGCCGTGTGCCTTGCCTTCTCCTCGATCTCGACCGGCGGCTTCATGCCGAGGGACGGCACGCTCGCCGCCTACGGCAACGCCCTGGCGGAGCTCGTGCTGATCGCCGCGATGCTCGCCGGTGCGACCAGCTTCCTCTGGCGCGTGCCGCTCGGCCGGCGCGGGGAACTGGTGCGCGACTACCGCGAGAGCCGCGCCGTCGTGTTCATGGCCGCGCTCTTCGGCCTCGTCTACGCGGTGATCCTCATCCGCGCGCAGCCCTTCGACAATGCCGGACAGAACTTTCGCGAAGGGCTCCTCGCCGGCGCTTCGCTCGTCTCGACCACCGGCCTCCAGCCGGGGCCCTCGACGCTGGCCGCGCTGCCGGTGACGGTCGCGCTCCTCGTCGTCTTCTGCGGCGGGGCGACCTTCTCGGCCGCCGGCGGCATCAAATATCTCCGCATCGGCGCGATGTTCATCCGCTCCATCGAGGAGATGCGGCGCCT
>JADYYB010000235.1 GCA_020853895.1 Bauldia sp.
CGATGAAGCGCCGGAAGGCGAGCACGTCGCGGACGATCGCGCACCCTTCGATGCCGAGCGCACGGTCGAGGCGCGCCAGCTCCCTCGCCGCCCGCAGCCGCTCGTCGGTCGTGCCCGCCGGTATCGCCGGCGCGGCGTCGACGCTTTCCCGGAACATGTCGACGCCCATCAGCCTGCCGAGCTCGGCGCGTTCGTAGAGCGCCTGCCATTTCCGGCCGGCGAGATAGTCGGCGTCGGCGATCTGTCGCCGGGCATGGAGCCGCGCGAGCGGATCGTCGCGAAGCGTCCGGGTGACGGTGATGCGCTCGGGCCGGAGGGCTGTCGAATAGGGATCGGTCACCTCCATCGAAGCGACCTCCGTGTTGTAGGGCGGCTCGCTCACGGTCCGATCGAAGGGCTTTGCGAGGGACACGGCCCGGGCGCGTCGCCTGGCTCGCCGCGTCACACTGCCCTCGCCGCGCCACGCGGCACGAGGACGATCCGGCGATGCCTCGCGCAATAGCGACGTCCAAGCAGCGCCCCGTCGGCAGGCACGAGGTCGCCGCAGCAGAGGAGGTCCTCGATCGGCACGCTCGCCGGGTCATCCGCGATGAAGGCGCAGCGATCGTCGGTCAAGTCGAGGAAGCGGATCGCTCCGCGCCCGACCATTCCGTTAGCGGCCGGTTTGTCCGCATCGCGAAGAGCTGCAACAGGCGGGAATGAGTCCGGCGTCCAGTCCATGCGTGGAGTCCTTGTCGAAGGCGCGCCGGTGGCCGCCGCTTGGGGAAAGGGGTGGCGGCCGGGTCACGGGGAGGGAGCGCGTCCCGGCCGCCGGGCGAGAGGCGTCCGGCGATGTTGCCGGTTCGGCCATCGCGCATGGCCCCGCCTTCTCGCATTCTGTCTCGGTTGTTCTGCCTGGCCCGCTGGGGAGCCGTGATGTCGCCGGACCCGCCCTCAGGCGGAGCCCGGCTCCGGCTTCGGCGATGGCTGCGCCCTCGCCGAGGGCGGTTCGAAGAGGCTCGGACAGAGCCGGTGGCGGGCGACCCGGCCTCCAGTGGCGGCCTCGATAGCGAGGGCGAGCCGCCCGGTCACCCGGCCTTCTTTCTTGGCGTGCCAGATCGCGTTCTGGGAAAAGCCCGCGAGCTTGGCGAGCTTGCGCTCCGATCCGGCTATCCGGATCGCCTTTTCCATCGCTTCTCGAACCGCAGCGTTTGCCATGAGCGGACTACAACACACTTCTGTGTGCCCGTCAACCCGGTACAAGCGCAAATTGTTTGATTTTGACACAGGGTTGTGTTATCGAGGACGCCATTCCGCCCATGCGGCCTTCTTGCCTGGGCCGCCAAGTGAGGGTTCAGCAGCATGGTCGAGGCAGACGAAATCAGACGACGGCGCGAGGATCTGGGCATGTCCCAGGCACGCGTCGCCGAGCTCGCCAACACCACCCAGCAGACGGTCGACAGGGTCGAGAGCGGGGTGACCAAGCACAGCCGCGCCCTCGCCCGCATCCTGCAGGTGCTCGGCCTCGACCCGCCGCGCATGACGGTCATTCCGACCGACGTTGTGCCGCGCAATTTCGTCCCCGTGCAGGGCGATCTGCCGATCTACGCTTCCGCCCAGGGCGGCCCCGGCGAGATGATCATCACCTACGATCCCATCGACTATGTCGCCCGTCCCGATCCGCTCGCGAGCGTGAAGGACGGCTACGCCATGTATATCGTCGGGGACTCGATGAGCCCGGCCTTCGAGCAGGGCGACCTCGCTCTCGTCAATCCGCATCTGCCGTTCCGCAACGGGGACGATGTGCTGGTCTTCCGCGAGATCGGGCCGGATGTCGCCGCCATCCTCAAGCGCCTGGTGCGCGCCGGGGCGAACGAGTGGACGCTCGAGCAGTTCAACCCCTCCAAGCGGTTCGCCCTTCCGCGAGTCGAATGGCCGCGCTGCCACGTGATCGTCGGGAAGTACTCCCGCCGCTGAGGCGGCGCTGACGATGTCGATCTCTCCTCATTTATGAGTTGACACTAACTCATAAATGTGTACAATGTTGACATGGAGCAAAGTCGGCAATCCTTCCGCAAATTGGGTCTCGCCCCGCCGGGGACGCCGCACAAGCCCGACCGCGACTGGTTCGATCCCGAACCGCTGGTCGGCGCCATAAGGGCGCTCGGCGACCTCTACGACAACGCCGACACGATCCGCGAATCCGCCGCGCTGGCCGCTGCCCGGGCGGATCAACCCGCCTACTGGACGAGCGCCCGCTACCACAATCAGGCCGCGCTTCTGGTCGCCCAGTTCGCCAACGAGCGAGGCCTTTCGACCGCGCTCCGCCTGTGGTCGGACGACAGCTATCCTTCGCCCTCGCGCCACGCCTCCTACCTTCTCTCCACGCTCATCCCGCTCAACGCGGCTGCCTCGGCCGAGCTGCACGAAACGATAGCCGAAGCCCTGGCCAAAGCGGCCTAGGCGCGAGAGTCGTGACCGAAGGAAGGAGAAGGGATTTGGTCGGAGCGGGGGGATTCGAACCCACGACCCCCAGCACCCCATGCTGGTGCGCTACCAGGCTGCGCTACGCTCCGACGGGCCGGACTATAGTGAGGCGGCGCGGCCGGCGCAACGAAGGCCGCCGGGTCACGATGCCCTACTGGTTCGAGGCGATCTCGAGCACGAATTTGCGCCGGATCGCCTGGCCGAAGCTCGCAAAGTCCTTGGCGACCACCGTGAAGGACCCGGCGCCGGTGATCACGAACTCCCGGTAGTATTGCTCGAGATCCTCGACGTCTGTGAGGATCGGGATGCCGTTGACGATGACCTGACGCTCGGTGGCCATCGCGCGGGCGTGGTCGAGCCAGCCATGGCCGTCATGCTCGCCGTCGCCCGAGAGGTCGATGACCTCGCGCGTGGTGGTGAAGGGCGAGGAATCGAGCGCCGACATGCCGTAGTACATGCAGCCGGCGATCGAGGTGTCCTTGGAGAAATAGTACAGCCGCCGCATGCCGGCGATGAGGTCGGCCAGGCGGCCGGCGCTCTCCTCGTCCTCGAGCAGCAGCCAGTTCGTGCCGACCGCCTGCTGCGAGGTGCCGGCGCACTGGATGATCATCACTCCGATCCTCTGCAGAGGGCCCGAGAGGATCGCGCCAAGCACCTCTTCGCTAAGGAAGGCGTCGATATAGCCCTGCTTCTGCTGGTTCCACTCGATGTCGTTGACGCTCTCCGAAACGTCGATCGCCACCACGAGGTTGAGATCGACCTCCGCGCCGAACGGTGACTGGGCGCTGGCCGGGGCGGAGGCGAGCAAAAGGGCGGCGAGGACTCCTGCGATCTTCATCAAGGCCGGTACTCGCGCTCAACGGTTCGTCGGGAGCCGCAAAAGATGGGCGTGGAAAGCGGATCGGGCGCTAGCGGACTTCATCGAGGCGTCGCTTGCAGCTCAGGAGATCGGCAAGCGTGGCCTGCAGGAGGCGGAGATCGTCGGCGCTGAGCCCCGCCCGTCCGCCACGGTGTCCGCGCCCTGCCGGCGCGGGGAGCGGCGCGTCGGGCGGCAGCACGCCGTCCGGCAGCGGCTCGCCCGGGTCGATCTCGGCCGCGGCGAGGCTCTCCTCCGCATCGTCGGCGGCGAGCGCCTCGGCCTCGGCGATGTCGGTCTCGAGGTCGTCGGTGTCGGCGCGCGCCGCGCGCGCGAGCTCGGCCGACAGCTTCACCTCGCCGAGACCGGCGGCGATGACGAAGCGGTGCCCCTGCTCCTTAAGGATCCGCTGCACGCCCTTGATCGTGTAGCCCTCGCCGTAGAGCAGCTGGCGGATGCCGCGCAGCACCGCGACATCGTCCGGGCGGTAGTAGCGCCGCCCGCCGCCGCGCTTCATCGGCCGGATCTGCGCGAAGCGCGTCTCCCAGAAGCGGAGGACGTGCTGCGGCAGGCCGAGCTCCTCGGCCACCTCGCTGATCGTGCGGAAGGCGTCAGGCTCTTTCGACATCTTCGTCGAACTGCGCGTCCTCGGCGAGCGCGCCGTTGATGCGCTGCTTGAGGACGTTGCTCGGCTTGAAGACCATCACCCGGCGCGGGGAGATCGGGACCTCCTCGCCGGTCTTGGGGTTGCGGCCGATCCGCTCGCCCTTGCTGCGGACGAGGAACGAGCCGAAGGAGGAAAGCTTGACCGACTCGCCGCGGATCATGCGCTCGCGGATCTCGGCGAGGACCATCTCCACGAGATCCGCCGACTCGGTCCTCGACAAACCGACCTTGCGATAGACGGCCTCACAGAGGTCGGCGCGTGTAATCGTCTTGCCAGCCATGCCCAACGCCCCCTCAACGTCAGGTATCAGGGTCGACCCGCCGACCATTCGCCACATCCCAGTGAGCCGAAGCCTATTGCCTCGCCTCTCCCCGGTCAACAGATCAGGTGGTCCGTTTTCGTCTTTAAGCGCATGATGATAGGGCGGAATTTGCCTCGGCCCGATCCTCCCCGCGAGGTCGGCCGGCTCACCAGCGGAGGAGCACCGAGCCCCAGGTGAAACCCCCGCCCATCGCCTCGAGGAGGACGAGATCGCCCTTCTTGATGCGTCCGTCGTCGGCGGCCGTGGCCAGCGCGAGGGGAATGGACGCGGCGGACGTGTTGCCGTGATCCTCGACCGTCCGCACTACCTTCTCCGAGGGGATGTCGAGCTTCCGCGCGGTGGCGTCGATGATCCGCACATTGGCCTGGTGGGGGACGAACCAGTCGATCTCGCCGGCCGAGAGGCCGGTCGAGCGGAAGGCGTCGTCGATGACGTCGGTGATCATGCCGACGGCGTATTTGAAGACCTCGCGGCCCTCCATGTGAACCACGCCGACCGTTCCGGTCGAGGAGGGCCCGCCGGTGGTGTTGAGCTTGTCGCGATGGGTCCCGTCCGAGCGGATATGCGTGGTCAGGATGCCGCGATCGTCGAGCGTCTGCTCCTCGTCGCTCACCCCCAGAAGCACCGCGCCTGCGCCATCGCCGAAGAGAACGCAGGTCGTCCGGTCGGTCCAGTCGAGGATGCGCGAGAAGGTCTCCGCCCCGATCACCAGGACGCGCCGCGCCATCCCGCTCTTGATCATCCCGTCGGCGGTGGCGAGGGCGTAGATGAAGCCGGAGCAGACCGCCTGGATGTCGAAGGCCGCGCCGTGCTGCATGCCGAGCTTGGCCTGGACCGCGACGGCGGTCGCGGGAAAGGTCTGGTCCGGCGTGGTGGTGGCGACGATGATGAGGTCGACGTCGGCGATCTCCTTGCCCGCCGAGGCGAGCGCCTTCCGCGCCGCGGCCACGGCGAGGTCGGAGGTGAACTCACCATCGGCGGCGATGTGGCGCCGGCGGATGCCGGTGCGCTGGTAGATCCACTCGTCGGAGGTATCGACCATCCGGGTCAGATCGTCATTGGTCATCACCCGGGCGGGCAGATAGCTGCCGTGTCCGAGCACGACCGAGCGTCGCAGCGTCAAGCGGCACCCACGGGGCTTCGGTGAGACTGGGCCAGGTCTTCCTCGATCTTTTGTTGAAGCCCGTTGGTGACCATCTTGTAGGCGTTCTCGATGGCCGAGGCGAACCCGGGAGCGTCGGCGTTGCCGTGACTTTTCACCACGATTCCGCTGAGGCCGAGAAACGCCCCGCCGTTGAACTGGCCGGGGTCGAGCTTCTTGCGGAGATTGGCGAACGCGCGGCTGGCGAAGAGATAGCCGATCCTCGACATCAGCCCGCGCGACATCTCCTCGCGAAGATAGGCCGCGATCTGGCGCGCCGTGCCCTCGGCGGTCTTGAGCGCGATGTTGCCCGAGAACCCCTCGGTCACGACCACGTCGACCGTGCCCTTGCCGATGTCGGTGCCCTCGACGAAGCCGTGATAGGCGATGTGCGGGAGGTCGGCTGCCTTGAGGATGCGGCCGGCCTCCTTGACCTCCTCGAGTCCCTTGACCTCCTCGACGCCGATATTGAGGAGCCCGATCGAGGGCCGCGGAATGCCGAGAAGGGCGCGCGCCATTGCCCCGCCCATCACCGCGCAATCGACCAGCTGCCGGGAATTGGCGCCGATCGTCGCGCCAAGGTCGAGGATGATGCTGAGCCCCTTGATGCTCGGCCACAGCCCCGCGATCGCGGGCCGCTCGATGTCGGCGACGGTCTTGAGGCAGAAGCGCGACATCGCCATCAGCGCGCCGGTATTGCCCGCCGACACCGCAACGCTCGCCTCCCCCGTCTTGACCGCCTCGATCGATCGCCACATCGAGGACCGGTAGCGGCCGTGCCGGAGGGCCTGGCTCGGCTTCTCGTCCATCCCGACCGCCACCTCGCAATGATGGAAGGTCGAGGCCGCCTTCACCGTCGGGTGGGCGTCGAGGAGCGGCTCGACGATCGTGTCGGTGCCGTAGATCGCGAAGCGGATGCCCGACAGGCGCCGGAGCGCCAGCTCGGCGCCGGCGATCACGATGGGCGCGCCCGCGTCGCCGCCCATCGCATCGAGCGATATCGTCAATGAATCAGCCATCAAGTCAGCTAGTACCGCGTTTCGGCGCGCCGGGTGAGAGAGTCCCGAGCGCGGCGAATGGCCCACCCGGCTCCTCGGCGCTGGCCTCCGGCGGCAGCACCGCGCCGGGGGCGCGCGGGTAGGGATCGAGCGCGAGCGCGAAATATTCGAGGGCGATGGCGCCGAGGTCGACGGTGCTGCCTTCATAGACGGCCGGCGGGTCGCGGTCGACGGTCTCGTCCATCTCGGCCAGCGGCGCGCCCGCCGGCACGAGGTCGATCACGATCGACTCGTCTATCTCCTGCGGGACCGGCGCGAGGCTGATCACGCAGCTCTGGACGAGCGAACTCCGCAGCCGGCCGCGCAGCTCGAAATTGTCGCCGGGACCCGGCGCGATCTCGAATTCCGCGACCAGCGAATCGAGCGCGAGGAGGTCGAACTCGCCGGCGATGGCCTGCCGCTCGGCGGCATCGGCCTCGATCCTGATCGGGCCGCGCTGGCGCGGAAGCGTGCCGAGGTCGAAGGGCCGCGAGAACAGGATCGGCTCGATCATGCGCCGACCAGCGCGCGATCGCCGAAGAACGCCTCGCCGGCGAGAAGCTCGTCGCGCGTGGTCTCCTGGAGCGCCGCCACCGTCGCGCGCACTTCCGCGGCGAGCCGGCGAGCGGCGGCGGGGCGCGAATCGTCGGGGAAGAAGTTCCGGTCGAGCGCCGCCGGGAGCGCCTCCGGATCGCTGTCCTCGAGCGCCGCGGAATAGCTCGCGGCGCGGCCGTAGAAGCTCTTGGCGACGTCGCGCATGCGGCGCTTCATGCCGAGATCGCCCACGCCCATCTCGCGGATCGACCGGTCCATGTCGCGGACGAAGAGGTCGAATATGTCCTGGCCGAGCGCGCCGCCGATCTCGCCCTCGGCGTTCAGCCGCCGGAGCAGCAGCACGAGATGGAGCACGAGGAGGTCGAATCGGCCGTCCACCGTGTCGGGGACGCCAAGCTCACGGTAGAAAACCGGCAGCCGCGCGCGCGCGACGACCGCCCGGTACTGGAGCTCGGGAACCGAAACGGGGGATGCTCTAGAGAACAAGCCGAACATCGTGTCTCACTGAGACCACAAGTTCACGATAGTTGGGCGGCGGCCTGGGACATTGCAACGAGCCGTAACGCAGGCTACGGGAAAAGCCAAGCGAGCGAGGAGTCTCCAGTATGAGTCGGGCCGGCCAATTCGGGATGGGCATCAGCGCGAAGACGGCGCTGGGCGTTGCGTTGGCGGCGTTGCTGGCCGGCTGCTCCAAGGATCTCCCGCTGGTCGGCACGATCAGCGAGACCAGCCATCACGGCTATCTCATGCCGCCCTCGGCGCTCGAGCAGGTGCCGGTCGGCTCCAGCCGCGACCAAGTGCTGATCGCGCTCGGCTCGCCCTCGACCACCGCCCAGTTCGGCGGCGAGGTGTTCTACTACGTCTCGCAGACCCGCGTCCGTCCGGTCGCCTTCATGGATGCAAGGGTCGTCGACCAGCGCGTGCTGGCGGTCTATTTCGACGATCGCCAGCGCGTCTCGCAGATCGCGGATTACGGGCTGCAGGACGGAAGGGTGTTCGACTTCATCAGCCGCACCACGCCGACCGGCGGCAGGGACATCAACTTCCTCACCCAGCTCCTCGGCGCGGCGCCCGGCCTCGGCAGCATCGGCGGCCAGGACGAATAGGGCCCTCCCAAGGAAACGTGACGGGCCGGCCCGGCCCCTCCTCTCGATTGCTCCCCTCCTCCACGTTAGAGTGCGCGGGGCAATAGCGCAGGAGGCGAGGGATGGTGCCGACGATCCGTCAGCTCGGGCTCGCGGCAGGCTTGGCGCTCGGGTTGAGCCTGGGCCCCGTCCGGGCGGAGGAGGTCGACCTCGAGCTGATACTCGCCGTGGATATCTCCGGCTCGATGGAGTTCGACGAGGCGCTCACCCAGCGCCGCGGCTATGTCGAGGCGCTCCGCCATCCCGAGGTCGTGCGCGCCATCCAGTCCGGCCTTCTCGGCAAGATCGCCCTCACGGTCGTGGAATGGGCCGGGCCCGGGATCCAGTTCATCGCGGTGCCGTGGACGGTGGTCGAGGACCAGGAATCGGCCGAGAGCGTTGCCGTCGCCCTTTCCGGAATGCCGCTCTTCCAGTATCGCGGCACGTCGATCTCGAGCAGCCTCCTCTTCACCTCCGCCCTCTTCCAGGACAACGGTTTCGAGGGCACGCGCCGGGTCATCGACATCTCCGGCGACGGCCCCAACAATATGGGCGTCTCGGTCGTCTATGTGCGCGACATGGTGCTGGCCGAAGGCATCGTGATCAACGGCCTCCCGATCATGATCAACCCGAGCGGGATGGGCCTCTCGATGCTCGGGCTCGACGTCTACTACGAGGACTGCGTGATCGGCGGGCCGGGCTCGTTCATCATCCCGGTGGACAGCGCCGACCAGTTCGCCGAGGCCATCCGCCGGAAGCTCGTCCTCGAGATCGCCGCCGCGCCGGCCCCGCCGGCCGATGCCGAACTCATCCCGGTGCAGACCCGCGTCCCGCGCATCGACTGCTTCATCGGGGAGAGGATGCGCGGCATCCCCTGACGCCGCGCTCCGAGGTAGGACGGCGCTACGAGTGGGCGAGGACCGCCAGGAGCAGCAACGCCACGATGTTGGTGATCTTGATCATCGGGTTCACCGCCGGGCCGGCGGTGTCCTTGTAGGGATCGCCCACCGTGTCGCCGGTCACCGCCGCCTTGTGGGCGTCCGAGCCCTTGCCGCCGTGATTGCCGTCCTCGATGAACTTCTTGGCGTTGTCCCAGGCCCCGCCGCCCGCCGTCATCGAGATGGCGACGAAGAGGCCGGTGACGATGACGCCCAGGAGCATGGCGCCCACCGCGGCAAGGGCAGCGCCCTTCCCGGCGATGAGGTTGATGACGAAATAGACCACGATCGGCGAGAGCACCGGCAGCAGCGAGGGCACGATCATCTCGCGGATCGCCGCCTTGGTCAGCATGTCGACCGCGCGGCCGTAGTCCGGCTTGTCGGTGCCGGCCATGATGCCCGGCTTCTCGCGGAACTGGCGCCGCACCTCCTCGACGATCGCGCTCGCCGCCCTGCCGACCGCGGTCATGGCGATGCCGCCGAAGAGGAACGGCAGGAGGCCGCCGAAGAGTAGTCCGACCACGACGTAGGGGTTGGAGAGCGAGAAGTCGACCGCGCCGATCCCGGTGAAATACGGGAACTCGGCGGCGTTCGCCGCGAAGAAGCGGATGTCCTCGGTGTAGGCGGTGAACAGGACCAGCGCGCCAAGACCGGCCGAGCCGATCGCGTAGCCCTTGGTGATGGCCTTGGTGGTGTTGCCGACCGCGTCGAGGGCGTCGGTGGTGACGCGCACGTTCGGCGGCAGGTCGGCCATCTCGGCGATGCCGCCGGCGTTGTCGGTCACCGGGCCGAAGGCGTCGAGCGCGACCACCATGCCGGCCAGCGAAAGCATCGTGGTGACGGCGATGGCGACGCCGAAGAGGCCGGCGAGGTTGAAGGTGACGAGGATGCCGGCGATGATCACGATGGCCGGCAGCGCGGTCGCCTCGAGGGATACCGCGAGGCCCTGGATCACGTTGGTGCCGTGGCCGGTCACCGACGATCTGGCGATCGAGCGTACCGGGCGGAAATTGGTGCCCGTGTAGTATTCGGTGATCCAGATGATGAGGCCGGTGACGATGAGGCCGGTGACCCCGCACAGGAAGAGGTCGAAGCCGCTGAAGGTCTGCGTCCCGACTGTCAGCGCGCCGCCGAAGCCGATGGTGAGCTGGGTTACGATGGCGAGGCCGACGACCGACAGGAGCGCGGTGACGATGAAGCCCTTGTAGAGGGCGCCCATGATCGAGTTGTTCGCGCCGAGCTTGACGAAGAAAGTGCCGACGATCGAGGTCAGCGCGCAGATGCCGGCGATGGCCAGCGGGTAGATCATCGCGCTCGAGAGCGCCTCGGTTCCGGCGAAATAGATCGAGGCGAGCACCATGGTCGCGACCACCGTGACCGCGTAGGTCTCGAAGAGGTCGGCCGCCATGCCGGCGCAGTCGCCGACATTGTCGCCCACGTTGTCGGCGATGGTCGCCGGGTTGCGCGGATCGTCCTCGGGAATGCCGGCCTCGACCTTGCCGACGAGGTCGCCGCCGACATCGGCGCCCTTGGTGAAGATGCCGCCGCCGAGACGGGCGAAGATCGAGATCAGCGAAGCGCCGAAGCCGAGCGCCACCAGCGCGTCGACCACCGTCCGATCGTTCGGCGCGAAGCCCGCGAACTGGGTGAGGATGAGGTAGTAGACCGCGACGCCGAGGAGCGCGAGGCCCGCCACCAGCATCCCGGTGATGGCGCCCGACCGGAAGGCGATCTCGAGGCCCGCGGCGAGGCTCTTGCTGGAGGCCTGCGCGGTGCGCACGTTGGCGCGCACCGAGACCAGCATGCCGACGAAGCCGGCCGCGCCGGAAAGGACCGCGCCGATCAGGAAGCCGATCGCCACCGGGATCGAGAGAAGCCAGGCGAGGAGGATGAAGATCACCACACCGACGATCGCGATGGTGGTGTATTGCCTCGTCAGATAGGCCTGAGCGCCTTCCTGGATCGCCGCGGCGATCTCCTGCATGCGCGCGGTGCCCGCATCCGAGGCGATGACCAGCCTCGCCGCCCAGACGCCGTAGCCGACCGATACCAGGCCGCACAGAACAACCAGATACATCATGAATGTAGTCACGGTGCCTCCCACCTGACGCGCCATCCCCGCGGCGCAGCGCATGCTGCGGCATAAAAGTGGGGCGCGGATCGGTCGCGCCCCCCTCAAGACCGGCGAGGGTATGGCGTGACCCCTCCGATACGTCAAGGAGGCGGGCCGTCGCTCCCCGAAACGGCCGGCGCGCGCGAGGCGAGGACCAGCCAGAGGAGCGCCGCCAGCGCCAGCGCGACCACCGGGAAGACGACGACATTGACCGCGTTCCAGCCGGCCAGGGCGAAGACCCCGCCCGAACCGGCCGAAGCCAGCGCGACGGAGCCGAAGAGGAGAAAATCGTTGAGGCCCTGCGCGCGCGCCGCCTCCTCCGGGCGGTAGGTCTCGGTCAGCATCGCGGTCGCCCCGACGAAGCCGAAATTCCAGCCGACGCCGAGGATGATCAGGGTCGCCCAGAAATGGGCGATGTCGGCGCCGGTCAGGGCGATCGCGGCGCAGATCAGCAGCAGCGCCAGGCCCGTCGCGACGATCCGCTCCTTGCCGAAGCGGGCGATCAGGCTGCCGGTCACGAAGCTCGGCAGATACATCG
>JADYYB010000236.1 GCA_020853895.1 Bauldia sp.
AACAAGACGCCGTACACGGCCAATGTGGTGCGCTATGCGGGCGCGCCGCGGCTCTATCTGCACGGGGAGGTGCGCAAGGCGGCGGGCGTCGATGTCGGGGACGTCGTGACGGTGGCCCTCGCCTACGATGCGAAGCCGCGGGTGCGGCCGGCGCCGCCGGAGCTGCTGGCGGCGCTCGAGGAGAACCCCGAAGCGAAGGCGGCCTGGGAGAAGCTCGCGCCCTCGCACCGCAAGGAGTACGTGGCCTATCTCGACCACCTCAAGAGCCCCGAGGCGCTGGCCCGCAACGTCGAGCGGATCATCGCCATGCTCCTCTCGGGGCGGAAGCCCTACCGCTAGGAAGAGAAGTGGCGGCCGTGCCTCCCCCTTAACCTCCCCCTTGCGGGGAGGTCGAAGATGCGGAGCATCTTCGGGAGGGGAAGCGGCGGGGCGCGTGGCGCCAGGTCACCCAGTATCACTCCACCTGCTCACCCCCTCCCGAAACCGCCTGAAGCGGCGGTTTCGACCTCCCCGCAAGGGGGAGGTTAAGGTGAGGCAGGACCTTTGAGGCTAGGGCTTGTTAAGCCGGGAGGTGCTAGGACGCTGCCATGACCGATACGAGCACCAGGCCGCCGACGAACATCCGCTTCCACAAGCACGACCTCCCCGACCTCTCGCGCTACGGGCATTCGGTGGCGATCGACACCGAGACGATGGGGCTGAACCCGCATCGCGACCGGCTGTGCCTGGTCCAGCTCTCGCCCGGCGACGGGACCGCGGACATCGTGCAGATCGCCGCCGAGAAGCGGCCGGCGCCGAACCTCACGCGCCTCCTCACTGACCCGATGATCGGCAAGATCTTCCACTACGCGCGCTTCGACATCGCGGTCCTCGACAACGCCTTCGGGGCGATGGCCGAGCCGATCTACTGCACCAAGATCGCCTCGCGGCTCGTGCGCACCTACACCGACCGGCACGGGCTCAAGGACCTCGTCCGCGAGCTTCTCGGGATCGAGCTCAACAAGACGGTGCAGAGCTCGGACTGGGGCGCCGCCGAGCTCAGCGAGGCGCAGCTCGCCTACGCGGCGAGCGACGTCCTCCACCTCCATGCGCTCCGCGACAAGCTCGACGGGATGCTGATGCGCGAGGGGCGGGCGAGTCTCGCCGACGCCTGTTTCCGCTTCCTGCCGCACCGCGCGCGGCTCGATCTCCTGGGCTGGGCCGAAGAGGACATTTTCGCCCATTCCTGAGGCGGCTTGCCGCCGCCGGCGGCCCCGGCCGGCCGCGCCGAGGCCGGATTGCCGCCACTTTCGCGGCCTAGCGACAGTCGGTGCTCACGAAAGATTACCTGCCGTCACTTGCGCGGGAGCAGGCCGGCACTATTGTTAGAGGCGATGCGGCGGAAAGCGCGCGGACCATGAGCAGCGTGCAGGATCAGCTGAGACTTGACCGCCGCGACCGGCTCGACGTCACCGCGGTGCGCGGCGAGCAGGCGTTCGCGGCGGCGCGCCGCCACGGCCGGATCGTGCGCGTCCTGCGCTGGGCGCTGCCGCTGGTCGTGATCCTGGCGGCCGGCGGATTCCTCGCCTTCCTCTATCTCCCCAAGCAGATCGGGCCGGTGACGATCGGCAAGATCGACCTCGAGCAGAACTCGCTGGTCATGGAGACCCCGCGCATCTCCGGCTTCCACGGCAACGAGCAGACCTACGAGGTCAGCGCCTCGCGCGCCGTGCAGCGCCTCGACGACCCGACCAAGGTGCGGCTCGATGACCTCCAGGGGACGATCGGCCTCGCCGAGGACAACACCGCCACCGTCAGCGCCGGCACGGGGCTCTACGACACGGCGGCCGAGGTGCTGACGCTGAGCGGGGGCATCGCCATCAACACCACGCAGGGCTACGAGGCGCATCTGGAGGAGGCGACGATCGACTTCGCGGCCGAGACGATGCGCTCCGACCGGCCGGTCAGCCTGATCACCCCGGACGGCACGATCAGCGGCGAGGCGGTCGAGATTTCCGACGGCGGTCACCGAATCTTGGTAACTGGTAGCGTCAAGGTAACGCTCTACCCGCAGGGCATGCCAACCCTTCGCGGCACCGACGTCGCCGACGCCAGGATCCCGGTCGCGCCATGAGTCTCGCCCGCTTCGCCTTCGCCGCCGTTGTCCTCGCGCTCGCCCCGGCCGGCGCGGAGGCGCAGATGGCGACGCTCTTCCCCGGCCTCGGCGGCGGCGGCTCGGAACTGCCGATCGAGGTCGAGGCGGCCTCGCTCGAGGTCAGCGAGACGGAGAACGAGCGCATCGTCACCTTCACCGGCGGGGTCGTGGTCACCCGCGGGGCGACCTCGATCCGCGCGGCCACCATCGTGCTCTATTCCGACCTCGAGCGGCCCGCCCCGGATGCCGCGCCAGCCGCGGCCGGTCCGGCCGAGGGTGCGGTGGCGGGCGCCGTCCCGGCCGTGCCCGCCCAGCAGTTCGCGGCGGCGAACGCGGCGCCCGCGCAGGAGACCATTCCCGCCAACCAGACCTTCAAGCGCATCGAGGCGACCGGCGGGGTGGTCGTCAATTCCGGCGACCAGAGCGCGACCGGCAGCGCCGCCAGCTTCAACATGCTGACCCAGATGATCACGCTCTCGGGCAATGTCCGGCTCGCCCAGGGCGGCAACATCATCACCGGCGAGCGGCTGGTGATCGACCTCGCCAACAGCACCGCGCGGGTCGAGCAGGGCGGCGGCGAGCGCATCCGCGGGACCTTCATCCCGGGCGCCGCCCCTCCGCCGACCCCCTAGCCGGTGATGATGCCCGGACGGAACGAGGTCTTGCGCTTAACCTCCCCTCGAGGGGGAGGGCTATCGCATATGGCGGCGAGCGCATTCCCCCTCCCCCCTTGTGGGGGAGGCCGGGAGGGGGCCTCGCGGCAAGCGAGGCACCAAAATCCCACGGTAGCCACAAGCATCAGCGCGGGATTCTTCGCTAAGCCTCGCTTGCCGCTCGGCCCCCACCCCGTCCCTCCCCACAAGGGGGAGGGGGAAGAAGGGGCAGCCGGCTCGCACCTTCCGCCACATGCGATAGCCCTGCCCTCGAAGGGGGGTAATGAGAACGGCACGGTCGGGAATCTCTCTGGCAACGGAGCGATCGGCGCTTGAGCTCGACCAGCGCCACCCTCGACCAGGCAACGCGCAGCGCCAGCGCCGCGAGCCGGGTGAGCACGGCCGCCCCGGCGGCGCCGATCTCGAGCATCATCGCCAATCCGGGCGGGCCGGGCTGGCTGGTCGCGAGGGGCCTCGGCAAGGCCTACAAGGGAAAGCCGGTGGTCAACGACGCCAGCCTCGCGGTGCGGCGCGGGGAGGCGGTCGGCCTCCTCGGCCCGAACGGGGCGGGCAAGACCACGATCTTCTACATGATCACCGGCCTCATCCGCGCCGACCGCGGCACGATCGAGATCGACGGCCACGACGTGACCGACATGCCGATGTACCGCCGCGCGCGGCTCGGCATCGGCTACCTGCCGCAGGAGGCCTCGATCTTCCGCGGGCTGACGGTGGAGGGGAATATCCGCGCCGTCCTCGAGCTGGTCGAGCCGGACAAGGCACGGCGCGAGGACCAGCTCGACGCGCTCCTCGAGGAGTTCGGCATCGAGCGGCTCCGGAAGTCGCCGGCGATCTCGCTCTCGGGCGGCGAACGGCGGCGCTGCGAGATCGCGCGGGCGGTGGCGAGCCGCCCGGCCTTCATCCTCCTCGACGAGCCGTTCGCGGGCATCGACCCGATCGCGGCCAGCGACATCCACACGCTGGTCAAGCACCTTACCAGCCGCGGCATCGGCGTCCTGATCACCGACCACAATGTGCGCGAGACACTCGGTCTCATCGAGCGCGCGTATATCATCTATGCAGGCAAGGTCTTGATGGAAGGCCGGCCGCGCGACATCGTGGACCACCCCGAGGTGCGGCGGTTTTACCTCGGCGAGCAATTCACGCTTTGACAGACGGGCGGTTTGCGCTACCAATTGCCCTAGCAAGAATTGGACCAGTTAGTTAAAGGTCCCGGTAGCAATGGCACTTTCCGCGAAACTCGAGCTGCGCCAGAGCCAGTCTCTGGTCATGACTCCGCAGCTGATGCAGGCCATCAAGCTGCTGCAGCTCTCCAATCTGGACCTCGTCGCCTATGTCGACGCGGAGATGGAGCGGAACCCCCTTCTCGAACGCGACGAGGCCGCCGACGCCCGCGAGGGCGAGGGCAGCTCTGACGGCAACGGCTCGGACGCCGGCGAGCACCAGGGCGAGGCCGACGGCCACGAGATGAACGGGGCGGCCGACGGGGAGAATTCGGACTGGCTCGAGACCCGGCTCGAGACGAGCGCTGAATCCATCGCCACCAAGCTCGATTCCGATCTCGGCAACGTCTTCCCCGACGATCCGGGCGTCGGCGCGCAGGAAATCGCGCCGGTGCTGCCGGCCGACAGCTGGGCGAAGGCGCCCTCGCGCCAGACGGTCAGCTCGGACGACTACAATCTCGAGGCCTTCGTGGCCGAGCAGAAGACGCTCGGCGACCATCTCGTCGACCAGCTGATGGTCGCCACCGCCGACCCGGCGCTGCGCATGATCGGCCAGACGATCATCAACGAGATCGACGAGACCGGCTATCTCCGCGCCGAGGTCGAGGAGATCGCCGAGCGCCTCGGCGCCCCGGCCGCGCTGGTCGAGACCGCGCTCGCGCTGGTGCAGACCTTCGAGCCCTCGGGGATCGCCGCGCGCGACCTCGCCGAGTGCCTCGGCATCCAGCTCCGCGAGCGCAACCGCTTCGACCCGGCGATGGCGGCGCTGATCGCCAATCTCGACCTTCTCGCCAGGCGCGATCTCGCCGCGCTCCGCCGCCTCTGCGGGGTGGACGAGGAGGACCTCGCCGAGATGATCGGGGAGATCAAGTCGCTGAACCCGCGGCCCGGCAGCAGCTTCGGGCCGATGATGGTGCAGCCGGTGATCCCCGACGTGCTGGTCCGCCCGGCGCCTGACGGGTCGTGGCTGATCGAGCTCAATTCCACCACCCTCCCGCGCGTGCTGGTCAACCAGAGCTACTACGTGACGGTCTCGCGCGGCTCGAAGAAGGACCACGAGAAGGCCTTCCTCGCCGAGTGCCTGCAGACCGCGAACTGGCTGGTGAAGAGCCTCGACCAGCGCGCCAAGACCATCCTCAAGGTCGCCACCGAGATCGTGCGCCAGCAGGATGCCTTCCTTGCCCACGGGGTCGAGCATCTCCGGCCGCTCAATCTCAAGAGCATCGCCGACGCGATCGGGATGCATGAATCGACCGTGAGCCGGGTGACCTCGAACAAGTACATCGCGACGCCCCGCGGCATCTTCGAGCTCAAATATTTCTTCACCTCGGCGATCGCCGCGGCGGGCGGCGGGGAAGCCCATTCGGCCGAGGCGGTGCGGCACCGGATCCGGGTGATGATCGACGGCGAGGGGCCGCAGAACGTCCTCTCCGACGACACGATCGTGCAGAGGCTCCGTGAATCGGGGGTCGACATCGCCCGCCGCACGGTCGCCAAGTACCGCGAAGCGCTCCGCATCCCCTCCTCCGTGCAGCGCCGGCGCGAGAAGCAGGCGGGGCTCTGAAGCCGCGCCTTCAGGCCGGCCACGGACCGCAAGAAACCCTTGTAAATCCTTGGTTCTTCACCACATCCCGGCATGGCCGGCGGGTACACGCCTGGCGCGGTTGACTTCGCCTGGGGCCATCCTTAGAAGGTCCCGGCACATCGCTCGGGGGCGGGGCCGCCGAGGCGAATCGATCCTGGACCGCGAGCGGGCCGAGCCCCTCGCAACACCAGGGCATGGGACGTGGAGTTGAAACGCCTGCCCATGGTCAGGACGGGACTCGCAGCGTCCATGAAGGTGGACATAGAGGACGGCCGAAAGGGCCCGATCATCGGAAAAAGGACGAAGGCCACGCGGCCGCCTTTCGGGCGGCCCGGCGTTTTCCGTCCGATCCATCACCCCCACGCGTGAGGCGGAAGCGGCACGCATTTCGCAAGACACGCAATTCGCAAGAGACGGCTAACGAACGAAATGGCCTTAGACAACAGTTCTGCCTTCGCCCGGTCCGAGCGGCCGACAGTGGGCCAACGAGCTTGGGCTTCGCCAATGGACCTCAGTGACCTGATCAGTGCCGACGCCATCCTCCCCTCGCTGAAGGCAAGCAGCAAGAAGCAGGCGATCCAGGCGCTGGCCGAGAAGGCCGCCGAAATCACCGGCATGGAGGAGCGGGTGATCTTCGAGACCCTCCTCCAGCGCGAGCGCCTCGGCTCGACCGGCGTGGGCGGCGGCATCGCCATTCCGCACGGCAAGCTCCCCGGCCTCGACCGCATCTACGGGCTCTTCGCGCGCCTCGCGCGGCCGGTGGAGTTCGAGGCCCTCGACGACCAGCCGGTCGACCTCATGTTCCTGCTGCTGGCGCCCGAGGGCGCGGGCGCCGACCACCTCAAGGCGCTCGCCCGCATCGCGCGCATCCTCCGCGAGCCCGGCATCGCCTCCAAGCTGCGCGGCTCGGCCGACAAGTCGGCGCTCTACGCCGTGCTCAGCGAAGGCGCCCGCCCGACGGCGGCGTAAGCCACCTTTCACCGCGAGGTTCCGTCCTTCCCCCTCTCCCGCTTGCGGGGGAGGCAGCGGAGCTTGGGCCGAAGGCCCTAGCGTAGCTGGAGGGGGAACGCCTGCCGCGACCGAATGCTCGCCCCGGCCTAGCTGGGGCTCGCGCCCCCTCCCTGCCCTCCCCCGCAAGCGGGAGAGGGGTCTCCAGGGCCCCCGCCCCATCCGGATGGACCTGTACCCCCTCACCCCGACCCTCTCCCCTCCGGGGAGAGGGGGCTCATGGCGTTGGCGCTCGCGCCACTCCGCCCTATCTTCCCTCCATGCGTGCCGAGCAGATCCTCCATCGCACCGACGACGGGCTCTATTCGCCGGGCGGGCGGTTCCATATCGATCCGATCCGGCCGGTCGAGCGGGCGCTGATCACGCACGGGCATTCCGACCATGCGCGGCCGGGCCACGGCGCGGTGCTGGCGACGCCCGAGACCCTCCGCATCATGGCCGTCCGCTACGGCGAGGACTTCGCGGGCTCCCAGCAGGCGATCGGCTACGGCGAGAGCCTCAGCATCGGCGAGGCCGAGGTGACCTTCCTGCCCGCCGGGCACGTGCTGGGCTCCG
>JADYYB010000237.1 GCA_020853895.1 Bauldia sp.
CCGCTCTACGCCGCGGTGGTGTCGCCCGGCACCAGCTCGGCGGCGGCGGAGTCGTTCGGCAAGCTCGCCCAGGCGGTGCAGCCGGGCGACAACCGCTCGATGGAGGAGTTCGTCGAAGACCTCCTCCGCCCGATGCTGCAGTCCTGGCTCGACGAGAACCTTCCGGGTCTGGTCGAACGCCTGGTCCGGCAGGAAATCGAGCGCGTCTCGCGCGGGGTGTTCTAGCGCCCTTCGGCCTCCGGACCGCGGCGGCGCCGCGGTCCATTCGCGGCCGGCGATAGGCCAGCCCGTTCCGCCGCGTTGACTTGCGCGGCGCTTCCCACCATCACACCGGCCATGCTTGAGAAGACTTACGACGCAGCGGCGATCGAGCCCCGCATCGCCGCGGAGTGGGAACGTGCCGGCGCCTTCAAGGCCGGCGCCGGTGCAAGGCCCGACGCGCCCTCGTTCTCGGTGGTGATCCCGCCGCCGAACGTGACCGGCTCGCTGCATATGGGGCACGCGCTCAACAACACGCTGCAGGACATCCTCGTCCGCTACCACCGGATGAAGGGCGACGCCGTGCTGTGGCAGCCGGGCACCGACCATGCCGGCATCGCCACGCAGATGGTGGTCGAGCGGCAGATGATGGAGCGCCAGGAGCCCAACCGGCGCACGATCGGGCGCGAGAAATTCCTCGAGAAGGTGTGGAAGTGGCGCGACGAGTCGGGCGGGACGATCATCCGCCAGCTGAAGCGCCTCGGGGCCTCGTGCGACTGGAGCCGCGAGCGCTTCACCCTCGGCCGCACCGAGTCCGACCAGATGAGCCGGGCGGTGATCAAGGCCTTCGTCGACCTCCACCGCGACGGCCTCATCTATCGCGACAAGCGCCTGGTGAACTGGGACCCCAAGCTGCAGACTGCGATCTCGGACCTCGAGGTGCAGCAGGTCGAGGTCAAGGGCAGCCTCTGGCACTTCCGCTACCCGATCGAGGGGCAGGAGGGTCGGTTCATCGTGGTGGCGACGACGCGCCCGGAGACGATGCTCGGCGATACCGCCGTTGCGGTGAACCCGAAGGACGAGCGCTACGCGGACTACGTGGCCGCCCACCGCGCCGGCAAGCCGGTGATGGTGCGGCTCCCGCTGGTCGGCCGTCTCATCCCGATCGTGGCGGACGAGTATCCGGACCCGGAGGCTGGGTCGGGCGCGGTGAAGATCACCCCGGCGCATGATTTCAACGACTTCGAGGTCGGCAGGCGGCACGGGCTGCCGATGGTCAATCTCTACGACACCGAGTCCAGTCTGGTGCTCCGGGCCAACGAGGCCTTCATGGCCGGGCTCGCGCCGACGCCGGAGCTCGAGGCGACGATCGCCGCGCTCGACGGGATGGACCGGTTCAGCGCGCGGAAGCGCGTGGTGGCGATGCTCGAGGAGAGGGGGCTCATCGAGACGATCGAGCCCTACACGCACACCGTTCCGCACGGCGACCGTTCGGCGGTGCCGATCGAGCCGTTCCTCACCGACCAGTGGTATGTCGACGCCAAGAAGATGGCGGTTCCGGCGCTCGCCGCGGTGCGCGAGGGCACGACCGCGTTCGTGCCCAGGAACTGGGAGAAGACCTATTTCGACTGGATGGAGAACATCCAGCCATGGTGCATCTCGCGCCAGTTGTGGTGGGGGCACCAGATCCCCGCCTGGTACGGGCCGGACGGCAAGCCCTTCGTGGCGCTCGATGCCGCGGCGGCGGAGCGCGCCGCCGCGCAGCATTACGGCAAGCCGACAGCGCTCCGACGCGACGAGGACGTGCTCGACACCTGGTTCTCGTCGGGCCTCTGGCCGTTCTCCACGCTCGGCTGGCCGGACGACACGCCCGAGCTCGCCCGCTACTATCCGACCGCGACGCTCGTCACCGGCTTCGACATCATCTTCTTCTGGGTCGCCCGGATGATGATGATGGGCCTCCATTTCATGGGCGAGGCGCCGTTCTCGGAGGTCTATATCCACGGCATCGTGCGCGACGAGCGCGGGGCCAAGATGTCGAAGACGAAGGGCAACGTCGTCGACCCGCTCGACCTCATCGACGAATACGGCGCCGATGCGCTGCGCTTCACCATGGCCTCGCTGGCGACGCCCGGCCGCGACGTGAAGCCGGCGCGGGCGCGCATCGAGGGCTACCGCAACTTCGCGACCAAGCTCTGGCAGGCCTCGCGCTTCTGCGAGATCAACGAATGCCCGGTCGGCGTCCCCTTCGAGCCGGAAACGGCGAAGGAGACGGTCAACCGCTGGATCCTCACCGAGGCCAACCGCGCGGCTTCCGCGATAGAGGCGGCGATCAAGTCGTACCGGTTCGACGAGGCGGCGAGCGCGGCCTACCGCTTCGTCTGGAACACCTACTGCGACTGGTATCTCGAGCTGATCAAGCCGACCCTCGGCGGGCCGGATGGAGAGGCCAAGACCGAGACGCGCCGCACCGCCGGCTGGGTGCTCGGCGAGATCCTCCGGCTCCTCCACCCGTTCATGCCGTTCATCACCGAGGAGATCTGGGCCAAGCTGCCGCCGGCCAGCGCGCAGCCGCTGCCGCTGCTGGCGATCTCGCCGTGGCCCGATTCGGGCTTCGAGGACCGCGCGGCGGCGGCCGAGATCAACTGGCTCATCCGGCTCGTGGAGGAGATCCGCTCGGTGCGGGCGGAGACCAACATCCCGGCCGGGGCGCAGATCCCTGTCGTGGTGTCGGACGCCTCGGCCGAGACCCAGGAGCGACTCGCACGGCATCAGGCGGCGATCGCCCGGCTCGCCCGGGTCAACGAGGTCCAGCTCGCGAAGTCGGCCCCGTCGGGATCGGCGCAGCTCGTGATCGGTGAGGCGGTCGTCTCGATCCCCCTCGCCGGGCTCATCGATCTCGGCGCCGAGCGCGCGCGCCTCGCCAAGGAGATCGACCGGCTGACCAAGGAGATCGGCAAGCTCGACGCCAAGCTCGACAACCCCGAATTCGTGGCCAAGGCGCCCGAAGAGGTGGTCGAGGAGCAACGCGAGCGGCGCGAGGACGCCGCCCTCCGGATCGACCGGATGCAGGCGGCGCTGGCGCGCCTTCCGTCCGGCTGACGGGCCACCACGACTCACGTTCTGCGTGCAGGCGTGATGCATGTCTGCAACGCCGCCTTTCAGTCTGATGAGGATGTTCGGGAGCGCCGAAAGCGAGGCTGGCCGGGCGATTCGCAGCGACCAGGGCCGTGGGCGCGCTTCCGCCCGCGAGTCGGACCGGGATGGTCAGGGCGAGGCGTCGAGATTCGGCTGATTCGCGCCAAAGGGGGTGCGCGCCGGCGGCCATATCTCAACCTATACGGGTCGAAATAGTTAATGACCACAACCTAGAGGGGCTGAAATGCCCTCCGGCGGTCCGATTTGGTTCACCTCCAGGTAACGATCTGTGTTCGGGATGCCACAACAGTGGAAATTGCAGGCAGTTGCGGATGAATCGGCTGGCTTGTGGGTCGCGGTTGATTATCTTGCGCCGAGGACGATTGTTC
>JADYYB010000238.1 GCA_020853895.1 Bauldia sp.
CGATGATGCTCGGCCTGCAGCGCCGCGATCTCGCCGCGGATCCCGAAGAGCTCGCCGACGAAGTCCTCGAGATGCGGGGCGACCGCGATGATCAGCTCCGACTCTTCCTTGACCGCGAGCTTCGCCGGGTCCGCACGCCCGGCTTCGAGGCTCGCTACCAGCGCCGGATCGGCCTTGGCCAGGAACTCGAGGAAGAGCCCGTCGAGGCGCTCCGCGCCAGCGCGGCTGTAGAGGTCCTCGAAGGCGAGGCCGAAGGCCAGGCGGAGGGGCTCGTTTCCGCCCGCCCGCGCAGGCGGCGGGGAAGGCTGTGTCAGCTGCGAATCGTGGGTGCCAAGCGCCATTCGGTGATCGAAATGAACGGGGTGCCGCGAAGCGGCGGAAAACGGTGAGAACGCGCGCTTATAGAGGCGCCTCAACGGCTTGGCTAGGATTCAGCATTCGCCGCGCCCGAAGGCACAGGAATGTCTTTCCTTTGCCGGTGCTTCAGATCCGTTCCCCGCGGAGGAGCCGCGGCGCCGGGCCGACCGTCCCGCCCGCCTCGGCGGCGAAGAGGCCCTTCAGCCCGGTGAGCCGGTCGACCACGCCGAGGCCGATGCCGCGGGCGAGCCGGAGGAGCGGATTGTCGTTCGAGAACAGGCGGTTGAAGGCGTCGGTCACGAACGCCATGCGCACCGTGTCGAAACGCCGCCAGGATTCGTAGCGCGCCAGCACCGAGGGGAGCCCGATGTCGAGCCCGAGCCGGTGCGCGTCGACCACCGCCTCGGCCAGCGCCGCGGCATCCTTGAGGCCGAGATTGAGCCCCTGCCCCGCGACCGGATGGATGACATGCGCGGCGTCCCCGCAGAGCGCGAAGCGCGGGGCGATGAAGCTCCGCG
Source organism: Bauldia sp. (assembly GCA_020853895.1). Taxonomy (GTDB): domain Bacteria; phylum Pseudomonadota; class Alphaproteobacteria; order Rhizobiales; family Kaistiaceae; genus JADYYB01. Next base: position 876 of record JADYYB010000238.1, read on the forward strand.
CGAGGAGCAGCGAGAGCGGGAACGACTGCCGCTTCCCGACCGGCCGCACCGCGCCGAGCCGGTAGCCGAAGCGGCGTTCGAGCTCGCGCGTGAACTCGGCCTCGGGCAGGGCGAGAAGGCGCGGCGCCTCCTTCTCCGGCTCGGTCCACACCAGCGAGGAGCGCTTGCCCGACAGCGGCAGGATCGCGAACGGCCCGGACGGCAGGAAATGCTCGACCGCCCGGCCGCGATGGTCCTTCTCGTGCTCGGCGGTGGTGACGATCGCCGCCTGCCTGTACGCCCACGAAAGCACCGGGATGCCGGCCAGCCCCCGCAGCCTCGACCGCCCGCCATCGGCCGCCACCAGGAGCGAAGCTGTCAACGTCCGCCCGTCACCGAGCGTCACGGTCGTGCGGCCGGTGCCGGCCGCGAAGTCGCGCACCTCGCTCGACCCGATCAGCGTCACGCCCTTCGCGGCCGCCGCGCGCTGGAGCGCGCCGTGCAGCAGCCCGTTCGGCACCATGTGCCCGAGCGTCCCCTCGCCCGGCTCGAACGAGAGCAGCACCGGCCGCACGCGATCCTGGCCGCGGCTGTCGGTGATGTCCATGGCGAGGATCGGCTGCGCCGCCGAGGCGACCTCGCCCCAGACGCCGAGCGCCTCGAACATCTTCCGCGCCGCCGCCGAGATCGCCGACGCCCGCTCGTCGCGCGGCGGCGAGCCGGAAGGCGCGATGTCGACCAGCGTCACCGACAGCCCCGGCGCCCCCGCCTTCAGCGCGACGGCGAGCGACAGCCCGACCGCGCCGCCGCCGGCGATCACCACGTCCGAATGCGCGTCCTGCATTTCAGCTTCCCGGTGCGGGCGAGGCCCGTTCCTTGACGATAGCTCTGCGTCTCATGCATGGGTTTGGCCCCGGAGGCCTCCCCATGTCCACCGCCCTCGAACGGCTCCTCTCCATTCTCGATCTCGAGAAGCTGGAGCACAACCTCTTCCGCGGCCAGAGCCCGCTCGAAGGCTGGCAGCGCGTCTTCGGCGGCCAGGTCATCGGCCAGGCGCTGGTCGCGGCGACGCGCACCGTCGAAGGCCGGCCGGCGCATTCGCTGCACGCCTATTTCATGCGGACCGGCGACCCCTCGATCCCGATCATCTACGAGGTCGACCGCATCCGCGACGGCAAGAGCTTCTCGACCCGGCGCGTGGTCGCCATCCAGCACGGCCACGCCATCTTCTCGATGTCGGTCTCCTTTCACGGCGAGGAGCAGGGCGTCGAGCACCAGATCCCGATGCCGGACGCCCCTCCACCGGATTCGCTCCCCAGCGAATCCGAGCTGATCGAGAAATACATGGAGATGGCGCCCGAGCCGATCCGCCGCTACTGGCGCCGCGACCGGCCGATCGAGGTCCGCCCGGTCGACCCCGATACCTATGTCGGCCGGAAGACCGGCATGACCGACCAGGCGGTCTGGGTGCGCGCCGCCGGCAAGCTGCCCGACGACCCCGCGATCCACCGCTGCGTGCTCGCCTACGCCTCGGACATGACCCTTCTCGACACCTCGCTCCGCTATCACGGCCGAAGCGTCTTCGACCCCGACGTGATGGCGGCGAGCCTCGACCACGGCATGTGGTTCCACCGCCCTTTCCGCGCCGACCAGTGGATCCTCTACGTCCAGGACAGCCCGTCGGCGTCGGCGGCGCGAAGCTTCAACCGCGGCAGCCTCTTCACCGCCGACGGCACCCTCATCGCCTCGACCGCCCAGGAAGGCCTCATCCGCCTCGTCGGCCCCCTAGAGAAGAACCGCCTCTCGCCTTAGCCAACTCGGCGGATTCCTCCCTCCCGCCCGAGCACCCTTCCCCCTCTCCCTCTTGCGGGGGAGGTAGCGAAGCTTGGCCGAAGGCCTAGCGTAGCTGGAGGGGGAAACCCTTCCTTCCCATCGAGCGAGGCGTAAGGTCCATTGGCCTGCACCGAGGTGGGATTTGAGCCTCGCTTGCCGCGAGGCTCCCCCTCCCTGCCCTCCCCCGCAAGCGGGAGAGGGGAAATGTGGACGGATCACCCACGCCGCCTGCCCCCGCGCCCCGCGGAGTCTTGGCAGTTGCGGTCGGGTGGATTCCTGCCTCTATCCTAGGCAGTAACCGCCGAGTTCAAGGCGTGCGGTGCTTTCTTGACCATAAGCGCACCGACCTGCGGCATTTGGCACGCCAATTGAAGGAGCGGCGCCATGCAGGCTGGGCCGGGGCCATTTCGCGCCGCCCTTTGTAACGAGCGAGGATCGCAGGAACATGAAGATCGTGATGGCCGTCATCAAGCCGTTCAAGCTGGACGAGGTTCGCGACGCGCTGACCGCCCTTGGCGTCCAGGGGCTTACGGTCACGGAAGTGAAGGGCTACGGGCGCCAGAAGGGGCACACCGAGATTTACCGCGGCACCGAATACGCGGTGAGTTTCCTGCCCAAGCTCAAGATCGAGGTGGCCGTGCCCACCGAATCGGTCGACGCCGTCGTCGAGGCCATCACCGTGGCCGCCCGCACCGGCCAGATCGGCGACGGCAAGATCTTCGTCTTCCCGCTCGATCACGTCGTGCGCATCCGCACCGGCGAGACCGACGCCTCCGCCCTCTAG
>JADYYB010000239.1 GCA_020853895.1 Bauldia sp.
ATCATTCGCTCTACGCAGTTCTTTGAGTTCCTCGGACGGATCGCCGGTTCGGCCGACCGGACGCCCACCGTTCGCCTCTCCCCGGCGCTGGTGCGACCAATTGCGGGCGATGATGTAGCGGAGATCCTCGCCGACCTCGCGACCCGGTTCCCGTTGAACGAAACGACCGAAGTAGCGGGCCCCGACGCCTTCATGCTCCACGAAGCCGTCCAGAAGGCCCTCCGAGCGGGTGGAGACGAACGCCCCGTCCTTCCCGACCCCCACGCGCCCTATTTCGGGGCCGAACTCGGCAAGTACACGCTCATTCCCGGCGAGGGAGTACGTATCGGCCCGACCCGCTTGTCGGACTGGCTCCGCATCGGCAAGCCGATGTCTACGCGCGAGCAGGCTTCCTCACGGTTAAGCCTCGGACGGCCGTGAGGTCGTGGACTTGGCGTTCCCTCCAGCCATGGCTGCAACTGCCCACGCCAGAACTCGGCGAAGATAGGTGATCCAATCGCGCATCTCGCGCCGCCCAACAGTCAACTAAGCACAGGCCTTATCGCACGCGAAGAGGAGGGCAGCAGAGCGGTCATGCCTCGGAAGAATTGAGCCTCGTTGGGATAAGGGCCCGGACCTCGCCACACTCCTTCTTGCCGGACCTACAATTACTCGCGCCGACCCCGTCTCGGAGACCACCACGCGTAGGGCAAGGCTTCAGCCGGCTTGTCGGTCGACGACGGCGCGATTGGAGACTGATACGGCAGCTCGGGCTGGATCGGCTCGACTTTCATCCTGACCATTTCAAGCAGGTGGTCCGACCAGCGCTGCAGCCCTTCGGTGGCCTCACGGCGATAACGGTATCGATTGTAAACCCGGATCATGCCGCGCGGACCGTGACCCAGCACGATTTCGGCTACGACGTCATTCACGCCAAGCTCCGCAAGTTTGGTCCGGACGGTTCGCCTGATGTCTTGTGTGACCCAGGGGGACGAAACAGGCCCGCCCAAAGCTGCGTGCATCAGGAAGCTGAGCGATCGCTTTGCCTGATTGAAATTTCCTCGCGGAGACGATTTCCCGCCGTTGTGAGAGAAGACGAGGTCCGATCCTTCCCACCGAGGAAGCCTCGTGAGAATCCTGACGGCCTCGGTCGGCAGCATGACCGAGTGGGTCACGCCGGCCTTGTGCCGTTCGGGCGGTATCGTCCACTCGGCATTCTTAAGGTCGAACTCCGACCAGTGGGCCGCGGCTACCTCGCCCCGCCGCTGACCCGTCAGGAGCAGAAGCCGATAGATGTCGCCGAAGGGATAGCTGAACCATTCCCCAGCTCTCCAGAGTGCGACGATCTCGGGGTCAGAGAGGACACGGTCTCGGGGGTGTGCCGCCATCCCGATGAGCCGCTTTGAATTGATGAGGTCGCAGGGGGAATCCTCGATGCCGTATCGACCCGCGCCGATCGCCCACAGGTAGAGCGAACGCACCTGCCACAGCGTGAGCCGCGCCGCGTGCGGGGTCCCCCGACCCTTGATCTCCTCGATCAGGTCGACGACCTCGGCGCGCGTGATCGATGCGAGAGGTCTGTTGCCCCATCTCGGAAGAAGGACGTTGGCTGTGATTGCCCGGGCGGCGTGGGCCGCTTTCTTCCGGCTCGCGTACTGCTCGATGTAGTCGCCGCAGACTTGGGCAAAGGTGGGCGCAGGTCGTCTGCCGCGGGGTGGTCGCCTCGAGCTTTGGATGGCCTCGAGCCCAGCGATCCGAAGCCGCGCCGTGAGCCGTGCATCTCCCAGCGTCATCGTGCCGAAGACACCCAGCGCCTCTTCGCCCTTCCCGCCTAGGGCCTTCGACAAGTGGAACGTCCGATGCCCCCGATCATCAACCCGAACCAGGAGTCCCGGTACGATGTCGTCCGCAATCCACAGCTGCTTGCCCGAGGGTGCGGGCCTCAGCGAACGGACGAACTGATGGCTGAGGGCCCTGCGAGGGATGTCCACGTCGACCTCCGCGTTCGCCCCTCAGCACGCCGGACCCACGAGCGTGTCAAACCGCCACAAATCCGCCAACGCCCTCCATTAAGGAGGGGCGATCCGAGCGAAACGCGATCGCTCGGATTTTGCGAACAGGAGAGGGACTCCCAGCCTCGGCTTCGGGGATGCCTCTACGCGAGCTCCTCGGCGTCACGGCGCATTCGAAGGAGCCCACTTGAAGAACTTCGTCATCGCATTCGTCAGCGTCCTGACCGTCGCCTGCGCGAGCGCAGCGATCGGTCTAGCCTTCTATGGTCCTGACCCTCTTCCCCCTGATCTGAAGCAGATCCTCGACGCGTGCCTATCGATCGCGGTGAGCGGGATGCTGACACTGCTCGGGATCATCGGCAGGGTCTTCCTCCAACCGCAACGCTGAGTCGCGGAGGGGCCCGCGGCCCCTCCCTCCACTCTCGGGGGCACAAATGACATCGAGGACGATCACCGGCGCAATTGTCGCGCTCTGTGTGATAGCGACCACGTCGGCCAGCGCGAACGAACAACTGCGGATGTGTCTGCCGGGCGAGAGGAACACCAGGGCGAAAACCTGCATCGTCGACGGCGACACGCTATGGCTCCACGGGGAGAACATCCGCCTGGAGAGCTTCGATACACCGGAGCCCCAGACCAACGTCTGTGGCGGTGCGTTCGAGCGCGATCTCGCTCACCAAGCCAGTGCGCGGCTGCTGGAGCTTCTCAATAGCAACGATTGGACGATCGACCGGTTCGGCTACGATCCAAGTGGCCGGCGCCTCGCGACCATCCGCATCGGCAGTGTGGACGTCGGTGACATCCTCATCGCGGAGCGTTTGGCACGTCGATGGCCGGACGGGCCAGAGTGGTGGTGCGAGCGCTAGCTGTGCGGCTGCGCTCAGAGGAGCCCCAAGTCCCTGATGTTTTCTGCGGCTCTCACCATGCCCAGACTACCAGTCAAAGTTGGCGGTAGACCGCCAGCTCGTAGCCATGAGAATTGACCCGTACCGGGCATGCGCCCGCTCGCTTGCACGGGAATGCCCCCCTGCCGATTATCCTGGGCGTGACTGAGTATCGACTCACCGAAGGCGTTTTGAGCGCACTCTCCATTCCCGCTGGTGGCTGGGTCGCGGAGAGGACAGCGCTTTCAGACGAACGGGAGGAGAGAATTGTTGCTCTCCTTCCTCCGCAGGCTGGGCCCACTGGTGCCAGCCGGTTTCGAGTCCACCTGCGGCTCATCTATGCCTCGGCGTTTGAGGGTGAGCGAGCTCGACGCGAATTCGTCGTGGCGAGCCGGACACAAAGCTCCCGCGGCCGAGGAAAGAAGACCTCCCGGGAGGTTCGGGACCAGCTCAGGGAGGTGAGGCGGGCTCTGGGCGCCGTTCCTTCGCCAAACGCCGGCCCGGATGACCTCGGCGACCTTCTTGCTGGTCTCGATGAGTTGCCCACCGCTCGTGGACTCGTGAAGCTGAGGCTTCAAGAAAGTGGTGTCCTGCCGAAGCGACAGAAGAGAGCGGTCATGCCGACTTCGCAGCTTCTTGCAGCGGTCCTCGACGATCTGATCGAGGACTGCGAGAAGCTGCTTATCGCTAAACGGTCCGAGCCGGCCCTGGAACAAATGGCCCGCGCAGCGGCTCAGTTGTACTTCGACTGCAGCGGAGAGTTGCCGCGCCGTACATGGGAGCACGACACACCCGTTGGTCCGCGAGACGGGGGCCCGCTAATCGGGATGTGCCGGCTTCTCGCCGAGCAAATAAACGCCGACCTGCCGGCGGCGCTCAGACGGCCCAAGCCGGCCGAGATGTCATCGATCGTTCGGCGAATCATCAGTGAACTTGAGGCCGAGAACCCCGACAAGGTGAGGCGACTCCGGACGCGCAAATCGCCCACAAACCGAGACCGCCCAAGGTGATAGATGGCTTGCCCGACCCAAATTAGGAGACGGGCAGATGCCAGCGAAGGACCTCTACCTCGAATACCGACGACCGCACGAACTGAAGCTCAATGTCCGGAACGCGCGAGTGCACTCCGACAAGCAGCTCGCTCAGATCACCGCCAGCATCGAGACGTTCGGCTTCACCAACCCGGTGCTGATCGACGAGGCCGACACGATCATTGCCGGCCATGGACGGCTGGCTGCCGCCAAGCAACTCGGCCTCGGCACAGTGCCGACGATCCGC
>JADYYB010000240.1 GCA_020853895.1 Bauldia sp.
CCCATCTCCATGTCGTAGGGCTGGAGGATGATGCAGCCATAGTCGGCCCAGAAGCGCTGCAGGGTCAGGATCAGCCCCTGGAATGAGCGGTCGGGCCGCATATGCGGCGGAAGGGTCTCGATCATCTTGCGGCTGAATCTTCGCGGAAAAGGCGGCGAGACCCTATGCATCGGCCCCGCGAAGGGTCAAGGCAATCCAGCCGGGAGGGTTGACCGAGGCGCCGCTCGCCCCAGGTGAAGGGGCATGACCCTCGGAACCTGGATCGCCATCGGCATCGCGCTCGGTGTCGGCATCGGCGCGATGATGGACAATATGGCGATCGGCATCGCGATCGGCGCCGCTCTCGGCGCGGCGATCGGGGCCGTCGCGCGGCGCCAGGGGCCGGACGCCCGACCCGAGCGGGAGCGGCCGCCGGAGGACATCGAATGAGCATGGCGATGTGGATCGCGATCGGCGTCGCCGTCGGCGCGGGGATCGGCGCGCTGATCGGCAACCTTGCGACGGGCGTCGGGATCGGCATCGCCATCGGGGCGGCGATGAGCCTCGTCGACCAGGAGCGGCGCGGCCGATCGTAGCGGAGGCGCGCCCTACTCCCGGTCCGGGCGGGCGCTGTAGACGCCGGTCTCGGGGTCGCGCTCGAGCGTGGTGGCCTCGGGCGGCTTGCGGCTCTGGTCGCGTAGCTCGCGGGCGATGCGGTCGCGCTCGCGCATCAGGGCGCGCCAGCCGATCCAGGCGGCGATCGCGATCAGTGCGAGGAGTAGCAGTGCTCCCATGGTCGTCCCCGTCCGGTGTCGCGGGTGCTAGAGCCCGAAGCGGCCCCAGAGGGCGCGCTCCTCGATGGCGCCGAGGATGGCATCGACCTGCGCTGCCGCCAACCCCGCGCTTACGCCGACCGCCTTCCGGCGGCGGAAAAGGCCGCGTTCGGCGGTGACCGGCTTCAGCTTGACCTTGTCGCCGTAGCGCGCGCGGAGCTCGGAACGGACGTCGCCGATTCCATCGATCAGCCCGGCCTCCTTCGCCTTCGGCCCGCTCCAGACCATGCCGGAGAAGGTCTCGGGGGTCTCCTTGAGGCGCTCGCCGCGGCGGCTCCGCACCAAGTCGATGAAGAGCGCGTGGATGTCGCGCTGGATATCCCGGAGATGCTCGACGTCGCGCGGGTTCTCGGGGCTGAAGGGGTCGAGCATCACCTTGCGCTCGCCGGCGCTGTAGAGCCGGCGCTCGATGCCGAGACGCTCGATCGCGCGGTCGAAGCCGAAGCCGCCGGAGACCACGCCGATCGAGCCGACGATCGAGGCGGGGTCGGCGAAGATCTCGTCCGCGGCGAGCGCGATCATGTAGCCGCCGGAGGCGCCGACATCCTCGATGAAGGCGAGGAGCTTCTTCTCCTTCTCGTCGGCCAGCGCCCGGAGGCGCTTGAAGATGAGATGGGACTGGGTCGCCGCGCCCCCGGGCGAGTTGATGACGAGCGCCACGGCGGGGGCGTCCTTGACGGCGAAGGCTGCGCGGATGGGAACCGCGAGCCCCTCCATGCTGATGCCGGGGCGGAACGGGCTGCCGATGCCGATCGTGCCGGCGAGGCGGAGGACGGGAATGGTCGGCCCGTCGTTGCGGAACCGGGCGGGCATGAAGCGGCGGAGGAAGAATGCCATGCGCTGCCTTCGATTCAGTCGGGGTCGGCCGGCCAGCCGGGCGCGGCCGAGGCGAGGTCGGCGCCGTCGCGGAGGAGCGCGTCGACCGCGGGAACGTAGCGGTTTCCCTCGGTCTCATGAAGGGTGAGGCCGGGGCGGAGGATCGTCCCGCCGCGGCTCCCTTTCCGCCCGCGCAGCAGGAGGCGGAGCGCGGGGCGGCCGGCGCGCGGATGGATGGGCAGAAGCTCGAGAGCGCCGAAGCGGCTGCCGGCGGCGGCGAGGAGGTCCTCGAGGCCGGCGGCGGGGAAGATCGCGATCACCGTCCCACCGGGGCGGAGGACGGACGCCGCCGCGCGGAACCAGGGGTCGAGACCATCCTCGCCGAGAAGGTGGGCGGCGGCGCGCGAATCGCCGGCGGGTCTCCGCACCGCGCCGGCGGCGTGGAAGGGCGGGTTCAGAATCGCGAAGTCGGCGTCCTCGCGCGCGAGGCCGGCGGCCTCCCGCTCGGCTTCCGGCGCGGCGATGTCGGTCTGCACGATGCGCACGCGCGGGGCGAAGCCGGCATTGGCGGGGCGGGCGAGGCTCGACCGCATGGCGCCGACCAGCGCGGCGTCGCGCTCGACGAGGACGACCGACGTGGCCGGGCAGCGCGCGGCGACGCAGAAGCCCGCGACGCCGGCGCCGGCGCCGAGATCGACAACTGTGCCCCTCGCGTGAGCCGGGACGGCGGCGGCGATGAGGACCGCTTCCAGCCCGGCGCGGTGGTGGCCGGCGAGCGGCTGCTCGGCCTCGACCCTGCCGCCGATAAAGGCATCGGCCGAAACCGCGTGCGGAGCCTCAATCATCGGGCGCGGCCCCGTGCCGCCGGAGCTCCGGGCCGATGCCGGCCTCGGTGAGAAGACGCCGCGCGTCGTCGAGGCGATCGCGCGCCACCAGCACCCGGCGCGGCAGAATTCCGAGCGAGCCCTCGATGACGCTCATGTTCTGGTCGAAGACCAGATGCGCGATGCGCGCCTCGTTCAAGATCGACTCGACGAACGAAATAAGAACCATGTCGTTCGTGCGAAGGAGTTCTTCCATTTTCCGCCCGTCTTGCTCTGTCGATGCAAGGTATGGGGCGGGCGCCGGCTTAACAATCCGCCACAGCCCGGCTTCTTGTTGGCCGATCACCGCACCCCTATTGTCGGCCCCCTTTGGCGCGCGTGGAGGATGGGTGTGGGACGCGTTCTGACTCTGGAAGAAAGCCGGCGCCGCCAGGGCACCAGCCTCGATGCGATATCCGACCTGGTCGCCCCGGGCATGCAGCGCGTGAACGAGCTGATCCTCGCGCGCGCCGGCTCGGACGTTGCGCTCATCCCCGAGGTCGCCACCCACCTCATCTCCTCGGGCGGCAAGCGCATCCGGCCGATGCTGACCATCGCCGCGGCCGACATGTGCGGGTATCGCGGCGAGGGCCATGTGCGCCTCGCGGCGAGCGTCGAGTTCATGCACACCGCCACGCTCCTCCACGACGACGTGGTCGACGAGAGCGAGATGCGGCGCGGGAAGTCGGCCGCGCGCGTCCTCTGGGGCAACTCGGCGAGCGTCTTGGTCGGCGACTTCCTGCTCGGCCAGGCGTTCCGGATGATGGTCGAGGTCGGCTCGCTCGAGGCGCTCGACATCCTCTCGCGGGCCGCCGCGATCATCGCCGAGGGCGAGGTGATGCAGCTCACCGCCGCCAAGAACCTCGCCACCACCGAGGACGAGTACCTGGCCGTGATCCGCGCCAAGACCGCCTCGCTGTTCTCGGCGGCGGTCGAGGTCGGGCCGGTCATCGCCGGAGCGAGCAAGGCCGAGCGGGCGGCGTTCCGCTCCTACGGGGTCAATCTCGGCCTCGCCTTCCAGCTCATCGACGACGCGCTCGACTATGGCGGGAACCCCGACCGGCTCGGCAAGGATCTCGGCGGGGACCTCCGCGAGGGCAAGATCACCCTCCCCCTCCTCCTGGCCTACCGGCGCGGGCCGGACGCCGACCGCGCGTTCTGGGAACGGGCGGTCGAGGGAAGGGGCGACCGGGAGGAGGATTTCGCGCACGCGCTGCACCTCATGCGGGCGCAGCGGGCGATCGAGGACACGGTCGAGCGGGCGCGGCATTTCGGGGCCGTGGCGCGCGACGCGCTCGCGCCGCTGCACGACAGCGCTCACAAGACCGCGCTCCTGGAAGTGATCGATTTCTGTATCGCGCGCAGCACTTAGGCCGAGCCGAAGGTTGCAGCGCAACAGCAAAAGCGCCATGCTTTGCGTCAGTTCCCTGAACCCGGTGTGCGGAGAATCTTGACGATGGGAAAATCGCCTTTCGGCCTCAGAGCGGCCGCCGCGGCGCTCTTCGGAGCCGTCGTGCTGGCCGGGCCGAGCGTGGCGCAGCAGGCGCCCGTCGAGCCGTGGCGCGAGCGCAACCTCTCGTTCACCGGCAGCTATCTCTCCGCTCTCGTCGCCGAGGGCGACCAGGAGACCGAGGCCGCCGCGGGGTTCCTCGGCCGGGCGCTCGCCCGCGACCCCAACGACCCGATCCTCATCGCCCGCACCTTCTCGACCCGGCTCATGGACGGGGACGTCGGCGGCGGCCTGCCGCTGGCCCGCCGCCTCCTTCAGCTCGAACGGCCGACGCGCTTCGCGCTGATGACGCTCGCGCTCGACGCGATGGCGAGCGGCAATTTCGCCGAGGCCGGGACGCTGCTCGCCGGCGACATCACCGACAACCCGATCTCGCAGGTCACCAACAACCTCATCCTCGCCTGGATCCAGCAGGGCGAGGGCGACACCGACGAGGCGATCGAGACCATCCAGGGCCTCAGCGGGCCGGAATGGTACCCGATCTTCGCCAACTACCAGTCGGGGCTGATCGCGGCGCTCGCCGGGCGGACCGACCAGGCCGTCGAGTTCCTGCGCAGGGTCTACGAGATCGACCCGAGCGTGATGCGGATGGCGGAGGTCTATATCGCCCTCCTCGCCAATGCCGGCCAGATGGATCTCGCCGAGGAGATCCTCGCCGACGAGATGGCGGCGGCGCCCCATCCGATCCTCGACCGCCTGGCCGCGAGCCTCGAGGCCGGCGAGATCCCGCCGCTGCCGGTCGCAAGCCCGGTCGAGGGCGCGGCCGAGGTGCTCTACACGCTCGGCAGCGCGATCGGCGCCGACGCCGAGGAGCTCTCCACGGTCTATCTCTCGCTCGCGCTCTTCGCCGATCCTGACAACGACTACACCGCCTACGCCCTGGCCGAGCTGATGCAGTCGATGCAGCGTTTCGAGCGCTCGGCGGAAGCCTTCGGCGCCATCCCCGAGACCTCCCCGTTCCATTCGGCCGCGCAGGTGCGCCGCGCGCTAAGCCTCGACGCGATGGACGAGACCGAGCTCGCGGTCACCGAGCTCAGGGCCCTGATCGAAGCCCATCCCGAGGACGCGACGGCAAGCGTGACGCTGGCCGACATCCTCAGCGGGCGCGAGCGTTTCGGCGAGGCGACCGAGCATTACACGCGGGTCATCGACCTTCTCGGCACGCCCGAGCCGGCCAACTGGATCCTCTATTACCGGCGCGGCATCACCTATGAGCGCACCAACCAGTGGCCGCTGGGCGAAGCGGATTTCTTCACCGCGCTCGAGCTCTTCCCCGACCGGCCCGAGGTGCTCAACTATCTCGGCTACACCTGGGCCGACAAAGGCCTCCATCTCGACCGGGCGCTGGGCATGATCCAGAAGGCGGTCGATCTCCGGCCGAACGACGGGTACATCGTCGACAGCCTCGGCTGGGCCTACTACATGCTCGGCGACTACGAGGAGGCGGTGATCCATCTCGAGCGCGCGGTCTCGCTGAGCCCCGAGGACGCGGTGCTGAACGACCATCTTGGCGACGCCTACTGGAAGGTCGGGCGGACGCGCGAGGCCGTCTTCCAGTGGACGCATGCGCGCGACCTCGGCGCGGAGGGCGACGCGCTCGCCCTCATCGTCGACAAGATCGCCAACGGCCTCCCCGCGGGAGAAGAGAACAAGGTCCCCGGCTGAGCGAACGGATTTCCGCCGACCCGATCGGGGGCGAGGTCGAGACGGCGAAGGCCAAGATCAACCTCGCCCTTCACGTTCTCGGCCGGCGGCCGGACGGGTATCACGAGCTCGAGACGCTGGTGGTGTTCGCGGCGCTCGGCGACCGGCTGAGCGTCGAGCGAGGGGCTGAGCCCGGTCTTGCGCTGGAGGTCGTCGGGTCTTTCGCCGAGGCGCTCGGCGGGGAGCTTGGCGAGAACCTCGTCCTTCGCGCCGCGGCCGCGTTCTTCGCGGCGGCGGGGCGAGAGGCCCCTCCCCTCCGCTTCCTCCTCGAGAAGAACCTGCCCGTCGCTGCCGGACTCGGCGGCGGTTCGGCCGACGCGGCGGCCTGCCTCCGCCTTCTCGGGCGCATGTTCCCGGGCGTGGTGGAACCCGTGGGCGTCGAGAGAATCGCGCTCTCGCTCGGGGCCGACGTGCCGATGTGCCTCCGCTCCACTACGCAGCTCGTGGGCGGCGTCGGCGAGCG
>JADYYB010000241.1 GCA_020853895.1 Bauldia sp.
ATCCCGCTCCCGAACAGTCCTCAAGACTCTGGGGGTGACGATCCGAGCGCCGACCGACCGGTCCGGGTTGCTTCCCGGACCGGTCGCTCCCTCAATCTAAACCCGCATCCCCATACAAGGGGGTAGCGGGCAAAGCCCGCGTTCTCTCCTTCCCTCCGCACGCCTCCGGCTCACCCCCTCCCGAAATCGCTTCGCGATTTCGACCTCCCCGCAAGGGGGAGGTTAAGGCTTGAACGACATCCGGTCGGTCACGCCTACCGGGAAGATCGACCACGCCTGGCGGCTCGTGGCACGCGGTCGTTGCCGAGGCCGATCGCCTGTTTCAGGAGGTCTTCCAGCGCCGCCCGCTTGCCGTCCAGATCGCCGCGCGAGCGCAGGAACACCGACTTGACCCGCCGCGTGTCGCCTTCGAGGACTCCGGCCGGGTCGTCCAGCACCGAGCCCCACTCGAAGACCAGCCGCACCTCGTCCGCGAACGGGAAGATCCCGAAGAAATAGCCGACCTCCGGGTGCCGGTAGTTGATCGAGTGCCAGCCGGTGTTTCCGGCCTCCTCCGCCTCCGGCACGATCTCGCGCACCAACCGCCGCGCCGCCTCGGCGAGGCTGCGGATCGGAGGCGTGTGGTCGGCGAGGATCGTCTCGGGCGAAACGGGCGGCCGGCTCATCGTCTCGCATCATAGCAGGATGGGGCGCCTCGCGGGCGCCCCGGCAGAGCCTGTCCTACGGCTCGAACATGCTCCGCGGCGTCTCGCCCTGCAGGAAAGGCTCGATCAGCGCGTGCAGGAGGTCGACCTGCGTGATCACCGCCGTGTGCGAGGTCGCCGGCAGGACGGCGAGGCGCGAGGCGGGCAGCGGCACGCCCATGTCGCCCATCTCCCCGCCGCCGAGAAGCCGGAAGAGGGCGACGTTGTGCTCGAGCGTCGATACGTCCGCGTCGCCCGCGATGATCAGGATGGGGGTGGTCAGGCCGCGCACGTCCTCCTCCCAGGCCATCGGCTCCTTCTCGAGCGCGATCAGCTTGTCGACGAGCTCCGGAAACCCTTCCGGGTTGGCGGCAAGCTCGCGATAGCCGTCCTCCATCGGCGTGCCCACGAACATCTCGCGCGACATGGTGGGGATCATCTCGATGAACGCCGGCTGCCAGCCGCTGACGTCATAGGCCACCGAGGCGGCGATCAGCTGGTCGACCTTCTCCGGATGGCGGATGGCGAGCTGCAGCGCGGCCGCCGAGCCCATCGAGTAGCCGAACACGTCGGCCCTCTCGATGCCCACCGCGTCCATGAACGCGGCCACGTCGTCGGCAAGGTTCGGGTAGGTGATCGGCCGGTCGATGTCGGTGGTGCGGCCGTGGCCCTGGAACTCGAGCGCATAGACCCGGTGGGTCTCGGCCAGCCTCGGGATGATGTCGCCCATCGTCGGGATGTTCATGTAGGCGCCGTGGAGCACGATCAGCGGATCGCCCTCCCCGGACACCTCGTAATACATCTGCATGCCGTTCACCTCGACGCGGTCGCCCACCGGCTCGGACTGGGCAAACGCCGGGCCGGCGATCAGCAGCGTGGTCAAGACAAGGCTCGTGCGGAACATGGGTTGTCTCCTTTTGGGTCGTGCGTTTTCTCCAACGCCACCGACACGACGAACGAGGCTTCGGCCTTTCGACATCCTCGCCCCGCGCCTTTTTCGAGGCGCGGGGCGGAAAGGACCGGCGTCCGAATAGGAGGTAAACCCGCCGCGCCCGCGAGCGTTGCGTGGCGGGCCCCGGCGCGACAGCTAGGGCTGCGCTTCGAGGATCATGTTGAAAGGCGTCTCAACCGCCTTGCGGACACTGCGGAAACCGCCCTCGGCGATCGCCGACGACAGCTTCTTGAGGCCGGCCTGGGCGCCCAGCGCCACGCCCATCGGCTGATCGAGCGAAGTCGGCACGCAGATCATCGTCGAGACGGCGTAGTAAAGCCGGCCGACGGGATTGAGATTGTCCTCCAGCCGGTCGCCGGCGGCCGGTTCCACGATCATCCAGCGCCCGTCGGGCTTGAGAGCCTGCCGCACGTGCCGCGCGGCGCCGACCGGGTCGCCCATGTCGTGCAGGCAGTCGAAGAAGGTTACGAGGTCCAGATCCTCGCCGGGGAACTCACTCGCGAGGGCAACCTCGAACCGCGTGTTGGCGGTGACGCCGTGCTGCTCGGCATGCAGCCGGGCCTGCTCGATCGAGCCGGGGTGGAAATCGTAGCCGACGAAGGTCGAGTTCGGGAACGCCTTGGCCATGATGACCGTCGAGAAGCCGTGCCCGCATCCGACATCGGCAACCTTCGCGCCCGCCTTGAGTCTGGCGGCGACGCCGTCGAGCGCCGGCAGCCAGGAGTCGACCAGGCTGTTGTGATAGCCGGGACGGAAGAAACGGCCGGCGGCGCAGAAGAGGCACCCCGACTGCTCGCCCCAGCCGACGCCCCTGCCCGAGCGGAACGCAGGCGCCACGAGCGCCTCATTCTCCATCATCGTCGCCGCGAGATCGAAGGCGCCCTGGAGGTAGACGGGGCTGTCTGGCTCGGCGAACACCGTCGCCTGCTCGGGCGGCAAGGTGAACTTGCCGGTCCTCGCGTCGTAGGTCAGATAGCCCGACGCGGCCTGGTGCGAGAGCCATTCGCGCGCATAGCGCTCGGCGACGTTCGTCCTCGTCGCCAGCTCCGCCGGCGTCATCGGCCCGTGCGCGTTGAGCGCCTTGTAGAGGCCCAGCCGGTCCCCTATACGCACCAGCGGAACGCTCAGCGCCCCGCCGAGATCGCCGAGCATCTGCCCGACGAACCGGTTGAGCTTCGCCTCATCGATCGCCTTGGTCATCGTTCGTCCTCCGAGGATCTTTCGCGGGGACAGGGCTACGCGCGGAGGCCCGGTAATTGTTTGCCGTGAAGCCGGAATTCCTTGCAGGGCGGACGGGAGGGCCGGAGGAAAGGCGATGGATGCTTTATCCGAGGCGCTCAACTCGGTGCGCATGACTGGCGCGATCTTCTATCGCGCCGAATGCACGAGCCCCTGGGGCTTCGCGATCCCGCCGCTGCACGAGTACGCGCACCTGCTCGCGCCCGGCACCGAGCGCGTGGTCAGCTACCACCTGATGACCGAGGGCGACGCCGTCGCCCGTTTCGGCGACGGGCAGGAAGTGCCGATGACGGCGGGCGACGTGCTGATCGTTCCGCACGGCGATCCGCACGTGATCTCGAACGGCCGCTCGCCGAGGATCGTCGACGCCGACGGAACGCTGGACCGTTTCCTCGTCGGCGACCTCACCACCCTGCGGATCGGCGGCGGCGGCGAGGCGACGCGTTTCGTCTGCGGGTTCTTCGGCTGCGAGCGTCACGCCGACCGCCTCTTTCTCTCCGGCCTCCCGATGGTCATCCGGATCAGCCTCCGCGACGATTTGGGCGGCGAGTGGCTCGAGCATTCGATCCGCCACCTCGTCACGGAAGCGGGCGGCGCGCGCCCCGGCCGCTCCGTGCTCCTCTCGAAGATGGCCGAGACCCTCTTCATCGAGGCCTTGCGCCGCTACATGGAGCGGCTGCCGGCGGAGCAGACCGGCTGGCTCGCCGCCGCGCGCGACGGGATCGTCGGAGCGGCGATCGCCGCGATCCACCGCGCCCCCGGCCGGCAATGGACGCTCGACAGCCTCGCCGAGGCCGCCGCCACCTCGCGCTCCGTCCTGACCGAGCGCTTCTCGCGCTTCCTCGGCGACTCACCGCTCGCCTATCTGGCGATGTGGCGCATGCAGCTCGCCGCAAGACGCCTTCAGACCTCGCGTCAGACCGTCGTCCAGGTGGCGCTCGAGATCGGCTACGAGTCGGAAGCCGCCTTCATCCGCGCCTTCAAGCGCGAGTTCGGCCTCCCTCCCGCCCGCTACCGTAAAGCCAACACGGCCGAGCGGGACTAGCTCGCAAATGAAGATAGGCCAGAGAGCGAATCCAATCTTCCGCTCAGCTACCATCGCACATCAGTGAAGGTCCCCGGACGCGCTGTCCCTTTTCCCCTCCCCCTTGTGGGGAGGGGTTAGGGGTGGGGGCCGAGCGCAGCGAGGCCTGGTGAAAAAATCCCACGCTGATGCTTGTGGCTACCGTGGGATCTTAGTGCCTCGCTTGCCGCGAGGCCCCCTCCCGGCCTCCCCCACAAGGGGGGAGGGGGAATGTCCTCCGGCCACAGGGCCGCAGCCCTATCCCCTCAAGGGGAGGTTACTCTCAGTTCCCTGATGCTCTCGCCTGGATCAAGGCCCAGACTCATCCCGCAGCGCTGCCGGATTGCGGCTCGCGGACGATCAGCGCGTCGCAGGGCAGCGCCGAGAGGATCGCCTTCGCGGTGCTGCCGAGGAGGACATCGAACACCGCGCTTCGCCCGTGCGTGCCGAGGACGACGAGGTCGGCGCCGCGGTCGGCGACGTATTGGTGGATCAGGCTGACCGGGTCGCCGGGGTCGGCGAGGAGGCCGAATCGGCGCCTCGCGTCCGGCACGCCGGTCTCGGCCACGAAGCGCTCGAGATCGGCGAGCACCACGGAACGGTGCTCGTCGCGATAATTGGCGGGGTCGCCGGTCATGCCGGCAAGCGGCGCGTCATAGGCGTTGAAGATGTCGAGCTTCTGCCCGGGGAAGAAGGCCATCGCCGTCCGGAGCGCATGGCGCGAGGATTCGGAGAGATCGGTGGCGACGAGGATCTCGGAATAGGCGTGGCGCGGCCGGCGCTTGACGATGAGCAGCGGTATGCGCGAGCGGCGGACGAGGCTGTCGACCGTGCTGCCGAGAAGGAGGCGGCCGAGCGTCTCGTCGCGCGCGAGTCCGGTGACGATGAGGTCCGCGTTCGTGGCCTGCGCGGCTCTGAGGATGACCTCGACCGGGTCGCCCCTCTCGACCACCGTGGCGATGCCCGTGCCCGCCACGTCGCGACGGAACTCGCCCTGGACGATCGCCGCCGGGTCTTTCTGCCGCCACGAGGGCAGGCGTTCCTGGAGGTCCTCGTCGTAGAACGGGCTGTGCCGCTCGAGGGCATGGACGGCGGTCAGATCGGCGCCCCAGGCCTTGGCGAGGGAGATCGCCCGGTCGAGGGCGCGGTCGCAGCGGGCGCTGAGGTCGGTCGCGATGAGGATTCGCTTCGGCGGTCCCTTCGCCTGGCCGGCTTCCGTCACTGCCCCCGTCCTCCGATCGTTCCCGCGTGGTCCATCGCCCGGGCATCATCCATGGCGCAGGCGCGGGCCGCAAGGTCCCTGCGGCAATCGCGCCGGTCCGGCGTCGGCCTCGCGTCCCGCTGGCATCGGCCGGCGGACGCGGGCTAGGATTTCCTCGAATCGAGACAAGCTCCGCCGAGCCCCGCGCCAAATGCTCAAACTCCTGACCGAGAAACTCATCGAGGTGCTGCGCGGCGTGGCGCCGGTCGTGGTGCTCGTCACCACCCTGCAGCTCCTGCTCGTGCATGCGCCGGTCGAGCTCTACGTCCAGTTCCTGATCGGCAGCGTCCTCCTCATTCTCGGCCTCGCGATCTTCTTCGTCGGGCTCGAGATCGGCATCCTGCCGATGGGTCACGCGGTCGGCGCCGAGTTGCCCAAGAAGGGATCGTTCCTCCTCATCCTCGGGGTCGCCTTCGCTCTCGGCTTCGCGACCACGGTCGCCGAGCCGGACGTGCTCGTCCTCGCCGACCAGGTGGACGCCGCCTCCGAGGGCGCGATCTCCGGCCAGGCCGTGCTCTACGTGATCGCCTTCGGCCTCGCCATCTTCACCGCGCTGGCTCTGGCCCGTGTGGTCTTCGGCTTCTCGATCGTCATCCTCCTCACCGTCGCCTTCGGGACGATGGTGGTCCTCGCCTTCTTCACCCCGCCCGACTTCGTGCCGCTCGCCTTCGACGCCGGCGGGGTCACCACGGGCGTCGTGGCCGCGCCCGTCGTGATCGCGCTCGCCCTCGGCGTCAGCGCGGTCATCGCCGGGCGCTCGCCGATCACCGACGGCTTCGGCCTTCTCGGCATCGCCTCGGTCGGCGCGATCATCGCCGTCATGCTGATGGGGATCCTGTCGTGATCGGCACGATCCCCCTCTCCGATCTCGGCGGCATCGCCGTCGACGTCGTCGCGGCGATCGTGCCGCTCATCGCGCTCTTCCTGGTCTTCCAGATCGCCTTCCTGCGCATCCCGTGGCGCGATGTGGCGGGCATGGTGATCGGCCTCGCCATCGCGGCGGTCGGGCTCCTTCTCTTCCTCGCCGGCGTCGCCGTCGCCTATGTCCCGTTCGGGCGCGCCATCGGGACCGCCCTCGCCTCGCTTGAATGGAGCTGGATGGTCGGCCTCGTCGGGCTGGTGCTCGGCCTCGTCACCGCCTGGGGCGAGCCCGCCATCCGCATCCTCGCCGACCAGGTCGAGGAGGCCTCCTCCGGCTCGATCACCCATGGCCTCGTGGTCGCCGCGATCTGCGTGGGCGTGGCGGTGGCTGGCGCGGTCGGCCTCCTCCGCATCGTCTACGGCATCCCGATCCTCTATATCCTCGTACCCGGCTATCTGCTCGTGATCCTGGTCATGTGGTTCAGCGAGAGGGACTTCGTCGCCATCGCGGTCGATGCCGGGGGCGTGGCCACCGGGCCGCTGGCCAACACCTTCCTGCTCGCCGTGGCGCTCGGCACGTCGGCGAGCCTCGGCGATGGCAACGCGCTGGTCGGCGGCTTCGGCCTCGCCGCGCTGATCTCCGTCGCGCCGATCGTCTCGGTCATGATCGTCGGCCTCCTGGTCCGGCAGAAGCAACGTCAAGGGAGTGAAGAACCATGATCGGCGCCGCGCTCATCGTCAGCATCGTCCCCAAGGGCAAGGGCAACGACGTGCTCGAGGCCTCCGTCAAGGCCGGCGCCCATGGCGGCACCGTCTTCTTCGGCCGCGGGGCCGGGGTCAACGAGCGCCAGACCATTTTCGGCATGCCGATCATGCCGGAGAAGGAGATCGTCTTCACCATCGTCTACCAGAACGAGAGCGACCGCATCCTGGCCGAGATCGTGGCGGCGGTGGACCTCGAGAAGCCCGGCGCGGGCATGGCCTTCGTGATGCCGGTCAGCAAGGTCGCCGGCGTCGCCCACCTCCTCGACGAGCCCCCGCCACCCCTCTAGCGCGGGTTTCTCCTCCACCTTCAGGCGGAGGAAAGAGGGGCGACGTTCGCATTGCCGCACCGGCGGCCCGGAGGGTTCTCACGAGCGGAGCCCGCGGCTAGGCTTCGGCCGAACGCCACGCAGCAGCCGAGGAGCCGCCTTGCCGATGCCGGAGGGTCCGACCGCCCCGACCGCGGGAGCCGAGCCCTACCGCGCCGGCATCGCCGACCTGGTCGCCGCGCTCGGCACGGACGCCGAGGCCGGGCTATCGGCGGCCGAGGCGGCGGCGCGGCTCGCGCGCCATGGCCGGAACGAGCTGGCCGTCGAGAAGCCGATGCCCGAGTGGCGGAAATTCCTCGCCCAGTTCACCGACGTCCTCGTCATCCTCCTCCTCGTCGCCGTCGCGGTCTCGGCGACGATCTGGATCGTCGAGCGCGACACCGCGCTCCCCTACGAGGCGATGGCCATCCTCGCCATCGTCATCCTCAACGCCATCCTCGGCTATGTGCAGGAGGCGCGCGCCGAGCGCGCGGTGGCGGCGCTCCGCGCGATGTCGGCGGCGCGCGCCAATGTCGTGCGCGGCGGCGAGCGGCAGAGCGTGCCGGCCGCCGAGCTGGTGCCCGGCGACGTCATCCTCCTCGAGGAGGGCGACACGGTGCCCGCCGACGGCCGGGTGGTCGAGTCGACCGCGCTCCAGACGGCGGAGGCGGCGCTCACCGGCGAGAGCCTGCCGGTCGCGAAGGAAACCGCGGCGATCGCCGAGGAAGCGGGCATCGGCGACCGGCTCAACATGGTCTTCAGCGGCACGGCGGTAACCTACGGCCACGGCCGCGCGGTGGTGACCGCCACCGGCATGGGCACCGAGATGGGCCGCATCGCCGGCATGCTGGAGCGCGCCACCGAGCAGGAGACGCCGCTCCAGCGCGAGCTCGCCCGGGTCGGGCGCCTTCTCGGCACGGTCGTGGTGGTGATCGCCGTAGTGATGATCGGCACGATCGTGGTGGTCGACGAGGTGCGGAGCCTCTCCGGCCTCTTCGACGTGTTCATCCTCGGCGTGGCGCTGGCCGTCGCCGCCGTGCCCGAGGGCCTGCCGGTCGTGGTGACGGTGGTGCTCTCGCTCGGCGTCCAGCGCATGGCGGCGCGGAAGGCGGTGGTGCGCCATCTCTCCGCGGTCGAGACGCTCGGCTCGGCCGACGTGATCGCCTCGGACAAGACCGGGACGCTGACCCGCAACGAGATGACCGTGCGAGTCGTCGCCACCGCGAGCGGCCGCGTGAGCTTCGACGGCACAGGCTACGCGCCCGAGGGCGCTGTCCATTCCGATGGCGGCGGCGCTGTCGACGATGCGCTGGCGGAGGAGGTGCGGCGGGCGCTGATCGCCGCCGAGCGCGCCAACAACGCGGTCCTTCGCGAGGAGAACGGGCGCTGGACGATCCAGGGCGACCCGACCGAGGCGGCCCTGATCGTCGCGGCGCGGAAGCTCGGCCTCTCCGCCGAGGAGCTCGACGCGCGCTATGTGCGGGTCGGCGAGGTGCCGTTCTCCTCGGAGCGGAAGCTGATGAGCACGGTCCATGCCGACGGCGAGAACGGCGCCCGGCTCCGCGCTCTCACCAAGGGCGCGCCCGACGTCCTTCTCAAGCGCTGCACGCACCAGCTCGTGGGACGCGAGGCAGTGGCGCTCTCCGAGGAGGACCGCGCGCGGATCATGGAGCGGAACGAGGCGCTGGCCGGCGAGGGGCTGCGCACGCTCGGCGTCGCCTTCCGCTCGCTTCCCACCTCGGACGGAGAGACGTTCGACGAGGAGCTCGAGCACGACCTCGTCTTCCTCGGCCTCATCGGCATGATCGACCCGCCGCGCCAGGAGGCGCGCGAGGCGGTCAAGCGCGCCCAGGGCGCCGGCATCCGCGTGATGATGATCACCGGCGACCACCCCAAGACCGCGGCGCGCGTGGGGAGCGACCTCGGCATCGTCACGCTCCGCGCGGTGCTCGGCGCGGAGCTCGAGAAGATGTCCGACGCCGAGCTCGACGAAACGGTGGCGACCGTGTCCGTCTATGCGCGCGTCAATCCCGAGCACAAGCTCCGCATCGTCAACGCCCTCCAGCGCGCCCGCATGACCGTGGCGATGACCGGCGACGGGGTGAACGACGCCCCCGCGCTCAAGACCGCCGATATCGGCGTGGCCATGGGCATCACCGGCACCGACGTCTCCAAGCAGGCCGCCGACATCGTGCTCGCCGACGACAATTTCGCGACCATCGTCGCCGCCGTCGAGGAAGGCCGGGCGATCTTCTCGAACATCCGGAAATTCCTCCGCTACCTCCTGTCGTCAAATATCGGCGAGGTGACGACGATGTTCTTCGGCGTGCTCCTCGCAGGGCTGATCGGGCTCGAGGCGGGCGAGGGCTCCGAGCTCGTCCTGCCGCTGGTCGCGACACAGATCCTCTGGATCAACCTCGTCACCGACGGCGCGCCGGCGCTCGCGCTCGGCGTCGATCCCGCCGACCCCGGCGTGATGGGTCGGCCGCCGCGCCCGCGTGGCGAGCCGGTGATAACCGGCGCGATGTGGGGCGGCATCTTCTATGTCGGGGCGATCATGGCCGTGGGGACGCTCCTCGTCCTCGACGCCGCGCTGCCCGGCGGGCTCATCGAGGGGACGGGCACGCTCGCCTATGGACAGACGATGGCCTTCACCACGCTCACCCTCTTCCAGCTCTTCAACGTC